>NZ_CP124620.1:3218181-3540000 GCF_030128875.1 Stenotrophomonas sp. BIO128-Bstrain | reverse complement strand
AGCTCACTGGTCGAGTCGGTCTGCGGGGAAGATTTAACGGGGCTAAGCAGTGAACCGAAGCTTGGGGTGTGCATATTTATATGTACGCGGTAGAGGAGCGTTCCGTAAGCCGTTGAAGGTGGATTGAGAAGTCTGCTGGAGGTATCGGAAGTGCGAATGCTGACATGAGTAACGATAATGCGGGTGAAAAACCCGCACGCCGAAAGCCCAAGGTTTCCTTGCGCAACGTTAATCGGCGCAGGGTGAGTCGGCCCCTAAGGCGAGGACGAAAGTCGTAGTCGATGGGAAGCAGGTTAATATTCCTGCACCTCGCGTAAGTGCGATGGAGGGACGGAGAAGGTTAGGTGTACCCGGCGTTGGTTGTCCGGGGGAAAGGCGGTAGGTTTGGATCTTTGGCAAATCCGGGATCCTTTAAGACCGAGCACCGAGACGAGTCTTTAAGACGAAGTCACTGATACCACGCTTCCAGGAAAAGCTCCTAAGCTTCAGCTTACGCAGACCGTACCGTAAACCGACACAGGTGGGTAGGATGAGAATTCTCAGGCGCTTGAGAGAACTCGGGTGAAGGAACTAGGCAACATGGCACCGTAACTTCGGGAGAAGGTGCGCCCTTTTTGGTGGCTCATGCGAGCTATAGCTGAAGAGGGCCGCAGTAACCAGGCCGCTGCGACTGTTTATCAAAAACACAGCACTCTGCAAACACGAAAGTGGACGTATAGGGTGTGACGCCTGCCCGGTGCTGGAAGGTTAATTGATGGGGTCAGCCGCAAGGCGAAGCTCTTGATCGAAGCCCCAGTAAACGGCGGCCGTAACTATAACGGTCCTAAGGTAGCGAAATTCCTTGTCGGGTAAGTTCCGACCTGCACGAATGGCGTAACGACAGCGGCGCTGTCTCCACCCGAGACTCAGTGAAATTGAAATCGCTGTGAAGATGCAGCGTTCCCGTGGCAAGACGGAAAGACCCCGTGAACCTTTACTATAGCTTTACACTGAACGTTGAGTTCGTCTGTGTAGGATAGGTGGGAGGCTATGAAACCATGGCGCTAGCTGTGGTGGAGCCATCCTTGAAATACCACCCTGTCGTGCTTGACGTTCTAACCTAGGTCCATAATCTGGATCGGGGACCGTGTATGGTGGGTAGTTTGACTGGGGCGGTCTCCTCCTAAAGAGTAACGGAGGAGCTCGAAGGTACGCTCAGCGCGGTCGGACATCGCGCACTGTGTGCAAAGGCATAAGCGTGCTTGACTGCAAGATCGACGGATCAAGCAGGTAGGAAACTAGGACTTAGTGATCCGGTGGTTCTGTATGGAAGGGCCATCGCTCAACGGATAAAAGGTACTCCGGGGATAACAGGCTGATACCGCCCAAGAGTTCATATCGACGGCGGTGTTTGGCACCTCGATGTCGGCTCATCACATCCTGGGGCTGTAGTCGGTCCCAAGGGTATGGCTGTTCGCCATTTAAAGTGGTACGCGAGCTGGGTTCAGAACGTCGTGAGACAGTTCGGTCCCTATCTGCCATGGGCGTTGGAGATTTGAGAGGGGCTGCTCCTAGTACGAGAGGACCGGAGTGGACGAACCTCTGGTGTTCCGGTTGTCACGCCATTGGCATTGCCGGGTAGCTATGTTCGGAAGCGATAACCGCTGAAAGCATCTAAGCGGGAAGCGCGCCTCAAGATGAGATCTCCCGGGGCACAAGCCCCCTGAAGGAACCATATAGACTATGTGGTTGATAGGTCAGGTGTGTAAGTACAGCAATGTATTGAGCTAACTGATACTAATGATCCGTGTGGCTTGACCATATAACCTCAAGTTGCCTTGGCCGACATGACATGTCGATAGATCCCAAGTGCACGCTACGTCACAAGACTTACGAGAGGCAGGCGCCTTATCCGTTCCTTAGGATGGCGACGCTCCAACTGTCTCCCTGGTGAAATTAGCGCTGTGGAACCACCCGATCCCATCCCGAACTCGGAAGTGAAACGCAGCTGCGCCGATGGTAGTGTGGCCTAAGCCATGCGAGAGTAGGTCATCGCCAGGGTTTTTACCCGAAAACCCCGCTGCTCACGCAGCGGGGTTTTCTTTTATTGCAGGCACCTGGTTTTTGCAGGTATCTGTTTCTCGGAAGAGACCTCTGCTGAGCTGGCGCATCGCGCTGCTCCAACCGTCTCCCTGGTGAAATCAGCGCTGTGGCACCACCCGATCCCATCCCGAACTCGGAAGTGAAACGCAGCTGCGCCGATGGTAGTGTGGCCTAAGCCATGCGAGAGTAGGTCATCGCCAGGGTTTACACCCAAAACCCCGCTGCTCACGCAGCGGGGTTTTTTTTGTCCTTCTCCCAACGGATGGGAGCGTCTCATTTCACGTGCCACAGCAGATGAGCTCGGTCATGCAGCCAGTGCGGCGGGTCTCGCTGGGTAGTTCTGCGTTTTTGGGAATGGTGGCGTCTCCGCTTGCATCTTCCGCGAGCGTAAGGGCCCCGTAGCGACCGGCAGGCCCCTCGGCAAATGTCCCCCGGCCGCCGCCTGATGGCGACGCCCTCCTCCTTGATTTTGCCCAAGCGCCTACCGGCCGCTACGAGGCTTCGCGTGCTGTGTGCGGACTCACCAGATCAATCCCGGCACTCGCTGTCGCGCTGCTGCTGGGCGGCGCCAGTGGTCTCCACACGTGGGTCGCGATGCCCTTGTGGGCGAAATCAAGGAGGAGGGGGCGGCCACAGGCCGACCCCGGGGGACATTCGCCGGCAAGGGTATCGCGGCCCAACGCCCGACCAACCCAGCCGCCGCTGCACTTGGAGAGACGCACAGCTCGCCCACACTCGCCACGCGGGGAGGAAAAGACCCAAAAAAACGGCGCCCCGAAAGGCGCCGTTTTCATGAAACAGAGATCACATCAGCTAGAACGACCGCTCAGCGCGCAGACTCCGCGGCCGGCGCCTCAGCGCCCTTGCCCTTCATCATCGCATCGCGTGCCGCCTTGAACGGATTGCCTTCGTACCAGTTCGGCCAACGATCGCCGCCGGCCAGTTCCTTGCCAACCCCGTACAGCAGCTGCAGGTCCTCGACCGTGCCGTCCAGCTTCCAGGTGGCCGGATCGAACTCATCCTTGGGGCCGTGGTAACGGTGGCTGCCGTAGTCTTCGGCCGCCTTGCGGCCAGCCTCGACACCGCCGTCGCGCAGATCCTCACCACCGTCGGCATACAGCGCCGGCACGCCCGCCTTGGCGAAGTTGAAATGATCCGAACGGAAGTAGAAGCCGCTCTGTACCGCGGTCTCGCCGTGCAGGGTGCGGCCCTGATTCGCGGCCAGCGGCTTGAGGATGTCCTCCAGCTCGGAGCTGCCGAAACCGGTCACGGTCATGTCCTTGGCGCGGCCGGCCACCGACATCGCATCGATGTTGATCACGCCGGCGATCTTGTCCAGCGGGAAGGTCGGGTGGCTGACGTAGTACTTCGAGCCGAGCAGGCCGGACTCTTCCAGCGTCACCGCCAGGAACACCACCGAACGCTCCGGTGCCGGCTGCTGGTGGACCATCGCGTCAGCGACTTCCAGGATGCCGGCCACGCCGGTCGCGTTGTCGACGGCACCGTTGTAGATGTTGTCGCCCTGCTCACCCTCGTGCTTGCCCAGGTGATCCCAGTGCGCCATGTACAGCACGGCCTCGTCGGCGCGCTTGCTGCCGGGCAGGACGCCGACCACGTTGCGCGACTTCTTCTCGGCGATGGTGCTCTTCAGGTCGAAGGAGACCTTGGCCTTCAGCGGGACCGGCTTGAAGCCGCGCTTGCTGGCATCCTTGTAGGCCTTGTCCAGGTCCAGGCCGGCCTCGGCGAACAGCTGACGCGCGGCCTCGGCGCTCAACCAGCCCTGTGCGGGCAGGCGCGCTTCCGGATCATCCTTGGCCGGCAGGTCATACTGCGGGCCGGCCCACGAGTTCTTGACCACATCCCAGCCGTACGACGCACCGGCGGTGTCGTGCACGATCAGTGCGGCAGTAGCGCCCTTGCGTGCGGCCTCCTCGAACTTGTAGGTCCAGCGCCCGTAATAGGTCATGCGCTTGCCGTCGAACAGCTTCTCGTCGTTGACGTGGAAGCCCGGGTCGTTGACGAACATCACGACCGTCTTGCCCTTCCAGTCCTGGCCGGCATAGTCGTTCCACTTCTGCTCCGGTGCGTCCACGCCGTAGCCGACGAACACCAGATCGCTGTCCTGGACCTTCACCTCCGGCTGGCCGCTGCGGGTGCCGATCACCATGTCGGTGCCGAACCTCAGCTCGCGGGTCTTGCCCGCCTGGTCCAGCTTGAGCACGGTCGACTCATCGGCGGTGGTCTCGGTCATCGCCACGTCCTGGAACCAGCTGTCGCCGTTGCCCGGCTGCAGGCCGATGCGCTGCATCTGGTCGCGGATGTAATTGACGGTCAACTCTTCGCCCTTGCTGCCCGGCGAACGGCCTTCGAACTCATCCGAGGCCAGGGTCTTGACCAGCTCGGCGAAGTCGCCGGCATTGATCTCGGGCGAGAACGCATGGCCCGGCGCGGTCGGTGCCGCGTCGGTGGCGGGGGCCGCGGTGGGCGCGGCGGATTCGCCCTTGCACGCGGTCAACGCAGCGGCAGCGGCAAGGCACAACAGAAGTTTGCGGGGCATCATCGGTTCCTGGAACGGGAAAGGCGGGTGCGCGCGGCACCAGCAGCCACAATATCAATCCTGCGGCGCGGTGTCGGTATCGAAGGGAACGGCCACCGCGCCACTGACCGGTCCGACGCGGGCCGTGCGGTGCACGTACAGGGTGACCTCGCGCTCGAACTGCAGCGGTCCGTTGACCGACGCGTTCGGGCCGATGATCACGCGCGGCTTGCGGCCGGGCGTCAGCGACAGGTTGAAGTTCGGTTTCTTGACCTCGATCCCGCCCTCCACCTGCGAGCCCACGCCAACGGTGATGTCTCCGTTGACGGTCTCGATGCCGCGCGCCACGCGCGTTTCGACCAGGCCGATGCTGCCGTTGACGGTTTCAAGGCTGCCGTCGATCTGGGTACCACGGTCCAGGAAGATGCCGCCGTTGACGGTGTCCACGCCGCCGCTGGCAATCACTTCGCGTCCGACCCGCACGCTGCCGTTGACCGTGGATATTCCCCCGGTGCGCGCGCGATCAGCCACGCGGATGCCGCCGTTGACGGTTTCGATACGACCCGTCACAGCGCCTTCGGCGACCTTGATGCCGCCGTTGACGGTCTCCAGATTGCCGTAGGTCTGACCGGCTTCGGCGGAGATGCTGCCGTTGACCTTGCTGATGTTGTCGCTTGCCAAGGCCGGCGCACAGGGCAGCGTCAGGGCCAGCAGCAGCGGGAGCAGGGAGCGTTTCATGGGAACCTCGATGGTGGAGCGCGGCTGGCAGGCCGCCTGCAGGAATGTCACCATGCATCGTTGCAATCCGCATCTGCCTGAAGTCACTGGAAAGCCCTTGCGCCACAACGCCTTTTCCTCACGCCGGGATAACAATCCGACCGATGGACGCGGTCGCACGCAGTGGCTGAGCCCGGCGTTGCGTGCCCTCGTGCTGGCAGTGGCCATGCTCGGCGCCAGCCCGCTGGCCGCGCAATCGTCAAAGGAGGCCGAGCGCAAGCTGCAGAAGCTGCGCAGCGAGCTCAAGGGCGTGGCCCAGGAACGGCGGACGCTGGAAGGCCAGCGTGGGCAGGCATCGCGCCAGCTGCGCGAAGCGGATGAGAAGGTGGCCCGCACCGGGCGCGTACTGGCCCAGACCGAAACCGCGCTGCAGCGCGAAACCCGCGCCATGAACGAACTGCAGGCCAAGCGCGATGCGCTGCAGGCCGGGCTGGAACAGCAGCGCACGGAGCTGGCCTCGCTGCTGCGCGCGGCCTATCGCATCGGCAACAACGCACCGCTGAAGCTGCTGCTGTCGCAGGACCGTGTTGCCGATGCGAACCGCAGCCTGGCCTACCACCGCTACCTGCAGCGCGAGCGCGCGCAGCGGATCCAGTCGCTGACGGCCGACCTCACCGAACTGCAGCGCATGGAGGCGGAGATCGTCGAGCGGCGCAAGGCGCTGGAAGGCACCCGCCAACAGCAGAAACAGCAGGTGGCCACGTTGGCCGATGACCGCCGCGAGCGGGCGGCCACGGTTGCCACGCTGGATGAGCGCTACAAGGACCGCAGCGAGCGTGAGAAGGCGCTGGGCCAGGACGCCAAGGCACTGGAAACGCTGCTCGCGAATCTGCGTGCCGCCGCTGCACGTGCCGAGGCGGAACGTCGCGCTGCCGCGCGCCGGGCCGCTGCGGAAAAAGCCGCTGCGGAGAAGGCTGATCGCGCTGCTGCCGCCAGTGGCACGCGGCCGCCGCCGCGGGCGACCAAGACGCCCCCTGCGGTCGCTTCCGCACCGGCCCCGAAGGTGGGCGGCCTGGGCTGGCCGCTGTCCGGCAATCTGCTCGCCCGCTATGGCGGCAAGCTGCCCGATGGCCGCACCAGCAGCGGCGTGCTGATCGGTGCGCCAGCGGGCAGCACGATCACCGCCGTCGCCGATGGCACCGTGGTGTTCTCCGACTGGATGACCGGCTACGGCATGATCCTGATCGTCGACCACGGCAACGGCTACATGAGCCTGTACGCCCACAACGACACCCTGCTGCGCGATGCCGGCGCCACGGTGAAGAAGGGTGAGGCCGTGGCCAAGGTCGGCAACTCGGGTGGGCAGGGCGTGACCGCGCTGTACTTCGAGCTGCGCCGCAATGGCCAGCCGGTCGACCCCGGCAGCTGGCTGCAGCGGCGATAAACCGCGCACAACAGCAGCGCACCGCCAGGGGCGGGGTTCAACGGGAATTTATCGTCGCTTCGCGCATAATCGGGCGACGCACCCCGGTGCGTGGCTCAACCGTCCCCCGCTCATCCTGGAGTGCTTCATGCGCGTAGCCCGTTCCGCCACCTTGCTGCTGGCCCTGTTGCCCGCGGTGTCCTGGGCGCAGCAGACCGCCGAAGCGCCGGCACGCGGGGCCGATGCGGCCACCACGGAAGAAGCGGTGACCTCACGGGTTCCGTTGGAAGAGATCCGCCGCTATGTGGCCGTGTACAACGCGGTGCGCGCCGCCTACGTCGACCCGGTCGATGACAAGAAGCTCATGCAGTCCGCCATCCGTGGCCTGCTGCTGGATCTGGATCCGCACAGCACCTATTTCGACAAGGAAGACGCCGAAGCCTTCGATGAGCAGGCCAACGGCGCCTACGACGGCATCGGCGTGGAGCTGCAGCAGCAGCCCGACAACAGCAGCCTGAAAGTGATCTCGCCGATCGACGACACCCCGGCCGCACGCGCGGGCATCCTTGCTGGCGACCTGATCATCGCCATCGACGGCAAGCCGATCAGTGCGATCGAGGCTACCGAGCCGCTGCGCGGCGTGGCCGGCACCAAGGTCGTGCTGACCCTGGTGCGCGAAGGCAAGCCCAAGCCGTTCGATGTCAGCGTCACCCGCGAGACCATCCGCGTGACCAGCGTGCGCAGCCGGATGCTTGAACCCGGTTACGGCTACATCCGCCTGAGCACCTTCCAGGCCGACACCGGTGCCGATTTCCAGAAGCACGTTGCCCAGTTGCAGCAGCAGGCTGGTGGCAAGCTCAAGGGGCTGGTGCTGGACCTGCGCAGCAACCCGGGTGGCCTGCTGACCGCCGCGGTGCAGGTAGCCGACGACCTGCTCGAGAAGGGCAACATCGTCAGTACCCGTGGCCGCATCTCGATCAGCGATGCCCGTTTCGATGCAACGCCGGGCGATCTGCTCAAGGGCGCGCCGGTCGTGGTGCTGGCCGACGCCGGCTCGGCCAGTGCCTCCGAGGTGCTGGCCGGCGCCCTGCGCGACAACGGCCGCGCGCGCGTGGTCGGCAGCCGCACCTTCGGCAAGGGCTCGGTGCAGACCGTACTGCCGCTGGACAACGGGGACTCGGTGAAACTCACCACCGCGCGGTATTTCACGCCGAGCGGCAAGTCGATCCAGGCCACCGGCATCATTCCCGATGTGCTGCTGCAGCCGGAAAAGCGTGCTGGCGATGACGACCTGCCGGCCAGCCTGACCGACTACAGCGAAGCCACGCTGCCCGGGCACCTGCGCGGTGACGAGGAAGGCACCGAAGGCTACAAGGCCGGTGACGTGCTGCCGGGCGATGGTCCGATCAACGATGCCCTGGCCGAGTTGAAGCAACCGGGTTCGGTGCTGGCCAGGCAGAAGGCGGAGGCGGCGAAGAAGCCGGCGGCCAAGCCGTCAGCGGCAGCGGTCAAGCCAGTAGAGGCAAAGCCGGCAGATACGAAGCCAGCCGAACAGCCTGCGGCTGCACCGGCTACGCCCGCACCGGCCGAGCCGGAAGCTCCCGCCTCGACGGCACCGATCAAGCCCTGACCAAGCCACCCAGTACTCGCCATGACGGACCTGTTTGATCAGATCGCGGCATTGACCCGCTCCGCCGCGCTATCCGAAGACGAGAGGGCAATGCAATTGGGCACTGTGGCCGCGCTCCATGGCATCGATGGCGATCGCGTCTACTGGTGGGCCGGGCTCTCCCGCCCGCCCCGCAGGATGCCGTATGAAGATGGCAGCGGATTGGCTCTCCTCAACGAAGTGCTGACTGCGCTGCCACTGGAAGAAGTAGTGCTGGTCGCAACCGACGAGGAACCCGCGCCTTGGCCGATGTGGGTGCTGGGTCGGGATGAGCTCATCGCGTTGCTGGAAGCACTACCGTTCTTCGAGTACTTCGTTGCGTCGCCAGATGGGCGCACGCTAGTTTTCGATACGCATCACAACGAATTGCTGATCGCTTCGCTGGACCCCTCGGGGGCTGTCTCTCGCTCGGACTGACGCGAACGCGCCGTCCCCGATATCAAAACCCGTGCCGCTTGCGCAGCCGCCGCGCGATCGCCGCACGCACATACACGCCATAGCCGAGCCCGAACACGAAGCCGGCGATGTGGGCCCACCAGGCGACCATGCCGAAGGTCGGGCCGATGTAGGCGAAGACCACCTGCAGCGCCGCCCAGACACCGATCAGCAGATAGGCCGGCGCACGCACGAATTCCAGGAACAGGCCCAGCGGAATCACCACGCCCAGCCGCGCGCCCGGGAACAGCGCCAGATAGGCGCCGATCAGGGCCGACACCGCGCCGCTGGCCCCGATGATGATCTGGTCCGGGCTGCCCATGGTGTAGATCGCGGTCAGATTCGAGATCGCCCCGCCGACCAGGAACAGCAGCATCAGCCGCCATGGGCCCAGCACGCGCTCGGCCGGCAGCCCGAAGATCAGCAGGAACACCAGGTTGCCCAGCAGGTGCGACCAGTCCGCATGCAGGAACAGCGCGGTGAACAGCCGCAGCACGCTGCCGTCCTGCAGGGTCGCCCACCAGTCCAGCGGGTGGGTCAGGCCGGTGGAAAGCGCGCCCCAGTCCATCCACAGGCTGCGCCGGGCGTCGTCCGGCCGGGAGATCGACCACAGGAACGCGACCCACAGCGCCGCGAACAGCAGGGGGGTGGCCCAGCGGTAGGCGGCTTTCTTGCGGGAGGGGGTCGACACGAACATGCGGGCACTAGCCTAGCGCGGAGGCTGACCTGACGGGGATATGTCGTGTTCAGCATGAATAGCCACAAGGGCGACGCACGTTATTGTTTCATTAACCGCTCTCGGTATACTCGCATACGGCGTCGTATGTCGGGAGGGGAATCCGGCGCGTTGTCCTGACCCATCAAGGGGAGGGGCGGCGCAGGCGCGCGTTGCCAACATCACCGCTTTCCGGAGAGAACCAACAATGCATACCGCTTCCACTCTTGCCCGCGTCACCGCCCTGGCCGTCGGCATTGCCGGTGTCCTGGCCGTGGGCCACGTCCACGCTGCCGCCTTCCAGCTGAAGGAAAACAGCGCCAAGGGCCTCGGCCGCGCCTTCGCCGGTTCCGGCAGCGCCGCCGGCGACGCCTCGATCATGGCCGTCAACCCGGCCGGCATGCGCCAGCTCGAGGGCATGCAGGTCCAGGGCGACCTGAGCGCCATCAGCTTCTCGGCCAAGTTCAAGGGCACCGGCCGCAAGCCGACCGGCCAGCCGCAGACCGGCGGTGACGGCGGCGACGCCGGCATGATCGCCCCGGTTCCGGCCGCCTACTTCCATATGCCGATCGGCGAAAAGGCCCACTTCGGCGTCTCGCTGACCGCCCCGTTCGGCTTCAAGACCGATTACGACAATGGCTGGGTCGGCCGTTACAGCGGCCTGAAGACCGACATGAAGGCTATCGACCTGGGCTTCGCGGCTTCGTATGACGTCAACCCGTACGTGTCCTTCGGTGCGTCCGTGTTCGTCGAGCACCTGACCATCGAGCTGAGCAACCAGATCGACTTCGGCACCGCGCTGGCGCAGTCGCGCGTGCCGGGCTTTGCCCCGGGCAGCGCCGACGGCAAGTTGACCGTGGAAGGTGACAACAATGCCGTGGGCTGGACCGTCGGTGGCTTGTTCAGCCCCGATGAGAACACCCACATCGGCATCAGCTACCGTTCCAAGGTCGAGCACAAGATCACCGGCGGCGATGCCACCTTCGATGTGCCGCAGAACGCTGCTGCCGTGCTGGCCGTCGCCCAGCCGGGCCGCTTCGTGAGCACCTCGGGCAAGGCCACGCTGACCCTGCCGGCCTCGGCCACCCTGAGCGTCACCCACAACGTCAACGACCGCTGGACCGTGATGGGTGATGTCACCCGCACTGCCTGGTCGACCGCGTTCGACCAGGTCACCATCGACTTCGCGTCGGCGCAGCCTGATTCGGTGCTGGAATTCGGCTACCGCGATACGACCTTCGTCTCGCTGGGTACCGATTACAAGCTGAGCGACACGGTGACCCTGCGTGGCGGTATCGCGCTGGACCAGACCCCGACCACCAACGCTCACCGCGACGTGCGCGTGCCCGATACCAGCCGCAAGTGGCTGTCGCTGGGCGTGGGCTGGACCCCGTCGGCGAACACCGAATACAACTTCGGTTACACCCACCTGTTCACCAAGGATCCGGACGTGATCATCGGTGGCACCACCAACAACCAGGGCAACTCGCTCAACGGCAAGTACAAGGTCCGTGGCGACGTGCTGGCCGCGTCGTTCAACTACAAGTTCTGATCGACGCAGCACTGAACGGTTGAACGCAGCAGCAGAAAACCCCGCGAAAGCGGGGTTTTTTGTTGGTCGCGTTGAGGCGCTTGCGGATCGAGTGCCGCAGCACGGTGGGATCCGCGATGACGACGTACAATCCCCGCCCGGACTGCGCCCCTGCCGTCCCGTGCCTACTGACAAGGATCTGTATATGTCGTCTCTGCTGCTGCGCTCCACGCTTGCTCTTGGCCTGGCCGGTCTCTCGCTGCCCGCTATCGCCGCGCCGGAGTTCGCCGCCTGTTTTACCTTGACCCCGGGCCTGTCGTGGTCAAGCAGCGATGAAACGCTGACCATCGAGAAGGCCACGTTCGCCGGGCAGGAGGCGATCAAGGTGAGCAGCGCCGGTGGTGGGGTTGGCACGGCCAGCTATTACGACGCCAGCGGGCGCCAGCTTCTCGGCCAGGAGCGCCTGGGCATTTCCGCCTGGGGGGGCGACGCGTCCAGGCCGGTGATGACCGACATCTTCAAGCCTGCGCCGACGTTCCCGCAGAGCGCCAAGCCAGGCGATCGGTTCGAGGTCAACGGCAAGGGCGAGCGCACGAACCATGTCGACGAGACGGTCGAGCCGATCGACTACGACGGCTTCTCCGATTACACCTTCGTCGGCTTCGAAGATCTGGAGACGGAAGTCGGCGACCAGCCGCGGACCTTCAAGGATACCTGCCATGTCACGGCGACCTTCGAAGACAACCGTATCGAGGCGTGGTACGCCGCCGGCTTCGGCCGCATCAAGTTCGAGCGCTACATGGGCAGCGAACTGCTGATGCGCGATGAGATCGAGTCCATCGAGCAGTAGTGCCGGCCGCTGGCCGGCAATCTGTGCCAGCTTCCAGGCCACAAAAAACCCCGCTTTCGCGGGGTTTTTCGTTCCACACGGGACGCCGGGAATCAGTCGCCCAGGGTCAGCAGCGAGGCATTGCCGCCGGCTGCCGTGGTGTTCACGGTGACGGTCTTCTCGGTGGCGAAGCGCAGCAGGTAGTGCGGGCCGCCGGCTTTCGGGCCGGTGCCGGACAGGCCCTGGCCGCCGAACGGCTGCACGCCGACCACCGCGCCGATCTGGTTGCGGTTGACGTACACGTTGCCCACGTTGATGCGCGAGGAGATGCGGTCCACGGTTTCATCGATGCGCGAATGCACGCCCAGGGTGAGGCCGTAGCCGGTGGCGTTGATCTGGTCGATCACCGCATCGAGCTGGTCGCCCTTCCAGCGGATCACGTGCAGCACCGGCCCGAAGATTTCCCTGTGCAGCTGGTCAAGGTTCTTCAGCTCGTAAGCACGCGGTGCGAAGAAGGTGCCGTGTGCCGCTTCGTCGCTCAGCGAGGCGGCGGCGATCAGGCGCGCTTCCTTCTCCATGCGCACGGCATGGTCCTTGAGGATCTGCAGGGCATCGGCATCGATCACCGGGCCGACGTCCGTGGAGAGCAGGCCCGGGTCACCGACCTTCAGCTCGGCCATCGCGCCGGACAGCATGGTCATCACCTTGTCGGCAATGTCGTCCTGCACGAACAGCACGCGCGCGGCCGAGCAGCGCTGGCCGGCCGAGGTGAAGGCCGACCCGATCGCATCCTTGACCAGCTGCTCCGGCAGCGCCGAGGAGTCGGCGATGAAGGCGTTCTGGCCGCCGGTTTCGGCGATCAGCACACCGATCGCGGCGTCGCGCGCGGCCATCGCACGGTTGATCGCACGGGCGGTATCGGTCGAGCCGGTGAAGGCCACGCCGGCCACGCGCGGGTCGGCGGTCAGGGCAGCGCCAACGGTCGCACCGTCGCCCGGCAGGAACTGCACAACGCCTTCGGGCACGCCGGCGTCGAGCAGCAGCTTCACCGCGTAGTAGCCGATCAGGTTGGTCTGTTCGGCCGGCTTGGCGATCACGCTGTTGCCTGCGGCGAGCGCGGCGCTGACCTGGCCCAGGAAGATCGCCAGCGGGAAGTTCCACGGGCTGATGCAGACGAACACACCGCGGCCATGCAGCTGCAGTTCGTTGGATTCACCGGTCGGGCTCGGCAGCTTTTCGGCATGGCCGAACTGCTCGCGTGCCTGCTTGGCGTAATAGCGCAGGAAGTCGACCGCTTCGCGCACTTCGGCAATACCGTCGGGCAGGCTCTTGCCAGCTTCCTTGACGCACAGTGCCATGAACTCCGGCAGGCGCGCTTCGAGCTGGTCCGCCGCGTGTTCCAGGATCGCGGCGCGGCTGGCGGCCGGGGTGCGGTTCCAGGCCGGCTGCGCGGCCACGGCGTTGGCCAGGGCCTTCTCCACGGTGGCACTGTCGGCCGGCTGCCACTGGCCGACGACCTGGCGGGTGTCGGCCGGGTTGGTCACGTTCAACAGCGCAGCGCTCGGGTTGGCACCGGGCACCAGCGGCGCGGCATGCCACCCGCTCTTACCCGGCGCGGGCACGGCCGCGTTGAGCTGCTCGGCCAGAGCGCGCAGATCGTTGTCGTTGGCGAGATTGACGCCCATGGAGTTCTTCCTGTCATGGTTCTGGCTGCGCAGCAGATCGACCGGCAGCGGGATTTTCGGATGCGGGATGGACGCGAACGAGGAGACCACTTCCACCGGATCGCGGATCAGGTCGTCGATGGCCACGTTCTCGTCGGTGATGCGGTTGACGAAGCTGGAATTGGCGCCGTTTTCGAGCAGGCGGCGCACCAGGTACGGCAGCAGGTCTTCATGCGAACCGACCGGCGCGTACACGCGGCACGGTACGTTCAGACGGTCGGCCGGCACCACTTCGGCATACAGGTCATCGCCCATGCCGTGCAGCTTCTGGTGCTCGTACTGGCCGCCCTTGGCAATCGCCTGCACCGCTGCGATGGTGTGCGCGTTGTGCGTGGCGAACATCGGGTAGATCGCATCGCTGTGCGTGAACAGACGCTTGGCACAGGCCAGGTAGGAGACGTCGGTGTTCTGCTTGCGGGTGAACACCGGGTAGGCCGGCAGGCCCTCGATCTGCGCGCGCTTGATCTCCGCATCCCAGTACGCGCCCTTGACCAGGCGCACCTGCAGGCGACGACCGATGCGGCGGGCCAGATCGGCCAGGTAGTCGATCGTGTACAGCGTGCGCTTCTGGTACGACTGCACGACCACGCCGAAGCCTTCCCAGCCGGCGAGCGAGGCATCGCTGACCACCGTCTCGATGATGTCCAGCGACAGCTCCAGGCGGTCGGTCTCTTCGGCATCGACGGTGCAGCCGATGCCGTAGGACTTGGCCAGCTGAGCCAGTTCCAGTACGCCCGGCACCAGGTCGGCCATCACGCGTGCGCGCTTGGCATGCTCGTAGCGCGGGTACAGCGCGGAGAGCTTGATCGAGATGCCCGGTGCCGAATTGACATCGCCGTCCGGGCGGCCGCCGCGTGCCTTGTGGTCACCGCCGATCGAGTGGATCGCGCGACGGTAATCCTCCAGGTAACGCTTGGCGTCCTTCATGGTCAGCGCGCCTTCGCCGAGCATGTCGAACGAATAGCGGTAGCTGGCGTTGTCGCCCTTGTGCGAGCGCGACAGCGCTTCGTCGATGGTGCGGCCCATGACGAACTGGTGGCCCATGATCTTCATCGCCTGGCGCACTGCCAGGCGGATCACCGGCTCACCCACGCGACCGATCAGGCGCTTGAACGCGCCCGGCACATCGGCGCGGGTGGCATCGTTGATCTGGACCAGGCGGCCGGTCAGCATCAGGCCCCAGGTGGAGGCGTTTACCAGCACCGAGTCGCTGCCGCCCATGTGCTTCTTCCAGTCCGCATCGCCGAGCTTGTCGCGGATCAGCTTGTCGGCCGTCTCCTGGTCCGGAATGCGCAGCAGCGCTTCGGCCACGCACATCAGCAGCACGCCTTCCTCGCTGCCCAGATCGTACTGGCGCATGAAGGCTTCGATCGCGCCCTGGTCCTGGGCACGCACGCGCACCCGCTTGACCAGGTCGGCGGCGGTGGCCTGCACCCTGGCCTGTTCGGCGGCGGGAAGGCGCGCCTGCTCCAGCAGCTCGCGCACATGGGTGGCCTCGTTCTTCAACCAGGCATCGGTGATCGCCTGGCGGAACGCGTTGGGAACGGCCGGCAGCTCAGGAGAGAGCAGCGGCGGGCGGGCGGCGCCGGACGATGCCGGGGCAGGGGGAAGGACAGAGGATGCAGTCATGCCGGTCGGCTCGTGGAGAACTTGACCATTTTAATCGTTTTTTGGGGGAGTCAAGTGCTTTCCGTGGCTGCGCCCATGCGGCGCATAGCCTTTCATACAGGGGGATTCGGCGGATTCGACCCGGCTGGTATTTATTGTGCCGATTTCGTCAAAACGGCCGCCGCAGCCGATGCTGTGTTGCAACATTCCTGAAACTGTGAATGGACCCTTGCTACTCGCTGGAGAGCGGGGCTACCATCGAGACGTTTCCCGCGGCAGGAAAAACGCGGTTGCGACATGATCGAGGTGCTCATCGCTCCGGACGGATCAGGGACGCAACTGCGGCTGCGTCCCCCACGGGCGCTCGATGCCCGGCAGTTCGTCCTGTTGTTTGCAGTGTTGGCGGGGGTGATGTGGCTGGCGGCCGGCCTGGGCTGGTTCACCGGCAACGTATTCGCCCCCGTGTTTGCTCTGCTGTACAGCGTGTTGCTGGCAGTGGCGCTGCGCACGGTGTGGCGCAGTGGAGAACGGCAGGAAGAGATCCGGGTAGTGCCGGCGTGCGTGGAAGTGATTCCCGCACCCGGGCATTCGCCGGTGTTCAGCGCCCACCCGCACTGGGTGAGGCTGATCGCCGACGAACGCAGAGTCCGGCTGGCATCCAGCGGTAGGCAGGTGGACGTGGGGAGCTTCCTCGCACCGGCCGAACGCCAGGTACTGGCTCAGAAACTAGAAGGCTTGCTCGCGGCCACTGACGGCCGCAACCGACGACGCTAAGGGTCTAGGCAATGAAGCAATGCAGAAAGTGGGGCAGGACGTTCGGGAAGTCAGTGTTGAGCGGGGCCGCGCTGCTGGCGCCGGCCATGGCGTGGGCCCAGGCGGCCGACCCCAAACCGTGGCAATTGAACATGGGCAAGGGGGTGACCCAGAGCTCGCGGTTGGCGTGGGAGTCCAACCTGTTTTCGCTGTGGGTCTGTACCGTGATCGGGGTGCTGGTATTCGGCGCGCTGTTCTACGCGATCTTCAAGTTCCGCAAATCCAAGGGCGCGGTCGCCGCCACCTTCAGCCACAACACCAAGGCCGAGGTCATCTGGACCGTGATCCCGGTGATCATCCTGGTGGTGATGGCCTGGCCGGCCACGGCCAATCTGATCAAGTTCTACGACACCCGCGATTCGGAAATGACCGTCAAGGTCACCGGATATCAGTGGATGTGGAAGTACGAATACCTCGGCGAGAACGTCAGCTTCACCAGCCGCCTGGACCGTGAGTCCGACCGTGTCCGCCAGAGTGGCGTGGTGCCGACCCGCGACAGCCATCCGCATTACCTGCTGGATGTCGACAACCGCCTGGTACTGCCGGTCGATACCAAGGTGCGCTTCGTAATCACCTCCGACGACGTCATCCATGCATGGTGGGTGCCGGCGCTGGGCTGGAAGCAGGATGCGATTCCCGGCTTCATCAACGAGGCCTGGACCAACATCGAGCAGCCCGGCGTGTACCGCGGTCAGTGCGCCGAACTGTGTGGCAAGGATCACGGCTTCATGCCGATCGTGGTCGAGGCGGTCTCCAAGGACGATTACCAGAAATGGCTCGCCTCCAAGAAGCCTGCGCCGGCCCCTGCACCGGAGGCTGCCCCGGCACCGGCACCGGCGCCGGCGGTCCCGGCCGAGGCCACTCCGTCACCGGCCAGCGAGCCGGCCGCGGCAGCAACAGACAGCAACGCCTGAAATCGAGCCGCGTCCGCCAGCCGGCGGATGCGGGTACCACCGGATACAGTGAGGTGTAGTTGCGATGGCGCATTCCGCAGTTGACCACGACGGGCATCACGGGCATCAGCAGGGGTTCTTCGAGCGTTGGTTCTTCTCGACCAACCACAAGGACATCGGCACGCTCTACCTGCTTTTCAGCTTCATCATGTTCATCATCGGTGCGGCGATGAGCGTGATCATCCGCGCTGAGCTGGCGCAACCGGGCCTGCAGTTCGTCAAGCCCGAGTTCTTCAACCAGATGACCACCGTGCATGCGCTGGTGATGATCTTCGGTGGCGTGATGCCGGCCTTCGTCGGCCTGGCCAACTGGATGATCCCGCTGCAGATCGGCGCGCCGGACATGGCGCTGCCGCGCATGAACAACTGGTCGTTCTGGCTGCTGCCGGTGGCCTTCAGCCTGCTGCTGCTGACCCTGTTCCTGCCCGGCGGCGCACCGGCCGGTGGCTGGACGTTGTATCCGCCGCTGTCGCTGCAGGGCGGCTACAACGTCGCCTTCAGCGTGTTCGCCATCCACGTGGCCGGCATCAGCTCGATCATGGGCGCGATCAACATCATCGCCACCGTGCTCAACATGCGCGCCCCCGGCATCGATCTGCTGAAGATGCCGATCTTCTGCTGGGCCTGGCTGATCACCGCGTTCCTGCTGATCGCGGTGATGCCGGTGCTCGCCGGCGCGGTGACGATGCTGCTCACCGACAAGTTCTTCGGCACCAGCTTCTTCAACGCCGCCGGTGGCGGTGACCCGGTGATGTACCAGCACATCTTCTGGTTCTTCGGGCACCCGGAGGTCTACATCATGATCCTGCCGGCGTTCGGCGTGGTCAGCGAGATCATCCCCACCTTCAGCCGCAAGCCGCTGTTCGGTTACCAGGCCATGGTCTACGCGATCGCCGCGATCGCCTTCCTGTCCTTCATCGTATGGGCCCACCACATGTTCACCGTGGGCATGCCGCTGGGCGGCGAAATCTACTTCATGTTCGCCACGATGCTCATCTCCATCCCGACCGGGGTGAAGGTGTTCAACTGGGTCAGCACGATGTGGCGTGGCTCGCTCACTTTCGAAGCGCCAATGCTGTGGGCGGTGGCCTTCGTCATCCTGTTCACCATCGGTGGCTTCTCCGGCCTGATGCTGGCGATCGTGGTGGCCGACTTCCAGTACCACGACACCTATTTCGTGGTCGCGCACTTCCACTACGTGCTGGTCACCGGCGCGGTGTTCGGGTTGATCGCCGCGGTGTACTACTGGTGGCCCAAGTGGACCGGGCGCATGTACAGCGAAACCTGGGCCAAGGTGCACTTCTGGTGGTCGATCGTGTTCGTGAACCTGCTGTTCTTCCCGCAGCACTTCCTCGGCCTGGCCGGCATGCCGCGGCGTATTCCGGATTACAGCGTGGCCTTCGCCGACTGGAACCTGATCAGTTCGATCGGTGCGTTCGGCATGTTCGTCACGCCCTTCATGATGGCCGCGATCCTGTGGCACTCCCTGCGCCACGGCGCGAAGGCCGCCGATCGCTGCTGGGAAGGCGCACGTGGCCTGGAGTGGACGATCCCGTCGCCCGCACCGGCGCATACGTTCACCACGCCGCCGACCATCCGTCCGGGTGACCTGGCGCATGACGACATCACCCATTGAGGCCGCTCATGACCAGTACGCTCCGCACCCCCGATGAGCAGGCCCTGCAACGCCGCCGCGCGCACCGCACCGCGTGGGCCGTCGGCATCGTCGCGGTGATGGTCTATGCCGGCTTCATCCTCAGCGGGGTGATCGGGCGATGAGCGATCCGCGCCCGGCTCCGCCCGCACGTCATGCGGGCCTGCCCCGACTGATCGGGGTGGCCCTGGCGGTGTTCGTGCTGACCTTCTCGCTGGTGCCGCTGTACCGCATCGCCTGCGAGAAGGTGTTCGGCGTGCGCCTGGAACGTGGCCCGGGCGCGGCGGCGGGTACGGCGGCCGCCACCGGCAAGCGCACGGTGCGGGTGGAGTTCGATGGCGGTGTGAATTCCAAGCTGCCGTGGGCGTTCCATCCCGAACAGCTGACGATGGACGTGGTGCCCGGCGAGCTCAACGAAGCGCTGTATTACGCGCGCAATGACAGCGATCGCGCGCTGGTCGGCAGCGCGGTGCCGTCGGTGGCCCCGGCCAAGGCGTCGGGCTACTTCAGCAAGACCGAGTGTTTCTGCTTCACCGCGCAGACGCTGCAGGCCGGTGAGAAACGCGACATGCCGGTGCGCTTCATCGTCGATCCCGACCTGCCGGCCAACATCACCACGATCACCCTGTCCTACACCTTCTACAAGAACGACGCTTTGTCCGCGCAGTTGGCCCCGGCCAGCCTGCCGACCGGCGCGCGTGCAGCTCCCTGATCCGGACCGGACCCAAGACCATGGCCCAGCAAAGCCCCGATGCGAACGTGTACTTCGTGCCCACGCACAGCAAATGGCCGTTCATCGGTTCCATCGCGATGATGGTGACCATGGTCGGCGTGGCCAGCTGGCTCAATGATTCCAGCTGGGGCAAGTGGACCTTCTACGCGGGCATCGCGATGCTGGTGCTGACCCTGTTCTGGTGGTTCAGCGACGTGGTGCGCGAATCGCAGGCTGGCAGCTACAACCGCCAGGTCGACGGCTCGTTCCGGATGGGAATGGTGTGGTTCATCTTCTCGGAAGTGATGTTCTTCGGCGCATTTTTCGGCGCGCTGTTCTATACCCGCAACCTGGGCCTGCCGTGGCTGGGCGGCGCGGGCGACGGCGTGATGACCAACGAGCTGCTGTGGGATGGCTACTCGGCGGCGTGGCCCACCAACGGCCCCGGGGCCATCGGCGGGCATTTCCAGACCATTCCGGCCTGGGGCCTGCCGCTGATCAACACGCTGATCCTGCTTACCTCCGGTGTCACCCTGACCATCGCGCACCACGCGCTCAAGGCCGGGCATCGGCGCCAGCTGCTGGTCTGGCTGGGCATCACCGTGCTGCTCGGCCTGGGCTTCCTCACCCTGCAGGCGGAGGAGTACATCCACGCCTACAAGGAACTCAATCTCACGTTGGGCTCGGGCATCTACGGCTCGACGTTCTTCATGCTCACCGGCTTCCACGGCGTGCACGTGCTGCTCGGCACGATCATGTTGGCCGTGATGTGGCTGCGTTCCTCGAAGGGGCATTTCACCCGCGACAACCATTTCGGTTTCGAAGCCGCCGCGTGGTACTGGCACTTCGTCGACGTGGTGTGGCTGATGCTGTTCCTGTTCGTCTACGTGCTGTAGCGTCGGTGCGACGTCCTGCCGCATCGACGCCGGTGCGGCTTCAGCCGCCGATGCCGTGGGGCTTGATCCAACCGCTGTAGATGCCGATGACCACCAGCACGATCAGCGCCACCGACACCGCGATGCGGCGGGTTAGGGCATTGACGGTGCGCTTGGTCTGGCCGCGATCGACCAGCAGGTAATACAGCCCGGCGCCCAGATTCCAGACGATGACGATCAGAAACGCGATTACCAGCAGGGTCTTCAACGAATCATTCATGCGCGGCTCGATGGCGTGGCGGGTGCGCCTATATCACCGCGTTTTGCCGGCGTTGTCATGATGCGCAAGCACACACGCCTGATCGGCTGGATCGCCGCGGTACTCGTCATCCTCGCGTTCTGCCAGCTCGGCCGCTGGCAACTGCAGCGCATGCATGAAAAAGAGGCGCTGCTGGCCCAGCAGGTGCCGGCGCGTGCGCAGTCACTCACCCTGCGCCAAGCGTTGGCGGCACCGCCGGTGCTGCGCTGGGTGGAGGACCGCGGCCGCTTCCTGCCGGGTACGCTGCTGCTCGACAACCAGACCCGCGATGGCCGGGCCGGGATCAAGGTCTACCAACCGTTCCAGAGTGATGACGGCGCACGGGTACTGATCGACCTGGGCTGGCTGCCGATGCCGCCGGATCGTGTGATCCCGCCGATCACCCCGCATAGCGGCCCCACGGCCCTCAGCGGCCTGCTGGCGCCGCCGCCGGCTACCGGCCTGGCGCTGGGCCCGGCGCTGTCGCCCGCGCCACAGCCGGGCGTATGGCTGGCCAGCCGGATGCCACCGGAAGAGATGGCGCGCGCGCTGTCGTTGCCGCCGGGCAGCCTTGGCGCGCGCGTGCTGCGGTTGGATCCGGCGCTGGCAGGCGGATATGCGCGGGATCTGGAGCTGCTGCCCAACACACTGCCGCCCAGTCGCCATCTGGGCTATGCCGTGCAATGGTTCGGGCTGGCGTTGACCGTGCTGGTGGTCGCGCTGGTCCTGGAATTCCGACGCCATCGCCGCCGGCGTGGCACTTCCCGGCGCTGACCGGCTCAACATGAGAAAATGCCGCCCATGAATGCCACTTCCCCGGCACGGCTGCCGTCCCGTTCACGCGGCCGCTGGACCCTGATCGCCCTGTTCGGCGTGTTCTTCGGCGCCATGGCGTTGGCGGGCGTGCTGCGCTTCTCCGGCTGGCAGCCCACCGCGCACCGCAATACCGGGCAACTGCTGCAGCCGCCGGCGGACCTGCGCGCGCTGCCGCCGACCCTGGCCGACGGCCAGCCGTACCCGTGGAATCCCAAACAACGGACCTGGCGGATCCTGGTGGCCCCGTCTGCCAGCTGTACCAGCGAGTGCGTCACTTTGTCGCAGGGATTGGGCAAGGTGTGGCAGCTGTTCGGCCATAACGCGGATAATGTCGAGATCCTGTGGCTGGGCACGCCGCCGGCCGAGGTCCAGGGCATGCCCGCACTGCGCGCGCTGCGCGCCCAACCGGACCTGCGTGCCGCTTTGCCCGCCGTGGATGACGCCGCCGGCACGCCTGTGTATGTGATCGATCCCAACGGTTTCGTGATCATGCGGTACGCGCCGGGATTCGATATGGCCGGTCTGCGCAAAGACCTGGCCACGCTGCTGAAACTGAAGTGAGTTCTGTTCGATGAGCCTCTCCGCACGCCCGGTGCTGCACCGCAATTTCCACCGTCTGGCGTGGTTTGCACTGATCATGACGGCCAGCACGATCATGTTCGGCTCGTTCGTGCGCTTGTCCGATGCGGGCCTGAGCTGCCCGGACTGGCCGACCTGCTATGGCCGTGTCACCTGGCCGCAGCACGCCGAGGAAGTGATCGGCCACGAGGCCGCCAAGATTCGCCCGCTGGAAACGCACAAGGCGTGGCGCGAACAGGTGCACCGCTTCCTGGCCGGCGCACTCGGTATCGAGATCCTCACCCTGGCGCTGCTGGCTACGCGCCGCCGTCGCTGGGGCAGCACTGCGGTCATCACCGCCTGTGTGCTGGTGGCGACCGGCATACCGCTGTACATGATGGGCATGCATGTTCCCGCGAGCATCATCGCCTTGATCGGCGAAGCGATCCTGCTGATCGCCGCGTTGCGCTGGACCAATATCGACCTGGCCCGCGCCGCGTTGCTGACGCTGGCGGTCGTCATCTTCCAGGCGCTGCTCGGCATGTGGACGGTCACCTGGCTGCTCAAGCCGATCGTGGTGATGGGCCATCTGCTTGGCGGCATGCTGATGTTCGGTCTGCTGGTGTGGATGGCGTGGCGCGCCACGCACATGCCGATCACCCTGGCCGAAGCGCCCAAGCTGAAATGGCTGATCCGTGCCGGCGTGGCCGTGCTGGTCGCGCAGATCGCCCTCGGCGGCTGGGTCAGTGCCAACTACGCCGCACTCGCCTGCGGTGGCGGCAGCGCCTCGCTGGACAACTTCCCGCGCTGCGTCAGCCAGTGGTGGCCGCCGCATGACTTCAAGGAAGGCTTCACCCTGTGGCGCGGCATCGGCGTGGATTACGAAGGGGGCGTGCTGGATGGCGCCTCGCGCATCGCGATCCAGATGGCACACCGGATGATGGCGATCGTGGTGGCCGTGTACCTGCTGTGGCTCTCGGTGCGCCTGTTCCGCCTGCCGAGCATGCGCGGCTGGGCGAGCGCACTGGGCCTGCTGGTGGTGCTGCAGATCACCCTGGGCATCCTCAACGTGAAGCTGGCGGTGCCGCTGGAAGTGGCCGTCGCGCACAGCGGTGGCGCGGTGGCGCTGCTGTTCGTGCTGGTGACGCTGCTGGCGCGCCTGCGCGCGCCGGATGCCGAGGGCGGCAAGGCCAGCGCTGCTTCCCCTGCCGTGCAGGCGGGCTGACGGCATGGCCAGCTATCGTCAGTACTGGGATCTGACCAAGCCCAAGGTCGTCGCCCTGATCGTGTTCACCGCGCTGGTGGGCATGTTCCTGGCCATCCCCGGGCTGCCGACCGCGCAGCAGGCGCTGGACGGCGCGCTCGGCTTCCTTGGCATCTGGCTGGCGGCCTCGGCCGCCGCGGCGATCAACCAGCTGCTGGACGCGCGCATCGATGCACAGATGGCGCGCACCTCGTGGCGCCCACTGGTGGTGGGCAAGGTCAAGCCGTGGCAGGTGCTGGTGTTCGCCGGCCTGCTGATCGCGCTGTCGATGACGATCCTGGTGGTCTGGGTCAACGTCATCACCGCGGTGCTGACCTTTGCCTCGCTGATCGGGTACGCGGTGATCTACACCGTGTACCTCAAGCGCGCGACCTCGCAGAACATCGTCATCGGTGGCCTTGCCGGCGCTACCCCGCCGATGCTCGGCTGGGCCGCGATCACCGGCATGCAGGGCCCGTGGGACTGGGCCTACGCATCGCTGCTGGTGCTGATCATCTTCATCTGGACTCCACCGCACTTCTGGGCGCTGGCGATCTTCCGTCGCGAGGATTACGCCAAGGCGGAGATCCCGATGCTGCCGGTGACCCATGGCGTGGCGTACACCCGCAAGTCGATCATGGTCTATTCGATCGCCCTGGCCATCGTCAGCATCCTGCCGGTCGTGTTCGGCATGAGCGGCGTGTTCTACCTGGGCGGTGCGATCGTGCTCAACGCGGTCTTCCTCTGGTACGCCTGGCGCATGCTGAATCCGCCGGATGAGATCTTCTCGATGAAGATGTTCGGCTACTCCATCGTCTACCTGATGGCGCTGTTCGCCTTCCTCATGGTGGACCACTGGATGCTGCCCTGGTTGCAGTAACCGCCTTGAATCGGTGATTCGCCGTCGCCATTGCGTCTCTACCGAACAGGGAGTGACGGTATGAAGCGATGGCGTTGGATGGCAGGGTGGGTGATCGGGATGGCGTTGGGTGCGGCGAATGCGGCACCGGCACCGGTAGCGCGAGTGGAGGACACGGCTGCGCAGATCATCCAGCATGCAGGCGATGCGCGCCTGATCGTACTCGGCGAATACCACGGCACCGCTGAAACGCCGCGGCTCGTGGCCGATCTGGTGGAGCGCTACAGCCGCGACAACGCCGCGGTTCGGCTGGGACTGGAGATGCCGATGAGCGAGAACGTCGCGCTCGCGCGCTACCTGCGCTCCAACGGTGATCCTGATGCGCGTGAAGCACTGCGGACCACCCCGTTCTGGTCCGTCAAGGATAACCAGCATGACGGACGGCGAAGCCGGGACATGCTCGACCTGATCGAATCCATTCGATCGCTGCGCGCGCAGGGACGCAATGTGGGCGTCGCCGGCTATGACGTGGAGAGCGGAGCGTCCAACGGCAACCAGGCGCGCGACGCCGCCATGGCCACGCATCTGCACCAGCAGTTCAACGCGCTGCCGCCCGGCGCCCGGTTGCTGGTGCTGACCGGCAACGTGCATGCGATGCGCAGCCCGCCCGCAGATGCGCCACCGGAGATGCAGCAGCGCACGATGGCCTCCCACCTGCTGGATCTGCCGCTGTACAGCGTGCGCCTGGAGGCGTTGCGCGGTCATTTCTGGGCCTGCGTGCAGCCTTGCCGCGCGCTGCCGCTGATCGAGCGCGCACCACGTGATCCCGAAGTCAGTACTGACCAGGATCGGCAGTACGATCTGGTGGTGTTCCTGCCCGGACTCAGCGTCGGCACGCTGACGGCGCGCTAGGGCTGGCTCTGCGGCCTGCGTGACGAGGCCGCGCAGGCTGCAGTATTGCCGTCTCAGTCCTGCCGGGTGACGGGCGTCGGTTCCACTGGATCACGCGCATACCGCTGCGCGATCATCGCGCAGACGATCAGCTGGATCTGGTGGTAGATCATGATCGGCAGCACGATCGCACCGAGGCTGCCCCCGGCGAACAGCACCTTGGCGATGGGCACGCCGGTGGCCAGGCTCTTCTTGGAGCCGCAGAACAGGATGGTGATTTCATCCTCGCGGTTGAAGCCCAACCGGCGCGCGATGAAGCGGATCAGCGGCATCGCGATGCCGAGCAGCACTGCTGCCACCACGGCCACACTGAGCAGCGACAGCAGCGGCGTCTTGCTCCACAGCCCTTCGCTCACCGCTTCGCCGAAGGCGGAGTAGACCACCAGCAGGATCGTGCCCTGGTCGGTGTAGCGCAGCAGGGCGCGCTGCTTTTCGACCCAGCGGGCGATCCAGGGCCGCAGCAGGTGGCCGGCCACGAACGGCACCAGCAGCTGCAGCATGATGCTGACGATGGCCTGGCCGGGGTTGTGCATGCCGCCTTCGGTGCCGGCCAGCAGGGCCAGCAGCAGCGGGGTCAGGAACACGCCGAGAATGCTCGACAGCGAGGCGCTGCACACGGCCGCCGGGACGTTGCCACGGGCGATCGAGGTGAACGCGATCGAGGACTGCACGGTGGACGGCAGCGCGCACAGGAACAGCACGCCGATGTACAGCTCGGGGGTGAGCAGCCAGCCATCCAGCGGTTTGAACATCAGCCCCAGCAACGGGAACATCACGAAGGTACAGGCCAGGATGGTCAGGTGCAGGCGCCAGTGCAGCAGGCCGGCGACGATCGACTCACGCGGCAGGCGTGCGCCGTGCAGGAAGAACAGTGCGGCGATGGCGACATCGGTGACATCGTCCAGGACCATCGCGGCGGCGCCGTGCATCGGCAGGAAGGACGCCAGCAGCACGGTGCAGAGCAGGGCGAGGGTGAAGTTGTCCGGTCGCAGGCGCGACCACCAGCGGGTCATGGTGGGCAGGCTCCTGTAGAGCAGGGAAGTGGGCGGGAGAAGAAGAGCGGGGTCAACGCGCGGCGTCCTGCTCCAGCAGGACACGGGTCGGCGCTTCCAGCGAGGTCATGCCGGCCTCGCGGCCGAACTGCAGGGCCTGGTCCACCGAGGCACCGTCACGCGCCTCCAGCACGGCCAGCAATGCACCGGCGCGGTTGCCGGAGGCGCAGTGCAGCAGCACCGGGCCCTGGCTCTGCGCCAGGGCGGTACGCAGCGCCTGCGCGTTGGCGTCGGTCAGGCCGGCGGCACCCGCAACGGGAATGCGCACATAACGCAGGCCCAGGCGCTCGGCCGCGGCGGTTTCATCAAAGCCACGCGCCTCGTCGGGCTGGCGCAGGTCGATCACGGTGGTGATCCCGGCCGCGGCCGCCTGCTGCAGCTCGGCAGCGCTGGGTTGCCCGGCGGTGTACAGCTGCGGCCGTGGCTGTGCGAATGGCAGTTCCGCCGCCCAGGTGGGCAGGCACGGTGCGAACAGCGCGGCCATGACGCCAGCGCGGAGCCAGCGGACGATCGGTGCGGTGGAACGTGCGATGTGGGATGCCACGGCGGCTCCGTCGTCAGAAGCGGAGGGTGCTGCGCGCCTTGAGCAGTTCGCGCAGCTCGTACTTGTCAGTATCGTCCAGACCCTGCTGGCTCTGCTTTGCCTGAAGCTCATCCAGACGTTGCATCAGCAGCTGTTTCTCCAGCTGGGCCACGGCGTCATGCAGTTCCTGGGTCCACATCGCCTCGTCGCCGGGCAGGGTCTGTGCGGCCAGTTTGTGCAGCGCGTCCTGTTCCTCGCGCCCGTCGAAGTGCTCCAGCAGCGCGCCGGTGCTGATGTCCGGGCGCTGCTCGACCAGGGTCAGCAGTTCGGTCAGCAGTTCGATGCCGGGCAGGCGCAGGCCGGTGAAGTGGTGGCCTTCCAGGGTCATCGCCAGCGAGGGCTGCTGCAGCAGGATCGCGATGGCCGCGCGCACCAGGCTGCGGCGCTGTGCCGGTGCGACCGCGCGCTGTGGCGGCCGCGAAGGAGCCGCGGATGCGCTGGGCTTGGCACCCAGGCCGGTCAGCGTGGTCAGCTGCTGCTTCATCAGGTCGCCGAAGGCGCCATCGGGAATCTGCGCCAGCATCGGCTTGGCCCGTTCGGCCAGGCGTGCCTTGCCGTCGAGCGTGCCCATGTTGACCTCACGGGTGAGCTCATCGAAGAAGAACTGCGACAGCGGCGTGGCCTGCTGCAGGCGTGCATCGAAGCCCTCGCGGCCTTCCTTGCGCACGATCGTGTCCGGGTCCTCGCCGTCGGGCAGGAACAGGAAGAATGCCTGGCGGCCGTCCTTCATGCGCGGCAGCACCGACTCCAGCGCACGCCAGCCGGCGCGACGGCCGGCGGCATCGCCATCGAAGCAGAAGAACACGTCCGGCGCGTTGCGGAACAGCAGCTCGGCGTGGTCCGGCGTGGTCGCCGTGCCCAGCGTGGCCACTGCCTGGGTAACCCCGAACTGGAACAGCGAGACCACGTCCATGTAGCCCTCGACGACGATCAGCCGCTCGATCTTCTGGTTGGCCTGGCGTACCTGCCACAGGCCGTACAGCTCGCGGCCCTTGTGGAACAGCGCGGTCTCGGGCGAGTTGAGGTACTTCGGGCCGTCGTCCTTCTCCATCACGCGGCCGCCGTAGGCGATCACGCGGCCACGGCGGTCGAAGATCGGGAACATGACGCGGTCGCGGAACTTGTCGTAGACGTGGCCGCGGTCGTTCTTGGAGAACAGGCCGGCGCGGTCGAGCAGCTTCATCCGGCGCTCGTCCTTGCCCAGTGCATCCTTCAACGCGCTGTAGCCGTCCGGTGCGTACCCGATGGCGAAGCGCTCACGGTTTTCTTCATCGACACCGCGCTGGTCCAGGTAGGCGCGCGCCTTGTCGCTGCCCTTCAGCGCGGTCTGGAAGAAGCGCGTGGCCGCATCCAGGGCCGAGTACAGATCGCGGCTGTCGTCCTGCTGCTGGGCGGTGCGCGGCTGGGTATCGCGCGGCACTTCCATGCCCACGCGCTTGGCCAGCTCATCGACCGCGTCGAGAAACTCGAGGCGGTCGTAATTCATCAGGAAGCTGATCGCCGTGCCATGCGCGCCGCAGCCGAAGCAGTGATAGAACTGTTTGGTCGGCGAGACCGTGAACGAGGCCGAGCGCTCGTCATGGAACGGGCACCGCGCGGCGTATTCCTTGCCCTGGCGCTTCAACGGCACGCGGCTGCCCACCACCTCGACAATGTCGGAGCGGGCCAGCAGGTCGTCGATGAATGCGTCGGGGATACGGGCCATGGGCAGCAGGCGGGGGCATGGCCGGTCACGGCCACGCGCGGAAGCGGGGGTGCCGCTAGTCTACTAGCTGCCGGCCGTTTCGCCCGGTTTCGGCGGCGCGACACCGGCCTGGGCGAGGACGGCATGGGCGCGCAGGCGCTCATCGATCACCGAGGTCATCAGTGCACCAACGAAGAACACCACGGTGGCGTAGTAGATCCACACCAGCGAGATCACCAGGGCGCCCATCGAGCCATACGCGCTGCCCGGTGCGACGGTGGCGATGTACAGGCCGATGCCATAACGGCCCAGCGCGAACAACGCCGAGGTGATCGCACCGCCGATGAAGGCCTGTCGCCACGCCACGCGGCGGTCGGGCAGGTAGTGGTAGAGGAAGGCGAAGCCCACCGTGTACAGCGCCAGGCTGGTGAGATAGCCGATCGCCGGCAGGACCGAGGGCAGGTGCGCGAAGACTACCTGCAGCATGGTGGTGGCGGTCATCGACAGGATCAGCAGGAAGCCCAGCGCCAGGACCACGCCGAAGGAGAACACGCGCTTGCGCAGCCACGCCACGATCCCATCCAGGCGCTCGCCGCTGGTGTTGAAGATCAGGTTCAGGGCGTTCTGAAGCTGGGCGAACACCGCCGTGGCACCGATGAACAGCAACAAGGTGCTCCAGACCCCCGCCAGCGTGCCGATGTCCGGCTGGTTGTTGGCGTTGCTGAGGACGGTTTCGGCCACCGAGGCGGCACTGGTGCCGGCCACATCGTTGATCTGGCCCAGCAGCGCCTGCTGCGCCGGGGGATACAGCGAGGCCGTCAGCCACAGCAGCAGGACCAGCAGCGGCGCCATCGAGAGCAGGGCATAGAAGGCCAGCGCGGCGGCCTGGGTCATCACGTCCGCATCGATGAAACGGCGCACCAGTACGGCGGGAAAGCTCTTCTCCAGCCGCGCCATGTGCTTGCGGACCTTGGACAGGGAGGGGCTCGGTTGGTGCATGGACGGCGTCGGGTCGGGAGCGAGGCCCCTGTTCTAGCAAATGGCCGGGGTGCGCCGGGTGAAGCGGTCCGGTCACGGCGTGACCTTGACGGATATCGCGCTATCCTTTTTCCCGGTTTTCCACCTTCACAGCAGAAAGGACGCTTCATGAAAGGAATGGTCTACACGACGATGGCGCTGTTGGCGGCCGCAGGTCCGGCGATGGCCGCCGGGGCCTGCGACAAGGCCTTCAAGACGGTAGGGGACGCGCGCAACGGTGCGCTTTACATGGCCGATGTCACCGTACCGGGCCTGAAGGTGCAGAGCGCGCTGGACCAGTTGCGCAAGATTGGCGGCGATGACGAATTCGAAGTCGCCGGTCAGCTGGTGCAGGGCGATACCGGCGATCAGTACCTGATCCAGCGCAAAGGGCTGCGCACCCCGCTGGTACTGGTGGGCACCGCCGACCGTACCGGTCGGGTCACCCTGGCGACCAAGCTGGCCCGGGGCCAGTCGGTCGAGCCGGCGGCGGCCAAGCAGTCGATGTGCGGGATGCTGGACAAGCTCAAGGCGGGCAGCCAGGGCGACGCGGTTGCCGCAGCGGGACGCACCCAGTACCCGATGCCGGCCATGGAGGCCGTGGCGGCCCCGGATCTGTCCAAGATGATGGGCAAGGAAGTCAAAGACACGATGGCCCTGTACCGCAGTGCGGGTGCCTTCAAGGACCTGATGCTGGGTACCACCACCAACAAGGAAGACAAGGGCGACCGTTCGGCCACGTTCCTGCCGCTGTACGCCAAGTATGTGGGGCGGCGCTACCAGATCGACGGCCAGATCTATACCGTCAATCCCAACACGTACTCGACCAAGCCTGGTGACATCGGCTCGATCAACTATCTGGTCACGCCAACCCGCGGCCTGCTGCGCGTCCGCCAGAGCGACAGCTACAACAACAACAACTACACCATCCGCTGCGAATTCGCGTCCGACCAGGCCGCCAACTTCACCATGCTGCGCGAGCGCGACTGGGCCAAGCTGGAAGGCGAGATCAGTTCGATCGAGGAAAGCTCGATGACGCTGCGCAATTGCCGCCAGGCCTCCTGACAGCGGACCTGCTGAAACTGAAAAGGCCCGCGAAATGCGGGCCTTTTCGTCGGCGGCGTGGCGGCGTGATCAGCCGGCCAGCTGCTGCTTGACCAGCTTGGACACCAGGCCCATGTCGGCCTGGCCGGCCAGGCGCGGCTTGAGCGCGCCCATCAGCTTGCCGATGTCGGCCGGGGTGGTCGCGCCGGTTTCGGCGATGGCGGCCTGGATGGCGGCCACGATCTCGGCTTCGCCCAGCTTGGCCGGCAGGTACTGGTCGATGACCACGATTTCCTCGCGCTCGATCACGGCCAGGTCTTCGCGACCGGCGGCCTCGAACTGGGTGACCGAGTCCTTGCGCTGCTTGACCATCTTTTCCAGCACGGCGAGCACGGCGGCGTCGTCCAGCTCGATGCGCTCATCGACTTCGCGCTGCTTGATCGCGGCGTTCATCAGGCGGATCACGCCCAGGCGGTGCTTCTCGCCGGCCTTCATGGCGGCCTTCATGTCATCGGTGAGCTGCTGCTTCAGGCTCATGGGAACACCTCGTGTCGGTGGAAATGGGAAGCGGGGCGCCGAAGCGCTGGAACGCAAAAAGCCGGTAACGCTCGCGCGTTCCGGCTTCGGCTCCGTCACGACAGGCCAGGGCCCGCCGTATCGAAGTTGCGTCCGATCAGTACAGGCGCTGACGCTTGGTAACGTCGCGCGACGAACGGCGCAGCTGACGCTTCACAGCAGCGGCAGCCTTACGCTTACGCTCCTGGGTCGGCTTTTCATAGAACTCGCGCTTGCGGGTTTCGGCCAGCACGCCGGCCTTTTCGCAGGTGCGCTTGAAGCGACGGAGCGCAAACTCGAAGGGCTCGTTCTCGCGGACTTTAACGCTGGGCATGGAATCTCCGGGACACAGTAGAACCGGGTCACGCCCGGTGAGAGCCGCACATTATAGCGGCGAGAAAAGAAGTTGCAACCCACCCCGGCGAACTTCTTGGCCACGGGTGATGCTGAGACAGGCCAGCGTACGTCTGCCGGGGCCTGAAGAGGTCCATAATACCCGTTATGCGAGTCCTTGGTATCGAATCTTCCTGCGATGAGACCGGCGTGGCGGTGTATGACACCTCCCTGTCCGGGATCGACGCCCTGCGCGCCCACGCGGTCTACAGCCAGATCGCCCTTCACGCCGAGTACGGCGGGGTGGTGCCCGAGCTGGCCAGCCGCGACCACGTGCGCAAGCTGCTGCCGCTGATCCGCCAGACCCTGGCCGAAGCCGGCATGACCGTGGCCGACATCGACGGGGTGGCCTACACGGCCGGCCCCGGCCTGGTCGGCGCGCTGCTGGTCGGGGCGGGCGTGGCCCGTTCGCTGGCCTGGGCGCTGGAGGTGCCGGCGGTCGGGGTCCACCATATGGAAGGGCATCTGCTGGCCCCGCTGATGGAAGACGACCCGCCGCAGGCGCCGTTCGTGGCCCTGTTGGTGTCCGGCGGGCATACCCAGCTGGTGGCGGTGGACCGGATCGGCCAGTACCGCCTGCTCGGCGAAACCCTGGACGACGCCGCCGGCGAGGCCTTCGACAAGACCGCCAAGCTGATGGGCCTGCCGTACCCCGGTGGCCCGCAGTTGGCGGCCCTGGCCGAGCGCGGCACGCCGGGCCGGTTCAAGTTCACCCGGCCGATGACCGACCGCCCCGGGCTGGATTTCAGCTTCTCCGGGTTGAAGACCCAGGTCCTGCTGGCCTGGCGCGACAGCGACCAGAGCGAGCAGACCCGCGCCGATATCGCGCGCGGTTTTGAAGATGCGGTGGTCGACACCCTGGCGATCAAGTGCGAACGCGCGCTGGATGCGGCGGGCACCGATGTGATCGTGGTGGCTGGCGGCGTCGGGGCCAACAAGCGCCTGCGCGCCAAGCTGCAGCAGATGGCCGCCCGCCGCGGTGGCCGCGCCTGCTTCCCGCGCCCGGCGCTGTGCACCGACAACGGCGCGATGATCGCCTTCGCCGGCGCCCTGCGTCTGGAAGCGGGCCAGCACACCCCGCCGCAGGTGCAGGTCACCCCACGTTGGGACATGGCGACGCTGCCGGCGGTGTGAGGTTGACCGAACGTCGGCAACGACTCGGACCGGCCTCCGCTTCAGCAATGATGTCACCGACTCATGCCGGTTCATCCACCGCTCGATATGGGCGCAGCGCATCTGGACGATTCGTCCAATCGTGGCCAGATCCAGCGCAAGGTCACGCGCGAAGATCGGTTCGTGATGCGCAATCCGGTTGCGCAGCTGCCTCACCTGTTCGAGGTTGCCGTGCAGCTGCGCGCGCACAAGGTGCCCGGGTACGTCCGGATCCGCGCCTGGAAGGACGCGCCTCAGGGTCTTGGACCATAGCGTCCTGTCGAATCGTTGGGTAAACAGGTGCTGCCAGAACGCGAATCTCAACGAGGCGATAACGGCCGCCGTTGACGTGTGCTTCGACGCTGCGCGGCGCAACTCTTCGCGCGCGTTGTAGCGCGCTGTGCCGCCGGGAAGACTGGTACGGAACCCTTCCTGCCATGGCCAGAGTGCACCATGCTGCTGGGCTACCGCTTCAGCCACCGCATTGCGGATGACGACCTCGCAGGTATGGAGCGGCAGTAAAAACGCGCCGCTGACCCTCATGTTCCATCGATACAGCTCGAATGGATGGGTGCGAAGTCGGGCGTGTGCGACGGCTCCTTCATACGTTGTCATGCGTGCTGCGGAGAATGAGCGGTGAATCAGGTGCTGATCGCGCACGTCAGAGCTTTGCGGGGTCCATGGGCCTCCACCGTAGAGGGTGGCTGTCGCGCGCGGTATCAGGGAAGTCGGTCAGTCGCGGCAGGTTTGATCTATCGAAAACACTTATTGGATCAATGATCTACCGAGTTCCAAGGGGGCTGAGCACTACGTCATAAATCCGGATTCAGACCGTTGACCCTATTTGGCAACACCGGTACCGTTGCCGCGTGTGCCACCGGGATCAGCTGATGGGTATGCCCATCTCCCCCGGGGACAGTGGTGGTAAGCAAAGGGTCCCGCGCGGGGCCCTTTGTCTTTTCCGGCACCGGCGCGGACGCCCGCCGACCCCGATTCCCGGCACATTCCGGACAGCCCCGTTACCATGGTCGCCATCTTCCACGTGGCATGGCTATGGACAAGGTATTCATCGAGGGGCTCGAGATCGATGCCCTGATCGGGATCTACGACTGGGAACGGCGGATCCGCCAGACCCTGCGTTTCGATCTGGAAATGGGCTTCGACAACCGCCGTCCGGCGGCCAGCGACGACATCGCCGATACCCTCAATTACAAAGCCGTGAGCAAGCGCATCGAGCAGTTCGTGCGTGACTCGGACTATGGCCTGGTCGAAACCCTGGCCGAGCGCATCGCCGAGATCGTGCTGCGTGAATTCAAGGTGCAATGGCTGCGCCTGAAGCTCAGCAAGCCCGGCGCGGTGCGCGGTGCGCGCGCGGTGGGCGTGATCATCGAGCGCAGCGCGCAGGACCTGGCAACGCCCTGATACCCCGATTAGGAGATCGATACCCGATGTTGGATGCGGTAGTGGCAACCCGATGGCTGGACAGTGTCCAGCAGACCCTCGAACCCTGGCCCTGGGCCTACACCCTGCTGGTGCTGGCAGCGCTGGCCCTGGCGGCCTGGCTGGCCAACTTCGTCACCAAGAAGATCCTGCTGCGCGGCCTGCGCAAGCTGGTCAGCCGCCTGCCTGGCCATAGCGCCGGCAATGAAGGCGGCAACAACCTGCGGGTGATTTCGCGGTTGTCCAACGTGGTGCCGAGCATGGTCATCGCCGCCGGCATCCGGATCGTGCCGGACCTGCCGCCGGAGCTGGTGGCGTTCGTGATCGGCGCCTGCCGGGCGTGGGCGGTGCTGACCGTGGCGCTGGCCGTCTCGCATGCGCTCGATGCCGCCAACGATCTGTACGAGCGGCGCCCGGATGCGCGCAACAAGCCGATCAAGGGCTACCTGCAGGTCGTGAAGATCATCGTCTTCGTGATCGCCGGCCTGTCGATCGTGGCGACCCTGCTGGGCGTGAAGCTCGGCCCGCTGGTGACCGGCCTGGGCGCGGCCACCGCGGTGCTGATGCTGATCTTCCAGGACACCATCCTCTCGTTGGTGGCCAGCGTGCAGATCAGCGGCGATGGCCGGGTGCGGCTGGGCGACTGGATCGAAATGCCGAGCCAGAACGCCGATGGTGATGTGATCGATATCGCGCTGCACACCATCACCGTGCAGAACTTCGACAAGACCATCACCACCATCCCGACCAAGAAGCTGGTGACCGAGTCGTTCAAGAACTGGCGTGGCATGCAGGAAGCGGGTGGGCGCCGGATCAAGCGCTCGCTGTACCTGGACCAGCACAGTGTCGGCTTCGTCGATGCGCCGATGCTGGCCGAGCTGGAGCAGTTCGCGGTGCTGGGCGATTACCTGCGCGGCAAGCAGGCCGAGCTGCAGCAGTACAACGCCGACCTCCAGGCCAAGGGCGTCGCCGCCGTCAACGCGCGCCGGGTGACCAACCTGGGCACCTTCCGCGCCTATGTCGAGCGCTACCTGCAGCACCATCCGGGCATCCATACCGAAATGACCCTGCTGGTACGGCAGCTGCAGCCCACCACCCAGGGCCTGCCGCTGGAGATCTACTGCTTCACCCGCAGCACGGCGTGGGGCGAGTACGAGGGCGTGCAGTCGGACGTGTTCGATCACCTGCTGGCGATCCTCCCGGCCTTCGGGCTGCGGGTTTTCCAGGAATCCAGCGACGCCATGTTGATGGCGGGGCAGCAGCGCCTGGCCGCTGCGGAGTAAGCTCCTGTGCCCCCGTCGCTGCCCGTGCGGTGGCGGGGGTCTTCCCTCCGGGGAAGAAAAATGAACGCAAAAGTCATTCACAACGGCCTCGGGAACGCTAGAATCCCGGGCTTGTAAACGTTTTCATAAGGACAGCCGGTGGCCGCCGATCGTATCGAAACCCTCATTGCCCAGATGACCGTCGAAGAAAAAGTCGGCCAGCTGGGTGTGTTCGCCGACATGGTCCGCCCGTTCGCGCCGGATGTGAATCCGGAAGCCAACGTCAGCAATGCCGACCAGGTGCTGCAGCAGGTGCGCGAGGGCAAGGTGGGCTCGCTGTTCAATGGCGTGGGCGTGGAAGCCGGCCGCCGCATCCAGCAGGTCGCGCTGGAAGAAAGCCGCCTGAAGATTCCGGTGATCCTGGCCGCGGACGTGATCCACGGCATGCGCACCGTATTCCCGATCCCGCTGGGCGAGGCCGCCAGCTTCGAACCGGACCTGGCCGAGCGCACCGCCCGCGCCACCGCGGTGGAAGCGACGGCAGCCGGCCTGCATTGGACCTATGCGCCGGCCGTGGATATCGCCCGCGACCAGCGCTGGGGCCGTGGCGCCGAGGGCGCCGGTGAAGACGTGGTGCTTGGCTGTGCGTTCGCCGCCGCCCGCGTGCGCGGTTTCCAGGGCCCGGACCTGCGCGCCGCCGATGCCCTGCTGGCCACCCCGAAGCATTTCGCCGCCTACGGCGCGGTGATGGCCGGCATGGAATACAACATGGTCGACATCTCGCCGCAGACCCTGCGCGACGTGCACCTGCCGCCGTTCAAGGCCGCTTTCGAAGCCGGTGCCCTGACCGTGATGTCCTCCTTCAACGACATCAACGGCGTGCCGGCCAGCGCCAATGCCGAGCTGTTGACCGACATCCTGCGCGGGGAGTGGAAGTTCCCGGGCGTGGTGATCTCCGACTACACCGCCGACATGGAACTGGTCGCGCACGGCTACGCCGCCGATGACCGCGACGCCACCGCCAAGGCCTTCACCGCCGGTCTGGACCTGAGCATGCAGAGCGGCTTCTATGCCGAACACCTGCCGGGCCTGATCGAGAGCGGCGAAGTCCCGATGGCCACGCTGGACGAGTCGGTGCGCCGCATCCTGCGCCTGAAGGAAGCGATCGGCCTGTTCGACGACCCGTACCGTTCGCTGGATCTGGCGCGCGAAGCGGACACCTCGCATATCGCCGCGCATGACGAACTCTCGCGCGATGCCGCGCGCCGTTCGATCGTGCTGCTCAAGAACGCCGAGTCGGTGCTGCCGCTGAAGAAGGCTGGGCAGAAGATCGCGCTGATCGGGCCGTTCGTGCAGGACCGCGACAATATCGAAGGCTGCTGGACGCTGTTCGGCGACAAGTCCCGCTACGTCACCCTGGAAGCCGGCGTCCGCGCGGCGATCAGCGATGAAGCACTGCTGGAAATCGTGCCGGGCTGTGATCTGGAAGCGGCCGTGCAGGACGGTATCGAACAGGCCGTGGCCGCCGCGCTGCGTGCCGACGTGGTGGTGCTGGCCCTGGGCGAACCGCAGCGTTACAGCGGTGAGGCGCAGTCGCGCGTTGAGATCACCTTGCCGCCGGCGCAGCAGGCGCTGGCCGAAGCGGTGGCGATGACCGGCAAGCCGCTGGTCGTGCTGCTGCGCAATGGCCGCGCACTGGCCCTGCAGGGCGCGGTGCGCAATGCCCATGCCGTGGCGATCACCTGGTACCTGGGCACCCAGACCGGGCACGCCGTGGCCGATGTGCTGTTCGGCGATTACAACCCGTCCGGCCGCCTGCCGGTGAGCTTCCCGCAGGTGTCGGGCCAGCAGCCGTATTTCTACAACCACCCGCGCACCGGTCGCCCGGAACTGCCGACCATGTCGGAGTTCAAGGCGCGCTGGCGCGAAATTCCGAACGAGCCGGCATACGCGTTCGGCCACGGCATGGGCTACACCACCTTCGCCTATGGCGTGCCGCAGCTGAGCAACGCGCAGCTGGGCTGGGACGACACCCTGACCATCACCACCACGCTGACCAATACCGGTGCGGTGGCAGGTGAGGAAGTGGTGCAGCTGTATATCCACGATCGCGTGGCCAGCCGCGTGCGGCCGGTGCGCGAGCTGAAGGGCTTCGACAAGATCGCGCTGCAGCCGGGCCAGAGCACCGAGGTGACCTTCACCCTGGATCGCCATGCACTGGGCTTCACCGGCCGCGATGGCGTGTTCCGCGCCGAGCCGGGCCAGTTCGAGCTGTGGGTGTGCGCCTCGTCGGTCAGCGGTGAGCCGGTGATCTTCGAGCTGCTGGCTGCCTGAGCCGGCCTCGCTTCACCGGTAGTGCCGGCCGCTGGCCGGCAACGCTGAACGGTGATGGCATCTCGGGGCGCCGGCCAGCGGCCGGCACTACCGTATCCATCATCGGCGGCTGACGTTTCGGCAGTTACGCTGGCTCCCTCGTGAAACCGATGGAGCCCCCCATGCGCCTGTCCCGTACCCCCCTGCTGCTGGCCCTGACCAGCCCGTTGTGGCTGGCCGCCTGCAGCCCGTCGACGCCGCCGCCGGCTGACACCGCCGCTGCGGATCCCGCCCAAGGCCCGGCCACCGCCATTCCCGAAGGCCGCCCGACGCCGGGTGACACCGTGCCGTCCTCGGGCCTGTCGCCGGATGCGGTCACTGCCGGCAGCCCCGCGCCGGATGCCGCCGCGCCCGCCGCTGGCGGTGCTACGACACCTGCTGCGGACGCCGCCGCCACACCTGCCGCGCCCACCAGCGCTGGCACCGGCGATGTCCGCCAGCGCATCGATCAGGTCCTGGGCGATGCTGCCCAGTACGAAGCCGTCTTCAACGCCTTCCAGAAGGCCGTCAATGGCGGCGATCGCGCCGCGGTGGTCGAGGAGGTCCGCTTCCCGTTGAACATCGCCAACGGCGCCAGGATCACCGGCCCCGGCGAGTTCCAGCGCAACTACGAGCGCATCCTGACCCCGGCCGTGCGCAAGGCCATTGCCGCACAGAAATTCGACGACGTCATGGTCAACCAGCAGGGCGTGATGATCGGCGACGGCCAGGTCTGGCTCAACGGCGCGTGCCTGGATCAGGCGTGCAGCCGCACCGAAGTCAAGGTCGTGACCATCCAGTAAGCACGTGCAGCGCTTGAACGCACGTGAGGTGTGCAGGCTGCCGGCGATGCGCCGGCAGCCTGTCTGGCTCAGGCTTTCGGCGTGAGCTTGAGCAGCTTGCCGTTGCTGCCGTCTTCGAGCAGCCAGATCGCGCCATCCGGACCCTGTTCGATCTCGCGGATGCGCTCGCCCATGTCGAAGCGCTCGGCCTCGCGGGCGTTGTCGCCGTCGAAGGCCACGCGCACCAGCGCCTTGGAGGACAGGCCGCCAATGAAGCCACTGCCGTCCCACTTGGGGAACTGTTTGCCGTTGTAGATGATGAAACCGGCCGGCGAGATCACCGGGGTCCAGGTCACCTTGGGCGCGGCGAATTCCGGGCGGGTGGAATGGTCGGGAATGTCGCGGCCGTCGTAGTGATTGCCGTTGGAGACGATCGGATAGCCGTAGTTGGCCCCGCGCTCGATCAGATTCAGCTCATCGCCGCCGGCCGGGCCCATCTCATGCACCCACAGCTTGCCGCGCGCATCGAAGGCGATGCCCAGCGCATTGCGGTGGCCGAGCGACCACACCTGCGCGGCCACGCCGCCCTGCGAGGCGAACGGGTTGTCGGCGGGCACGCTGCCGTCGTCATTGAGGCGGACCAGCTTGCCGAGGTTGCCGCCCATGTCCTGGGCCGGATCGAACTTCTGGCGCTCGCTGGACGTGATCCACAGCTTGCCGTCCGGACCGAACGCGAGGCGATGGCCGTAATGCCCCTTGCCGCTCACTTTCGGGGTCTGGCGCCAGATCACCTTCAGGTCTTCAAGCGTGCCGCTGCCATCGGCCGCCAGCGCCAGCCGCGCACGGGCAACCGCAGCGCCACGGGTATCACCGTCGCCTTCTTCGGCGTAGCTGAGATAGATCCACTGGTTCTTCGCGAAGTCCGGGTGCGGCAGCACATCGCCGAAGCCGCCCTGGCCGCCGTAGGCGACGTCAGGGACGCCGGTGATGGTGGCGGTTTTGCGGGTCTGCACGTTGAAGTGCTTCAGTGCGCCTTTCTTCTCGGTGACCAGCAGGCTGCCGTCGGGCAGGAAACTCATCGCCCAGGGCTCGTTGAAGCGGGCCAATTCGGTGGCGGCGAACGGCCACTGCGCTTTTTCCACGGCCGGGGCGGCGGCCTTGTCGGCAGCAACACAGGCGGTGGTGAACAGGGCGGGGGTGAGGCTGATGGCGAGGGTAAGCAAGAGCTTGCGGGTCATGGAAGTCTCCGTCGGGGAGGCGATGGCCAACCCCTGTTGTACACCATGCCCATCAACGCCGCGTGGACCAGAGGTCCTGCCCACACGACAACGGCGACCCGAGGGCCGCCGCTGGAGGTGAATCGGGGAGTGCGCGTCAGGTGCCGCGCGGGACGCCCTTGTCCAGGTGCGCCTGGCGCAGCGCGGTGGACTCATCCCAGCCGCGGCGCACCGCATTGCGGGCCTGTTCCCAGCTCAGCTTGCTCTGGCCATGTTCCTGCGCCCAGCGGGCCTGAAGCTCGGCTTCCACTTCTTCATACGCGCGGATCATGTCGTCAGCGCGGGTGCGATGGCCGAGCTGGTAGGCCGGCTCGTAGTCATCGAAGAACTGGTTGTTGTCATAGTACGGTTCGCTTGGAAAGCGCTCACGCCAGTAATCCGATACGGCCTGGCGCGGGACACCGTCTTCCGGCACCCGGCCGGGAATCTGATAGTCAGTGCTCATGTGTTGGCTCCGGTTGGGTGAGGCTTCACCGTACCCAAAGCCGGGTTAACGCCATGGACCGGCGAGGTGAATGACACATCAAGTGCCATTCACCTGCACACCTGCTCAGGCTTGGTGATCGCGGCGTGGGAATTTATAGATGACCGCGCCTACCGCGAAGGCGATGCCTGCCGCCGCGATGTTCTGCCAGCTCGCGCTGGCGAACAAGGCCAGGCACAACAGCAGTGCGAGGATCGGGATCAGCGGTCCGCCGGGCAGCTTCAACGCGCCAGGGCGATCACGGAACCGGCGCGCCAGCACCAGCACCGCCGCGGCCGTGCCGATGTAGGCGAACAGGCGCGTGGTCATCGACAGCAGCGCCAGCTGCACGAACGAACCGGACAGGGCCAGCGCCAGGGCGATCAGGCCCTGCGCGATGATCGCCGCCGCCGGGGTGCGGAAGCGCGGATGCACCTGCGCCAGGATCTTCGGCCCGTAGCCATCGCGCGCCAACGCGAACAGGAAGCGCGGACCCATCATCATCGTGTTGCTGTTGGTGCCGAGGATGGAGATCGTTGCGCCCACGGTGAGGATCAGGGCGAGGGTGAGCCCGCCGAAGCTGGCGGCGGCATCGGCCAGCGGCGTCGGCGAACTGGCCAGCCCGGCCAGCGTGCCCTGTGCGATGAACTGCACCGCGCCGTAAATCACGGTGACGGTGATGATCATGGTGATCAGCGCGAACGGAATATCGCGGCGCGGGTTCTTGTACTCACCGGCAGCGGCCGGGATGTTCTCGAAACCGGCATAGGCATACAGCAGCAGGAGCGCTGCTTCGCCCATGCGCTGCAGATCGTGCGGGTCCGGGCGTACGCCGGAGAAGGCCAGCTCGGTATCCACGTAGAACGCGCCGATCGCCACGAACAGCACCAGCGGCAGCAGCTTGCCGATCACCAGGATCACACCGGTACGCGCGGCCGAGCGCACCCCGGCCACGTTCACCGCGGTGAGGAAGCCCAGCGAGACCACGATGACCGCGATACGGCCGATGTCATGCCCGGCCCAGGGCCAGAACCGCGCGACCGCATCGGCCAGCGCGTTGCTGAGCGCCGCCGCCGAGCTGATGCGGGTGAGCCAGATCATCCAGCCGATCTCGAACCCGGCAAACCGGCCGAATGCCTCGCGCGCATACAGATAGCTGCCGCCCGGCTCGTCGAAATAGCTGGCTGCCTGCGCATAGCAGAGCACCAGCAGGGCGACCACGATGCCGGCCGCGACCACCCCCCACAGGCTGAAGGGACCGAGCAGGGCGACGGTGGCCGCCGGCAGCAGGTAGATGCCACTGCCGATCACATCGTTGATCGAAAGGCCGACGATCTGCCAGCGGCTAACCGCGCGTTCGAGTTGCGGGTCGGGCGCCGCGGTGCTCAATGCACGCTCCCGGCCAGCACGGGCAGCTGCCATTCGGCCTGCAGGCGCTGGTATTCCGCGCGTGGCAACAGCACGAAGCGCGGCCGCGCGCTGGCGTCCAGCCACGCCAGCAGCGTGGTCATGCGCGCCGGGTCCATCGCGGTGCAGCCGGCGGTCGCCTCACCGGGTGTGCGCCACAGGTGGGCGAAGATGCAGCTGCCACGGCCGGGCGTCGCGTTCGGGTTGTGCTCGATGACGAAGCCTTCGCGGTAGCGCACGTCGCCCTTGTTGTGCAGGTCCAGCCGCATCGGCTCGGTCGAGCCTTCCACCGCTTCGGCACCGACCACCTCGGCATCGACGATGCGGTTGTAGTACGGCGAGTCCGGCACATCCATGCAGTAACTGGTGTCGCGCATCGGCTGGTAGGGCAGGCCGCTGGTGACGCCGCGCGCATAGCCGAAGGCCGGGCCGATCGCGAAGATGCCGGCCGGGCTGCGGCCATCGCCTTCCTGCTTCCGTTGCGTCCCGGACTGGGCCGGGTGCAGCCCTTCGCCCCACGCGCTGCCGCTGCGGCCCACGGCGACATCGAAGGCGGCGCCCTGCGGCTGCCAGCCCTTCGCGGTGCGCTCGAAGGCCTGCAGCTTGCCCTGGGTGGCCTCCCAGCCCTCGGTGGTGACCACGACCAGCTGCGTGCTGCCCTCCAGCGCGGCGGCGAACACGGGGGCGGCGATGACCAGCATCACGGCGGCGGTGACGGAACGGAACAGCGGCATCATCGTGGCGGACTCCAGGATCAGCTGTCGATCAAATGTTCGATCCGTTCCAGGTTCACCCCGAGCTGGCGGTGGCGGTCCGGGTTGGCGTGGCACAGCAGGACGAAGACGAAATCCAGCAGCGCCTGCAGAGAAGAACGGTACAGCAGTTGCGCCACGTGCGGCGCCGGGTCATGCGCGCACAGCACCAGGCTGGCATCGGCATGGGCGCGCAACGGGTTGGCGCTGTGGCGGGTGATCGACACCACCTTGCCGCCCATGTCCTGGAACTGGCGCGACAGCTGGAACAGCTGTGGCAGCTTGCCGAACTCGGAGAACACCAGCATCGCGTCCCCGGGCCGTGCGGCCGAGAGGTTGGCCATCATCAGGATCGGGTCGGCGTGGTGCACGGTAAGCATGCCCAGCAGCGACAGGCGCATGGCGAATTCGCGGGCGTACAGGCCGTCGTCGCCCAGACCGTAGACGAACACCTTGGGCGCGCCATCGATCAGCTGCACGATCGCTTCGATGTCGGCCTGGGGATTGGCCAGCCAGGTTTCTTCCTCGGCGGCGGCCTTGCTCACGCGCAGGCGCTCGGCGATCTGGGTGTAGTCGTTGGCGGCCTCTGGGAGCGGCGGGCGGCTGTGCGGGTCGCTGCCGGCGCGCGCGACGGCCTCGCCGATGGAGTACTTGAGGTCCGGATAGCCTTTGAAGCCCAGTTTCTGGCTGAACTTGACCACGCTGGACTGGCTGATGCCCAAGGCGCTGGCCAGCTGCTGGGAGGAGTAATCGCGCAGGAGGTGGGCGTTGTCGAGGATGAAGTCGGCGATGCGGCGTTCGATCGCCGACATGTGGTCACGCTCGGAGCGGATTTTCACCAGGGGCGGCATGGGGAGGGCGTCAGATCCGGTAGAGCCACACCATGGGTGGCTGCGGCAGGTGGGATTGCGCGAACGGCAGCCACGCATGGCGTGGCTCTACCGTAGGCGACCGGCGAGGCGGATACAACGGTCACCACCGCCGCGGCGTGATCATCTCCAGCCCACGCACCTCGGTGATGCCCAACCCGGGCGCATCGCTGATGGTGATCTCCGATTCGTTGAAGTTGACCCCACCGGTCACCGGGTTGAACTGGCCCAGCGACGGCCCATCCAGATCCACCTTGGTGATGATGTCGCTCTTGGCGACGGCCAGGTGCACGGCGGCGGCCACGGAGATGCTCGATTCGATCATGCAGCCGATCATGCATGGCACGCCGTAGATCGCGGCGATATCGGCGATGCGGATCGCATTGGAGAGGCCGCCGGTCTTCATCAGCTTGATGTTGATAATGTCGGCCGCGCGCTGCTGGATCAGGTCGAACACCTGGCCGGGATTGAACACGCTTTCATCGGCCATCACCGGGGTGTTGACCCGGTCGGTGACGTACTTCAGGCCGCTGATGTCGGCGGCCTTCACCGGCTGCTCCAGCAGTTCCAGCACCACGCCGGCCTCTTCCAGCGCCCGCATCGCGTGCACGGCCTGCTTTGCGGTCCAGCCCTGGTTGGCATCCAGGCGCAGCAGGGCGCGACCCTGCACCGCGGCATGGATCGCCTTGACCCGCTCGATATCCAGGCCGATGTCCTTGCCGACCTTGATCTTCAGGGACTCGAAGCCGCGCTCGATCGCCGAGAGCGAGTCGGCCACCATCTTGTCGATGTAGTCCACGCTGATGGTGATGTCGGTGGTGATCACCGGGTCGCCGCCACCCAGCATCCGGTACAGCGGCGCGTTGTGCAGCTGCGCCCACAGATCGTAGACCGCGATCTCCACCGCGGCCTTGGCGCTGGTGTTGCGCTCCATCGAGGTCTGGATCAGGCCGCAGAGCCGGTTGAGGTTGGCCACGTCCTCGCCGATCAGGCGCGGTTTGATGAAGCCGTCGATGGCCTCGATGATCGAGCCGTGCGTATCGCCGGTGATCACCGCAGTGGCCGGCGCTTCACCGTAGCCGGTATGGCCGCTGTCGGTGCGGATCAGCACGACCACGTCTTCGACGGTGTCCACGGTGCGCAGCGCGGTCTTGAACGGGGTCTTCAACGGCACGCGCAGCATGCCGAGTTCGATGTCGGTGATCTTCATTCAGGGGGTCTGTGGCCGAAGGCGCTGGATGTTGGTGATGCGGTCGATGTAGCTCACGGTATCGCTGGCCATCATCGGCTCCAGCGGAGTGACCGACACGCCGTTGAGGTGGGCCTGCACGCGCGTGCCATCCGCGCCGATCCAGCCACCGCCGGCGGTATCGTGGATCAGCCAGGTGCGGCCGTCGATGTGGCCGATCGCCATCATCACGTGGCCGGGGATGTAGACCAGGTCGCCGACCTGCAGCTGCTTGACGGCCGTGTCGCGCGTGGCTTTCCCGTCCTTCGCGCTGAAGGCGATGCGGTCCAGCGCCGGGCTGACCGCCTGTGCGCTGGTATTGCGCGGCATCAACACGCCGACGCTGCGGTAGATCTCAGAGACGAAGCCACTGCAGTCGCGGGTGTCGTAGTCGTGGCCCCAGCCGTAGCGCTCGCCGAGGAACTTGAAGGCCTGGGTGAGCAGTGTCCGTGGGGTCAGCGGCAGATAGTCGTCGGCGGTGTCCTGCGAGCGCGGCAGCAGTGCCGGCACCAGTGACAGGCGGCCATCGGCCTCGCGCACCGGCAACTGCACCACATGCGCGGCGTGGGCCTGCTGGCCGTTGACGGTCTTCTCCAGCGGCCAGCCGGCGATCACCGGCAGGCGCACGCCCATGTCCAGCTGCAGCCGCGACACGCGCGGCTCCTCCGGCGTGTACGCGGTGAACGCGGTGGCCCCGGTGACCACCCGGTACGGGCCATGCTGGCCGTAACCGAGCACGGTGTCGGCGTCGCCGATGCCGACGAAGCGCTTCTCGATCCACGCCGAGTAGCGTTCGCTGGTGATGAACAGCCAGCGCCCGTCAGCGCTTTCATGCAGCACCGCCACCGCGTCGCCGGGGAACAGCGCCGACTCCTGGAAGCGGTCGATGTCGGTGTCGCCCTGGCTGCTGAACACCCGCAGCGCGGTCGGGAACGCGCGCAGCGCGGCGCGATGGGTGACCAGGCCATACTGCAGCGGGCGCTGCGCCGGAACCGCGGCGAGTGCCAGGTTGGCCAGGGTCTCGCTGCGCTGCCGGTCGCTGATGGTCTTGCCATCCTGGCCGTACAAGGTGCGCTCGGGCCACCTGGAGAGCGATTGGATGCTGCCCAGCACCTGCTCGCGGGGCAGCTGCGCCGGCAACGCGCGCAGATCGTGGATCGAGGCGTCCTCGGCACGCATGCGGGCGTTCTGTGCGGCGATACCCGCGCGATCGAGGATCACGCGGTCCGGATCGGGCAGGCGGTCGGCCCAGAAGCCGGGCGCGAGATAGGCCTCGCGCAGGGCGATCACCCCGCCGAAGTCGGCGCCGGGTGCGGCACGCGGCGCCTCGGCCCAGGCAGGTGCCAGCGTGGCCGCAAGGACCGCCGCCAGCACGGCGCGCGACAACCAGCGGGACCGCACGGGGCGGTGGGGGGAAGCCTGGATCATCACGCGGTCACCCTCCTCGGAAGCGTCAGGAATATTTATTCCTTTTTTCGGCGAAAGCAAGAATAAATTATTGACCGGCTATCAGGCCCGTGTTACACAGCGATTACCCCACCCGCACCTGGGAAGTGTCGCCGTGGATCCTGTGATGCGCAAACCGCGATTGCCTCTGCCTGCTGTCTGGTGCCTGTGCGCTGGTCTGCTGGCGTTGCCGTGGGGGCTGGCCGCCGCGCCGGTCGCGCTGCCGACGGTGATCGCCGGCATCGACCGCGGTGCGTTCGCGCAGGCCGAGGTCGACATCGCCACGGCGTTGCAGGATCCGAGCCTGTCGGATGCCGAGCGTCAGGCCTATGCCTTCGAGCGCGAGCGGATGCGCCGCATGCGACTGGACTTCACCCTGGACGCGGCGGCGGCCAAGGCGCAGCTGCGCAAGCAGATTCCCGACCTTCTCGATGACGAATTCGCGCGCTGGGATTCTGCCGGCCTGATCGAACACCTGGATATCGATGGCCAGCGCCGCTACTTCAAGCGCGCGCCGTCCAACCTGTTCCGGATCAGCGCCGAGGCGCGCGCCCGGCGGTCACCCGGGGCCCCGCTGCCGAAGGAGGGCCCCTATGAGCATCTGCACCCGCACCATGAGGAGATCGTCGCGGCCGCCCGCGCTACGGGCGCGACCAGCCTGGTGCCGCGCCGCATCGAGGTGACCCAGTCGCTGGTGGTCAAGCCCGATGCCGTGCCGGCCGGGGAAACCATCCGCGCATGGATTCCCTACCCACGTGCCATCGCCGGCCAGCAGGAAGACATCACCTGGGTCGCGAGTACGCCTGACCGCGCCCAGGTGGCGCCTGACAGTGCGTTGCAACGCACCGCCTACCTGGAACGCAAGGCGGTGGCCGGCACCCCGACCGAGTTCCAGATCCGCTACGCGGTCACCGTGTACGCGCGGCATATCACGATCGATCCTGCCAGGGTCCAGCCCACGCCGGACGACCCCGCGCTGAAGCCGTACCTCGCCGAGCAGGCGCCGCACGTGGTGTTCACCCCGGCGTTGCGCGCGTTCTCGCAGCAGGTGGTCGGGACCGAAACCGATCCCTACCAGATCGTCCAGAAGCTGTTCGACGCCGTGGACCGGATTCCATGGGCCGGCGCCCGCGAGTACGCCACGATCTCCAACATCAGCGACTACGCGCTGCACGCCGGTCACGCCGATTGCGGGCAGCAGACGCTGCTGCTGATCGCGCTGTTGCGCCTGAACGGCATCCCCGCGCGCTGGCAGTCGGGCATGGTCTATTCCGACGATGCGGTCGGCTACAACAACCTGCATGACTGGGGCGCGCTGTACCTGGCGCCCTACGGCTGGGTACCGATGGATGTCACCACCGGGCGCCTGGACAGCCCGCAGCCCGCGCTGCGCGATTTCTATCTGGGTGGGCTGGATGCCTATCGCATCGCCTTCAACGACGACTACGCCCAGCCACTGGTGCCGGCCAAGCAGCACTTCCGGTCGGACACGGTGGATTCCCAGCGCGGCGAGGCCGAGTGGTCCGGCGGCAACCTGTATTTCGATCAATGGAACTACGACGTCCAGTCGCACGTGGTGCCACTGGAGGCCAAGCGGTAAACGGCGGTATCCACGATTCCACATCTGCAGGAGAGAGCAGGGAATGAACGTAAATCGATTGAAGCGGGCAGCGCTGTGCGTTGCGCTCGGGGCGTGTCTGGGCAGCCTGGTACCGATGAGTGCTTCGGCACAGAATGTCAGCGGTGCCGTCGCGGGGCGTGCCACTGCCGGTGACCAGGTCACGGTCGTCAGCAACGCGACCGGCCTGACCCGGACAGTGACGGCCAGCGCCGACGGCAGCTATCGCCTGGGCCAGCTACCGGTGGGCGACTACCAGCTGCAGGTGAGCCGCGATGGCCAGAAGCTCGGCGAGCCGTTCGCGGTCAGTGTTGCGGTCGGTGGTACGACCACCGTCAACCTGGCCAGCAGTGGCGGCGTGGTCAACCTCGATGCGCTGCAGGTGGTCGGCACCCGCGTCGTCAATCGCGTGGACGTGTATTCCACGGAAACCTCGTTCAACGTGAACCGCCAGGAGCTCTCGCGCCTGCCGGTCGCGCAGGATCTGTCGGCGGTGGCGCTGCTGGCGCCGGGCGTGGTGGGCGGCAATTCTTCGTTCGGCGGCCTGTCCTTCGCCGGCTCCTCGGTGGCCGAGAACGCGGTCTTCATCAACGGCCTGAACGTCACCGACATGTATACCCGCCGCGGCTTCTCCAGCGCGCCATTCGGCTTCTTCAACGAATTCCAGGTCAAGACCGGCGGCTATTCGGTCGAATTCGGCCGCTCCACCGGCGGTGTGATCAATGCAGTCACCCGCTCGGGCACCAACGAGTTGCAGGGCGGTGTGGAGGTGACGGCCGAGCCCAGCGCATGGCGGTCCAGCCCGCGTGATCACTTCCACCGCGATGGCACCCCGCACTCCTACGCAAGCCGCGACAACAACTCGTTCCTGAAGACCAACGTCTGGGGGTCCGGTCCGATCATCAAGGACAAGCTGTTCCTGTTCGCGATGTATGAGGACCGCAACGACACCGGCCACAACACCTCCTCCGATGCGCTGAGCTGGTTCAAGAACAAGAGCGACAACGGCTTCTGGGGCGCCAAGCTGGACTGGAACATCAACGACAACCACAGCCTGGCACTGCTGGCCTTCTCCGACGAAGGCGAGATCACCAACGGCGCGTACAACTACGACTGGGATGACGACCAGATCGGCGCGTGGGGCGGTGACTCGGTCACCGAGACCGGTGGCAAGAACTGGTCGGCGACGTACACCGGTCACTTCGGCGAAAACTTCACCGCGCGCGCCATGGTGGGCGAGAACAACCAGCGGGCTTTCACCAACTCCTCGCTCGATGAGGCGTGCAGCCCGGTGTTCACCGATGCCAGCTATGCCTCCCGCCTGGGCAAGCTCAACGGCCTGCGCGCGGGCTGCCATCCTACCGGTGCCGCGGTTGCCGAGCGCGACGACACGCGCGAGGTGGCCCGCCTGGACTTCGAATGGCAGCTGGGCACGCATCTGCTGCGCTTCGGCGTGGACCGTGAGTTGATGACCACCGAGCAGTCCACCCGCTACCCGGGCCCGACCCAGCTCAGCTATACCGCCTACGTGGCCCGCCCGGGTGATGAGGTATGGGACGGCGCCAATGCCTATGTTCCCGCGGGCGTGACCGAGATGCTGCGCGCGCGCAACCGCGTCTCCGGAGGCACCTTCGAGACCGAGGCCAACGCCTTCTACCTGGAAGACATCTGGAACATCACCCCGAACCTGATGTTGAACCTCGGCGTGCGCTGGGACCGCTTCGAGAACCGCACCGCCGATGGCGACGCCTTCATCAAGATGGATGACCTGATCGCACCGCGCTTCGGCTTCTCCTGGGACATGAAGGGCAATGGCAGCACCAAGCTGTTCGGCAACGCCGGCCGTTACTACCTGCCGGTGACCAACAACATCAACGTCAACTTCGCCGGTGGCCTCACCGACGAGTACTCCTACTACGTGCTCAACGGCTGGCAGCAGCAGGCCAACCCGGTCACCGGCGCACCGTACATGGCCCCGGTCATCGGCCAGCAGATCGGCCCGGTCGATACCCGCATGAACACCGGCGCGGCCGACCTGCGCCAGAGCGTGGACAAGGACCTGAAGGCGGTCTACCAGGATGAGTACATCCTCGGCTTCCAGACCATGATCAACCAGGCCTGGTCGTGGGGCGTCAACGCGACCTACCGCAAGATGGACCGCGCGCTGGATGACATGCGCATCAACCACACCCCGTGCGGGCCGACCGGCACCACCCTGTGGCCGATCGCCAACCCGGGCGAGAGCCTGACGATCTGGGGCGACTCCAGCATCGGCTGCGCCACCGAGGGCTGGATCACCATCGATACCTCCAAGGATGGCTACCGCAAGGGCGGCAGCCTGGAGGTGGTCGGCTACTCCAAGCCCAAGCGCACCTACAAGGCCCTGGAGTTCCAGATCGATCGCGCGTGGGACGAGAAGTGGCTGTTCAACGCGTCCTACCTGTGGTCGCGCAGCGATGGCAACTTCGAAGGCCCGGTCAACTCGGACACCAACTACGGCGACACCGGCATGGTCCAGCATTGGGATCATCCGTCCAACAACCAGCGCTACGGGCCGTTGTTCAACGACTTCCGCCATCAGTTCAAGTTCCGCGCCGCCTATGCGCTGAACGAGCAGTGGTCGTTCGGCACCACGCTGCAGGTACTGTCCGGTGGCCCGATCACGGCGTTCGGCGTGATGTGGCCCAACGATACGGTCGCCGGTGGCAGCACCTCCAGCGAAGGCAGCGGCGGCGGCACAGGCTGGCTGTGCGTGGCGAACTGTTCGGGGTCGTATGACCAGCGCCAGTTCGAGTACAGCCCACGTGGTGCCTTCGGTCGCCTGCCGTGGACGTGGACCATGGGCGCCAACGTCACCTGGCGCCTGCCGGTGGAGGGCATCGACCTGAGCGCACGCCTGTCGGTCTACAACCTGTTCAACAACCAGACCGTCATCAACGTGCATCAGCGTTATGAAGCCCAGCCGGGCCAGGTGCGCGAGAACACCTTCAACACCGGCACCCGCTGGCAGGCACCGCGCTACACGCAGCTGATGGTGACCTGGAACTTCTGATCCGGCGCGTACGTGGCAGGTGCCGACAGTGGGTCGGCACCTGCCTTCCACGGGCGGCTTCGGTTGCACGCGCTCCGGTCATGACGAGGGACTCCATGCAGTCACGCACCTCACCGTGTATCCCATCCCGCCTTCTCACGCTTGGCCTGTCCTGCACCCTGGCCATCGCGCCCAGCGCATGGGCAGCCGATCCGGCCGACACGTTCAATCGGCTGCTCGATCAGGCTGTCACCCATGAACACCTGCCCGGCATCGCCATGGCCGTGGTCGAAGACGGGGAAGTTGTCTTCACCGGCACCCGTGGTGAGCGCCAGGCCGGGCAGGGCGAGGCCATCAACCCGGACACCCTGTTCAAGATCGCCTCCAACAGCAAGGCGATGACCGCCGCGCTGCTGGCCCGGCTGGTCGACCGCGGTCTCCTGCGCTGGGACGACCCGGTCATCAAGTACCTGCCGCAGTTCCGCATGCATGACCCGTGGGTGACGCAGCAGATGCAGGTGCGCGACCTGCTGATCCACAACAGCGGCCTGGGCCTGGGGGCGGGCGATCTGATGCTGTGGCCCGAGCCGAACCGCTTTACCCGGCAGGACATCATCGCCGGGCTGGCCCACCTCAAGCCGGTCACCAGCTTCCGCAGCGGCTATGCCTACGACAACCTGATGTATGTGGTGGCGGGTGAAGTCGCTGCTGCCGCCGGCGGCAAGCCCTACGATCAACTGCTGCGCGAGGAGGTCTTCGTGCCGTTGGGGATGGATCGCTGCCAGGTCGGCGCGTGGTCGGTCACGGCGGTCGGCAATGTTGCCCAGCCGCATACACGGAAGGACGGTCGCAGCGTGGTGCGCGGTGCCGATGGCGACCTCAGTCCCGATCTGACTTCGATGGCCGCCGGCGGCATCCGTTGCAGCCTGCACGACATGACCCGCTGGATGCAGGTGCTGCTCGATCCCGCGCGCGTACCCGGGTGGCTGGGCGCGGTGCAGCGCCACGCGCTGTGGACCGCGCACATGCCGATGCCACTGGGCGAGCGGCAGCGCCGCTGGGACGACGCGCACGTCTCCGCCTATGGCTATGGGTGGCGCCTGTCGGACATGGACGGGCAGTGGAAGGTGGCCCATACCGGCACGCTGTCGGGCATGTACTCCTCACTCGCGCTGCTGCCGGACCGCAAGGTGGGTGTGGTGATCCTGATCAACAGCGACGCCGAAGATGCACGCACCGCGCTGATGCAGGCGGCGTTGAAGCACTACACCGCGCCGGATGACGGCGCAGATGTGGACCACTATCTGGCTCTGCTCGAGCAGGAGCGCGCCGGGCGCCGCGAGGCCGGGCAGGTGCGCCCGGATACCCGTGCGCGTCGTCCGGCCCCGCTTCGCACCACGGCGGCCGCGCAGGGCCGCTACCGCGACCCGTGGCTGGGCGAGGCCCTGCTCTGCCCGCAGCAGGGCACGCTGCGCTTCAGCGTGGCCAAGTCGCCGAGGCTGCGTGGCCAGGTCATGCAGCTCGGGGAGCGCTGGCTGGTGCAGTGGGATACGCTCGGGGCCGATGCCGAGCCCTGGTTGCAACTGCAGCCGGGTGCGCCGCCCACCTTGACCTTGGCCGCGATCGATCCGGAGATCGACTTCAGTTATGACTACCAGGACCTGCACTTCTCCCGCGTCGGCGATTGCCCGTAGCACGCTGCTGTTGGCGCTGCTGGCAGGCAGTGCCCACGCGGCGGCGGCGGTCACCGTCTTGCCGGCCCGCGACGTGGCCGAGGCCGGGCTGGTCGATATCCGCACACTGGCACCGGCAATCGAGCAGGACATCCGCTACGCCGGCGTGGACAACTTCACCGGCCGGCGCGTGCCCGGCTATGACGCGCCCAAGTGCTATTTGGTCGCCCCGGCGGCCACCGCGCTGGCCCAGGTGGAGGCCGACCTGCGCGCCGAAGGCTTCGCGCTGCGCCTCTTTGATTGCTACCGCCCGGCCCACGCGGTGAAGGCCTTCGTCGCCTGGGCGCACGACCCGCACGAGCAGTCGCGCAAGGCCCTGCAGTATCCGGACATCGACAAGCCGGCCCTGCTGGGCGGTTACATCGCCGAGACTTCCGGCCACAGCCGCGCCGCCACCGTGGACCTGACCTTGCTCGATTGCCGCACGGGTCCCTGCGCCCCCATGGACATGGGCACCGACTTCGATTTCTTCGGCCCGCGTGCGCATACCGATGCGCCGGAGATCAGTGAGGTGCAGCGCCGCCACCGCCAGCAGCTGCGCCAGGCGATGGCCCGGCGCGGCTTCGCCAACTACCCGATGGAGTGGTGGCACTTCACCCTGCAGCCCGAGCCGGCGCCGACCACCGCCTACGACGTGCCGGTCCGCTGAGGCGCACCGCTACACTGTGCGCTGACCGCCTGATCGGACCACGATGAACCTGCCGCTGCATTTTGGATTGCTGGGAACGCTGGAAGCGGGCCTGATCGCGCTGCTGGTCGGGCTGCTGGTGTATGCGCTGTGGCATCGACTGTGCCGCTGGGCCGGGTGGACCGATGGGCACGCGATCGGCTGGGCCTGCGTGATCGCGGTCGTGGCCTCGGCCGGCATCGATGCGTGGAACCTGTTCTACATGGGCATGATGCGGCTGGAGTCGCCGCTGTACGCCCGGTTGTTCCTGGCCAGCATCCACGATCCGAACGAGCTGGGCTCACGCGTGGTGCTCGAAGTGGCCGGCGCGATCGGCGGTGTCGCACTGGGGTGGCTTTTGTTCAGTTCCCGCTCAGCCGAAAAAAACAGCAACGCCGCGTGAGATTGCGTTCGCATCCGGTTAAATCCGCCGCCGTTGAATGCCTGTGTTACCAACTGCTCACCTGCGGCTAACCACTGCGGTAATGCACGCGTTCGGGGAGGTGGTTAAGGCGGCGTGCGCAGTGCGATCAAGGGGCAATATCGATTCACAAACGGGGTGGCAGTGTGGGGCCGTGCGGAAACAACAGGCCGCGCAACACATAACCAAGGAGACCACCCCAATGACTACTCGCATCCGCAAGCCCCTGATCGCCCTGATCGTCGCCGCAGGCAGTGTGCTGGCCATTCCGGCGATGGCCCAGTCGGCGCAGCACAGTGCCGCGCAGGCCCAGAATCAGGCCGCCCAGGCACAGCAGGCGGCGGCGCAGGCCGGCGACGCAGCAGATACCGCTGCCAACGCCGCAGCGCAGGCCTCCGCGCAGGCCAACGGAGGCGGTGGCCAGACCTGGGCCAGCGTTGATACCGACGGCAACGGCACCATCAGCAAGGCCGAGGCACAGGTGAACGCGGGTCTTGCCCAGGTGTTCGACCAGGCCGACACCAACAAGGACGGCGAGCTCTCGCCGGATGAATACAAGGCGTACGTGGCTGCCCAGCAGGGCAAGGCCGCAGATACGGGCGCCCAGCAGAGCAGGTAAGGACCGGGGACACCGGTAGCGCAGTGAGGGGGAAAGGGCGGCTTCGGCCGCCCTTTCTTTATGCGCCGCCGGGGTGGGGCCGCTGCGCCGCTGTTGGTATCCTTGGCCGATGATGACTTCCCTGCCCACGCCGCAAGGCGCTATCGGCCTGGTTGGTTTTGACGGTGATGACACGCTGTGGAAGAGCGAGGATTACTACCGCAAGGCCGAGCAGGACTACCTCGACATCCTGTCGCGCTATATCGACGTGCACGACACCCAGACCGCGCGCCACCTGCTGGAAGTGCAGCAGCGCAATCTCGGCGTGTTCGGCTATGGGGTGAAGGGCATGACGCTGTCGATGGTCGAAGCGGCCATCGAGATCACCAACCAGACCATCAGCGCCCGCGACCTGCAGCAGATGCTCGACATCGGCCATGACACCCTGCGCCACCCGGTGGAGCTGATCGATGGCGTCCGCGAGTCGGTCACCGAGATCGCCCGCGACTACCCGGTCGTGCTGATCACCAAGGGCGACCTGTTCCACCAGGAGGCCAAGATCAAGCTGGCCAACCTGCGCGACCTGTTCCCGCGCATCGAGATCGTCTCCGAGAAAGACCCGGAAACCTACGCCCGCGTGCTGGAGGAGTTCGATCTGCCGATCGAGCGCTTCGTGATGGTCGGCAATTCGCTGCGCTCGGACATCGAGCCGGTGATCACCCTGGGCGGCTGGGGCATCCACACCCCGTACGCGGTGACCTGGGCGCACGAAACCCAGCATGGCGTCGCCGACGATGAGCCGCGCATGGTCGATGCACCGACCGCCTTCGAGTGGCCGCAGGCGCTGCGCACCATCGAAGCCAAGGCGGCGCAGGCCGGATGATGCGCGCCGGGCTGCTCGCGCTGCTGTTGATGCTGCCCTGGGCGGCGGCGGCCGAGCAGACCCCGGAGAAGTCCGCCGCCTACGTGGTGGACACCGGGGATGCCTGGGTGGATACCCAACTGCAGGACATCAACCACTACGCCGAGCGCTACCCGGATAGCTTCCTGGATGAAGTCTCGCGCTACGCCGTGGTCTCGCGCGGCTACATCGCCGCGCTGATGCACACCCACGGCTGGCAGGCGGGCGACATCTACTTCGCCTGTTTCTGGGCCCACGTGATCGAACGTTCCTGCCGCGAGAGCGTGCAGCAATGGTCGCGCGCGGTGCCGGAGGAGGGCGAGGCCAAGCGCTGGGAAGCCGTGGTCGCCGAGCTTCCGGTCACGCCGACCAACCTGCACTGGCGCGCGCTGCGCCATGCCATCGTCGCCAGCCACGATCACTGGGATCGCCCGGTAACCCTTGATGCCACGCTGCAGCGCCAGCTCGGCAACCGCGAGCAGCGCCAGCGTGCGGCGGCCAATCCGGAACCGGCCGCAGCGACGCGCTGACGCGATGATGCACCGCGCGGCCACGCATGGCATGGCGCTACCCTGTCGCTCACCTTTGCTGCTGTGCAGATCGCCGCGCGCCACCGCCTCGGCGACAATGGCCGACTGCTGTCCCTCCCCGTGATCCGTTGCCGAGTACGTAATGAGCGCCGACCGTTTCGTTTCACCCGACGATATCCGCAGCCTGTTCGCCCAGGCGATGTCCACCATGTACCGCACCGAAGTGCCGCTGTACGGCACGCTGGTCGACCTGGTGGCCGAGATCAACGACGCCGTGCTGACCGCCAACCCGGCGCTGGCCGAACAGCTGGACCGCACCGACGAACGCGCCCGCCTCGACCAGGAGCGCCATGGCGCGATCCGGGTCGGCACTGCCGGGGAACTGGCGACGTTGGGCCGCCTGTTCGCGCTGATGGGCATGTACCCGGTGGGGTATTACGACCTCTCGGTGGCCGGCGTGCCGGTGCATTCCACCGCATTCCGCCCACGCACCGCGCAGGCGCTGGCGCGCAACCCGTTCCGCGTGTTCACCTCGCTGCTGCGGCTGGAGCTGATCGAGAATGTCGCGCTGCGTGAGCAGTCCGCTGCCATCCTCGCCCAGCGCCGGATCTTCACCGATGCCGCGCTGGCCCTGATCGAACAGGCAGAACGCGAGGGTGGCCTGGATGAAGCCGATGCGCGCCGCTTCGTCATCGAAGCGCTGGAGACTTTCCGCTGGCATGGCGATGCGACGGTTTCGCTGGCCACCTACCACGCGCTGCACGACGCGCACCGGCTGATCGCCGATGTGGTCAGCTTCCGCGGCCCGCACATCAACCACCTGACCCCGCGTACGCTGGACATCGACGCTGCGCAGGCCGGCATGCTTGCACGCGGCATCGATGCCAAGGCCGTGATCGAAGGCCCGCCACCGCGCCGCTGCCCGATCCTGCTGCGCCAGACCAGCTTCAAGGCGCTGGAAGAAACCGTGCAGTTCCCCTCTGGCGATGCAGGCGACGCCGGCACGCATACCGCGCGTTTCGGTGAGATCGAACAGCGCGGCCTCGCGCTGACACCCAAGGGCCGCGCGCTGTATGACCAGTTGCTTGCACAGGCGCGAGACAGCGGCGGCGCCGGCAGTACCGGCCAGGACTATCCGACGCGTCTGGCGGCGGCATTCAGCGCCTTCCCGGATGACCACGACACCCTGCGCCGCGAAGGCCTGGGCTACTACCGGTACACCCTGACCGATGCTGGCCGCGCCACCCCGGCCGCAGTCGGCGACCTGCCGGCCGAAGCGCTGATCGCCGCTGGCCTGGCCAGCGCCGATCCGATCGTCTACGAAGATTTCCTGCCGGTCAGCGCCGCAGGCATCTTCCAGTCCAACCTGGGCGGCGACGAACAGCGTGCTTATGTCGCGCATGCCAACCGCGATGCCTTCGAGCAGGCGCTGGGCATGAAGGTGGAGGACGAGTTCGCCATCTACGAGCGGCTGCAGGCCGAGTCGCTGGCGAGCCTTCGCAACGCTGTACGGTAGTGCCGGCCGCTGGCCGGCTCTTCATGTACCAAACGCGCATCCGGGCTTGCGGACGGTAATGCGTGGAGCCGGCCAGCGGCCGGCACTACCAGGAAACAGAACGCCGCGGTCCGTGCATCGCAACCCGGAAACAGAACGCCGCGGTCCCTACATCGCGACCCGGAAACAGAACGCCCCGGTAGGTACCGACCATTGGTCGGTACCGTGCACCATCACGCCTTCATCGTGCCGGTATCGAGCCAGCGCTGGTGCCACGACAGCGCTTCGGGCAGCAGATGCGGGGTGTGCTTGCCGTAACTCTCGCGGCTGGCGCGGTCGAAGTAATCGTTCAATTGATCGCGGAAATCCGGGTGCGCGCAGTTGTCGATCACCACCCGCGCACGCTTGCGCGGCGTCAGCCCGCGCAGATCGGCCAGGCCCTGTTCGGTGACGATCACCGAGACATCGTGCTCGGTGTGATCCACGTGGCTGACCATCGGCACGATCGCCGAGATGCTGCCGTTCTTCGCCGTCGAGGGGCTCAGGAACGCGGACAGGAAGCCGTTGCGCGCGAAGTCGCCCGAGCCGCCGATACCGTTCATGATGCGGCTGCCCATCACGTGGGTCGAGTTGACGTTGCCGTACAGGTCGGCCTCGATCATGCCGTTCATGCCGATGCAGCCCAGGCGGCGCACCAGCTCCGGGTGGTTCGAGATCTCCTGCGTGCGCATGATGATGCGCTCGCGGTAGAAGTCGATGTGCTCCTTGAAGGTCTCGTTCGCCTGCGGGCTCAACGCGAAGCCGGTGCACGAGGCATAGCTCAGCACGCCATCGCGCAGCAAGTCGAGCATGCCGTCCTGGATCACCTCGGTGAACGCGCTCAGATCGCGGAAGCCACTCTTGGCCAGCCCGGCCAGCACCGCGTTCGGGATGTTGCCCACGCCGCTCTGCAGCGGCAGCAGGTTGGCCGGCAGGCGGCCCTTGGCCACTTCGTGCTTGAGGAACTCGATCAGGTACTGCGCGATCTGCTCGCTGGTGGTATCGATCGGGCTGAACGGGCTGTTGCGGTCCGGGCCGTTGGTGCGCACCACCGCCACGATCTTGTCCGGGTCGCAGCGCAGTGCGGTCTCGCCGATGCGGTCGTTGGCGTGCACCAGCGGGATCGGCTTGCGGTGCGGCGGCAGCGCCGTGCCGTAGTAGATGTCATGCATGCCGTCCACGCCGGCCGGCTGCCATTCGTTGACCTCGACGATCACCTTCTTGGCCAGGTCCAGCCAGGTCTTGTTGTTGCCGACCGAGGTGGAGGGCACCAGCGAGCCATCCTCGCGGATCGCCGAGACCTCGATCACTGCGGTATCGATGTCGCCATAGAAGCCGAACCACACGTGCTGGGCGACATGGCTGAGGTGGATGTCGATGTAATCCAGCTTGCCCTCGTTGATGCGGTTGCGCGCATCCGGGTCGCTCTGGAACGGCATGCGCATCGCGATGCCATCGGCCTTGGCCAGCGCGCCATCCAGTTCCGGCGCGGTCGAGGCGCCGGTCATCAGACTGATCTGGAAGGGCAGGCCCTGGGCGTGCACCGCCTCGATGCGCTGCGCCAGCGCGACCGGCACCGCCTTGGGGTAGCCTGAACCGGTAAAGCCGCTCATGGCGACGGTTTCACCCGGCTGGATCAGGGCGGCGGCAGCTTCAGCGGAGACAACGCGGTCACGGAGACGCGCGTTTGCAATGCGATCGACAGACATGACGACAACGTTTCTGGGGGGATCCCCATTATCGGCGATCCATGCAGCGGCAGGGGTTCTACCTTGGTGGGATGGCGTTTTCACATCCGCGCCTCCCTGTTCAGGTTTGCCGCCCACTTCTGTACCCGCAAGTATTGTTTTGCAGTGCAGCGTGCAAGTTCTCCGCCGACCCTAGAAGATCGACCTGCATCCCGACGTGGGGGAGGGAGCAGAGCCCGCTGGCAGTTCGCTGCAAGCGGGCTTTTTTATTCCCGCCGTTCGGTGACAGGCATGCCGCGCCGCTCAACGATGCGTCACGCGCCGGTCGATGACCGCGTTACCGCGATGGCGCCTGGCCGGGGACCGCCACGCCGCGATGCCACATAATCCCCCCATGCCGATTTCTGATCTCGCCGCGCCCGCGCGCGTCCCCGACGCCCTTGTTCCCCTGGTTGATCGCGCGTTGGCGCGCCTGGCCCTGTCGCTGACCGAGGCCGGCCACTGGCCGCCGCCGGCTCCCGTACTGGACACCGTGCGCGCCTTGGCCGTCACCAGCGATTTCGCCATCGACACGCTGTGTCGCCAGCCGGCGCTGTTGTCCCACCTCACCCAGAACGGCTGCCCACCGCTGCCCCTGCCCGAACTGGATCCGCTGCAGCCCAGCGAATGGCAGCAGCGCCTGCGCCGCTACCGCACCGCCGCCTCCACCCGCCTGATCTGGCGCGACCTGACCGGGCAGGATGACGTGCCTGCGACGCTGGCCGGCGCCACCCACCTGGCGGAGGCGTGCCTGCAACTGGCGCTGACCGCGCTGGAGCAGGAATTCACCGGCCGTCATGGCGTGGTCCGCGCTGCCGACGGAAGTGCACAGCAGCTGGTCGTGTTCGGGCTGGGCAAGCTCGGCGGTGGCGAACTCAATTTCAGCTCTGATGTGGATCTGGTCTACGCCTACCCGCAGGGCGGCGAATCCGACGGTGCGCGTCCGCTGGCGGCCGAAGAGTATTTCGCACGCCTCGGCCAGCGCCTGGCGCGGCTGCTGGATGACACCACCGTGGATGGCTTCAGCCACCGCGTCGATCTGCGCCTGCGCCCGTTCGGTAACGCCGGGCGGGTGGCGCTGTCGTTCGCCGGCATGGACCAGTACTTCCAGCGCGAAGGCCGCGACTGGGAGCGCTACGCCTGGCTCAAGGCGCGCGCCGTCGCCGGGGACATCGCGGCGGGCGAAGCGTGGCTGCAGACACTGCGCCCGTTCGTCTACCGCCGCTATCTGGATTTCACCGCACTCGATGGCCTGCGCGACATGAAGGCCGCGATCACCGCCGAAGTGTCGCGTCGCGAGATGCACGACGACATCAAGCGCGGCCCCGGCGGTATTCGCGAAATCGAATTCCTCGCGCAGGCCCTGCAGCTGATCCGCGGTGGCCGCGAGGCACCGCTGCGCGAGCGTCGCTTGCTGCACGCGCTGCCGGCACTGGTCGCCTCCGGCCAGATGGCCGAACAGGACGGCGCCGACCTGCTGCATGCCTACGGCTTCCTGCGTCGCCTGGAGAACCGCCTGCAGATGCTGCGCGACGCGCAGACGCACGCGCTCCCCACCGACGCCACGGACCGCCTGCGCATCGCCGCCGGGCTAGGTTACGAAGATTGGGAGGCGCTGGTTGCCGCGCTCGATGTGCAGCGCGCGCGGGTCAGCACCGAGTTCGCCGCGCTGCTCGCACCACGCCGTGGCCAGGCCGCGCCGGATGCACTGGCCAGCTACTGGCGGGGCCTGCCCGACAACGGCAGCGCCGAGGTGCTGGCCGAGGCCGGCTTCTTCGATGCCGGCAGTGCCGATCAATCCCTGCGCGACTTCGCGCAGAGTTCCGGGGTGAAGTCGCTGTCCGATGCCCCGCGTGCGCGCCTGGACCGCGTGCTGCCGGCACTGCTGCACGCCGCTACACGCTCACCGCAGCCGGATGCCGCGCTCAAGCGCGTGCTCGGCCTGCTGCAGGCGGTCATGCGCCGTACCAGCTATCTGGCCCTGCTCGACGAACAACCCAGCGCGCTCGCACGCCTGGTCGATGTGCTCGCCCGCAGCGCCTTGCTCGCCGAGCGGCTGGCCGCCTATCCTCTGCTGCTCGACGAACTGCTTGATGTGCGCGTTTCCGGGCCGATGCCGGATGCGGCGGGCATGCAGGCCGAGTGCGATATCGCGCTGACCATCGATGATCCCGAGGCCGCGCTGCGCCTGCTCAACGAGACACGGCTGGCGCTGAGCTTCCGCATGGCGATGGCCACGCTGGATGGCCGCCAGCGAGCGGTCGATACCACCCGGGAGCTGGCCGAGCTTGCCCAGGCGGTCGTGGTCACCGTACTCGCGCTGGTGCAGGCCGATATGCAGCGCCAGCACGGCGGTATTCCGGGCGGACGCTTCGCGATCATCGGCTACGGCAGCCTGGGGGGACTGGAGCTGGGCTTCGGCTCGGATCTGGATCTGGTCTTCCTGCACGACCACCCGGCCGGACAGGACAGCAGCGACGGCCCGCGTCCGCTCGATCCCGGCCGTTGGTATGCGCGCCTGGCACAGAAGGTGATGGCGATGCTCGGGGCGGTCACCGCTGCCGGCCGCCTGTACGACATCGACGTGCGCCTGCGCCCGGACGGTGGCAAGGGTGCGCTGGTCTCCTCCTTGGCCAGCTACACCGAATACCAGCGCGAACGCGCCTGGACCTGGGAGCACCAGGCACTGGTGCGCGCCCGCGCGATCGCCGGCGATGCCTCGCTGCTGGCCGACTTCGAGCGGGTGCGCGCCGATACCCTCGCACGCCCGCGCGACAACGCCGTGCTCTACACCGACGTGCTGAAAATGCGCGCGCGCATGCGTGCCGAGCTGGACCGCAGCGACGCGGCGCGGCTCGACCTCAAGCAGGGCGCGGGTGGGATCGTCGATCTGGAGTTCCTGCTGCAGACCGGCGTGCTCGACAGCGCCGGCACGCACCCGCAGGTGGTGGAACCGCGCGATACCCCCAGCCTGATCGACGCCCTGGCGGCGATTGCGTGGCTGCCTGGTGGCACCCGCGAGGGCCTGCACGAGGCGCATGCCGCCCTGCTGGACGTGGGCCTGGCCTGCACGCTGGACCGCCGCCCGCGCCTGGCGCCACCGACGCCCGCCCTGGAAGCCGCGCGCGCGATGATCATCGCGGCGAGCGATGCAGCAGGGCTGCCGTTCCAGCAGCGGATCGACGTGGCGGGTTGATGGCGGTTTGCCCGGGCGTAGGCTTCGCGGTGATCTGGCACCGCTCTGTCACCGCCTTGGCACCGCTCTGGCACCGCTCTGGCACCGCTCTGGCACCGTCTTGTCACCGTTCTGGCACCGCTCTGGCACCGGTAGTGCCGGCCGCTGGCCGGCTCCTATGAACTCTGCAGAGCCGGCCAGCGGCCGGCACTACCGATAGCGATCCCCGACCGATAGCGATCCCCGACCGATAGCGATCCCCGACCGATAGTGATGCCCGACCGATAGCGATGCCCTGCCGCCTGCGCTACACCGGGCGATCGGCGCCCGATGTCACACCGCGCGCGGCGCCATCTTCCACAGCAGCGCGCGGAACGGCGCCAGCAGGAACACGCCGATCGTCAGCTTCACCGCCAGGTCGCCCAGCGCCCAGCTCACCCACGGCAGGCTGGAGCCGGCGAACGCGATGCTCCAGAAAATGGTCGTATCCAGCGTCGCACTGCAGGTCGTCGCCACCATCGGCGCGCGCCACCAGTGCCCGCGGCGTAGCCGGTCGAACACGGTGATGTCCAGCAGCTGTGCGGCGATGAAGGCCAGGCACGAGGCCACCGCGATCCGCGGCGTGGCGATCCAGATCGACAGCAGCACCGCCAGCGCGAAACCGGCCCAGGCCACCCGCCGTGCGGCGGCCGGACCAAAGCGGCGGTTGATCAGATTGCTGACCAGGAACGCGACCGGATAGCTGAAGGCGCCCCAGGTCAGCCAGTCATTGATCGGGTACTGCACCAGCACGTTCGAGCCGAGCACCACCGCGCCCATGGCCAACACCGCCAGCAGCAGCGAGCGCGGGGTCAACGGGGCAAAGGCAATGGCAGGACGCGCGGACATGGCGAGCCGGAAGAGGAGGGGGAAGCCGCGGATTATCCGGGCTTGACCGGCCCAGGGCCAGCCCGGACCGGTTCAGTCAGAAGCGTTCGCTCATGCTGGTGGCGGCCGCATCGCTGGTCGGCAGGAATGCCAGCGCGGTGCCTTGGGCATCGGCCACCATCCAGCCCGCGCCGGCCGGGGTAGGCGTGAAATCGAGCACATCGCCTGCCTTCACACCTGCTGCCGGGTTGTCGGCGCGCGCCGGCCATGCCACCACCGCCGGGGCCTCCGGGGCCTGGGGGTTCTTCAGCTCCACCTCGTAACTGCCATCGGGCTGGTGCGTCACACGCTCCACGGTGAGCGGTGGCAACGGGCCGGCCTTCTGCCGCTTCGCGGCCCGGGCGGCACGGTTGTGTGGCATGGAGGCGTCATGCAGCTGGCTGACCCCCAGCGCGCTGAGCCAGACGGGCGCGGTGATCACTGCCAGGCTCACCACCGAGGTCGTCAGCACGCTGCTGGTGACGGGCGAGGCATTGCTGAGGTTCTGGGCGCCGGCCGGCAAGCTGGTCGCGAGCAGGGCCAGCGCCAGCAGCGGCGCAACAGCAGGGCGGGAAGTGCGGTTCATGCAACGGCTCCAGTGGGCAGGGGACAGCAACGGGTCACCAGCGCGCACTCGGCTGCGCCGCAGCCGCATCGATGGGCAGGAAGGCCAGCGCCGTGCCCTCGGCGGTGGTCACCGTCCAGCCGGCGCCACCTTGCGTAGGGGTGAGGGCCAGGACATCACCGACGGCCACCGCTGCTGCCGGGTTGTCCGCGCGCGCGGGCCAGGCAATCACGGCCAGGTCATTCGGTGCCTGCGGATTCTGCAGGGCCATCTCGATGCCGCCTTCAGGCGTGTGGTCCACCTTCTCCACGGTGAGCGGCGGCAGCGGCCCGGCCTTGCCACGCGCGTCCTTGGCCGCGCGGCTGCGCCGGGCCGAGGCGTCGCTGGCCTTGCTCAGGCCGGCCGAGACCAGCCACACCGGTGCGGTCACCACCACCACGCTCACCACCGAGGTCATGATGGCGCTGCTGGCCACCGGGTGATTGATGCCCACCACCTGCGCGGGTGCCGGCAGGCTGGTCGCGCACACGGCAATGGCCAACAACGGCGTAACGAGGCGGCGCGAAACTCGTGTCATCGAAGATCCTTCTGGTGGCTCAACCTGGGCCCGCAGTATGCCCGCTGGCGTACTGCCCGCCGCTGACTCACGGTTTGGGCGCGGTAATGCCCTTCACCGGCACATGCGGCACGGCCAGTTCCTGCTGCAGGCTGCTGCGCAGCTGCAGGAAATCGAAGATCGATTCCACCGTCACCACCGAATAGTTGCCGGAAATGCGCTCGCTGGCCGGGTGGTCGGTGACGGCCGCATTGGGCACGAAGAAGCGCGCGCCCAGCCGCTTGGCCACGCCGATGTGCAGCGTGCTGGGCGTATACATGTGCCGCTGCAGCCATTGCTGGGCCTGGGTACGGTTGACGATCAAGGTGCGCTCTTCTACCTGCGCCATCGCCGCGCCCAGCACCTCCAGCACCCACTGGTTGGAGTTCTGGTACTCGGTGCGGAACGGATAGGCCACCACGCTGTAGCGCGCCTCGTGCAGCGCCTTGGCCTGGATCGCCGGCTGGGTGAGCATCGCCTTGAGGGCATCACGCAGGGCGGGCGTCGGCACGCCGATGCGCAGGTCGGTATGGCTGGAGGTCTCGCCGATGAACGTCGCCACGCCCTCGCGGAACAGGTGCGACTGTGCGGTCTTGCAGGGGTTGAGCAGGTGTACCGCGCGCCATTGGCCATCGTCCTCGCGCAGCAGGAAGGCAAGATGGCTGTGGCGCAGGCCGTACTTGCTCAGGTCCTGGCCGCCGCGGGCGATCAGCACCACGTCCACGTCATCGAGTGCATCCAGCGCATCGGTGGTGGCCAGGGCCACATCGAACATCGAGGCCAGCGCGGCCGGCGTGGGGTAGCGTTCAGTGCACTGCGGTTCGGCCTGCGCGGTCAGCGCAGCGCCCAGCAATACAGCGCACAGCAGGGCGGGATGCAGGCGCTTGATCAGCGCAGCGCAGGGTACGTCCATGTCACACGGTCTCCGGCGGCACCGGCCGCGGCCGCATCATAGCGTTGTGCAAGGACGTCAGGCCTGAATCCCCAGCCGTGCGCGCACGTCCTCGGCAACCCGCGTGGTCTCACGCAACGGTTCGATGCGGCCTTGCGTCTGCCAGTCCAGCCAGCGCGCCTGCAAGCGGCCACGTTCGCGCAGCGCGTGCTGGAAGTGCGCCAGCCGCCCCTGCGCCTGCTCGGCCAGGGCCACCGCGACCGGCATGCGCGTGGCACACGCTTCAGAGAGCAGGTTCACCGAATCCGGCGAGACCACCACGCGGTTGGCCCAGCCCAGCAGGCCGGCATACGGATTCACGCCGTCGCCGCCGTCGCCCCAGATCACGTTCGGCACATCGGCGAACGCACTGCGCAGTGCACCGACCAGGGCCGGTGGTGTGCGTCGCGAGGTCGTCGCCAGCAGGCTGCCCCCTTCGGCGCGCAGCTGCGAAGCGAGTTGCTGGAACACCTGCACCATGTCCGGCTCGTGCCAGGGCGCGTGCGGGGTCGGCCCGCCGACCAGCAACGCAGTGCGCGGGCCGGGCAATGCACTGAACGCAGCGAACGCGGCACGGCCGCAGGCCAGCCAGTCATCGTTGACCGGATTGAGGCTGCCGAGCAGGGTGAGCACGTTGCTGCCGCGCAGGCGATCGTGCTCGGGCACCACCAGCAGGTCCCAGTGGCGCGGGCTCAGGCGCGGGTCGAGAATCTGCACCACCTTGGTGCCACAGCGGCGCAGTTCGCGCAGTGCCCCGGCGGCCTGGCGGCCACAGCCGACGGCCAGCTCAGGGGCCTCGGCGGCCAGTGCGGCAAAGGCCTCGCCGTAGCCGTTGGCCGCACCCGGCAACCAGCGCGGGGCCAGCCAGCGCCAGGGCGCACGCGGGGTGAGCACCAGCGGACGATGCGCCCCCAGCTTCAATGCCGTGGCCAGGGCCACCGCCTGCCGCACATTGCCGGCACGGCCGTCAGTGATCGTCCAGGGCGGACTCCATCGTTTCACGTATGGCATTAATTCGTTTCAGTCAGGCTGGGTGTTGCAACTGTCGCGACACTCTACACTGCCAGCCTTCGCAGATCGCGCTGTCGCCCTGCCACGGTAGCCGATGCGCGAACGATTCCCTTATTTCCGGAGGCTTCATGTCCCACGTCCTTGACGATGCTGCGCTCGATCAGCTGTTCCGTACCGCCCGCACCCAGAACGCCTTCCTTGATAAGCCGGTGGACGACAGCCAGCTCAAGGCGCTGTACGAGCTGCTCAAGTGGGGCCCGACCGCCGCCAACGGCAGCCCGGCGCGCTTCGTGTTCGTGAAATCCCCCGAAGCCAAGGCCAAGCTCGCCCCGGCGCTGTCGGAGGGCAACCACGACAAGACGCTGGCTGCCCCGGTCACGGTGATCGTCGGCTTCGACGAAGACTTCCACGAGAAGCTGCCCTTCCTGTTCCCGCACACCGATGCCAAGGCATGGTTCGATGGCCCGCGTGAAGGGCGCACCGAAGGCGCCTTCCGCAATGGCAGCCTGCAGGGCGCCTATCTGATCCTGGCCGCCCGCGCGCTGGGTCTGGATGCCGGCCCGATGTCCGGCTTCGACAACGCCAAGGTCGACGAAGCCTTCTTCAAGGGCACCGCGATCAAGTCGAATTTCCTCGTCAACCTGGGGTACGGTGACGCCTCGGGCCTGTTCCCGCGGCTGCCTCGCCTGTCCTTCGACGAAGCGGCCCGCATCGCATAAGCGTTACCGCCGGATCGTGGCCCGTCCGTGCGGATGGGCTGCATGAATTTTTTTCTTTTCCCTTCGATTACGAGAGAGACCTGACATGACCGTGACCCGCAAACTGCTGCTGCCGCTCGCCCTGACCCTGGCCATCGCCGCCTGCTCCAAGCCGGCCGACGAAGCCGCTGCCCCGGCTGCCGATGCGCCGGCCGCCACCGAAACCGCCGCCCCCGCCACGGACGCTGCGGCTGCCGCCCCGGCCGCCGATGCGATCCAGATCGCCTCGGGCACCTACAAGCTAGACCCGACCCACACCGACGTGCTGGTCCAGTGGAGCCACTTCGGCTTCTCGCACCCGACCGCGCACTTCGGCGCCGCCGAAGGCACCCTGGTGTATGACGCCGCGGACGTGACCAAGTCCACCGTGGAAGTGAAGCTGCCGCTGACCGGCCTGAACAGCTTCACCGCCAAGTTTGACGAGCACCTGAAGAGCGCCGATTTCTTCGACGCCGCCAAGTTCCCGGCTGCCACCTTCAAGAGCACCAAGGTTGAAGCCAACGGCACCAACAAGCTGACCGTGACCGGCGACCTGACCATCAAGGACATCACCAAGCCGGTGACCCTGGATGTGACCATCAACGGCGGCGGCGAGCACCCGATGGCCAAGGTGCCGGCGGCGGGCTTCGATGCCACCACCACCATCAAGCGCAGCGATTTCGGCGTCGGCGCGTACGCCCCGAACGTCAGCGATGAAGTGAACATCCGCATCACCACCGAGGCCACTGGCGAAAAGCCGGCTGCCTGAGTTTCTCCTCACTCGTCGTGAGAAGGCAGAAAGCCCGCCAATTGGCGGGCTTTCTTTTTGCGCAGCGGCCGATCGATACCCGGTAGTGCCGGCCGCTGGCTGGCAACCAGGAATTCCGCCGAAGCGCAGCCACGCATGGCGTGGCTCTACCGTTGACGGGACCGGGGTAGATCCACGCCATGCGTGGATACCAGCGCGATCAAGCCGCCGCCACCGGAGTGATGATCACCCCGCCGCCACCTGCGCGATCACCTTGCCCAGCCACAGCGTGGTGAAATCGGTCGGCGTGCGGCGTGCCGGCGCGGTCAGGCTGCTCTCGCGCAGGAACGCATGGGTCGCCTGGGCGAACGCCTGGCGGGCCAGCAGCGCGGCCTGCTTCACCGAGGCCTGCTGCTTGCGCAGCTGCACGATCTGCAGGCTCGGCTTACCGGGCATCGCGTACTTCTGGTAGCGGCGCAGCTCATCGGCGACCAGGTCGATATCGATGTTCGCCTGCACCAGCGCGGCCTGCGCGCGGGCCAGGGGCACCAGGGCGGTGCGCAGCGGGGCGATGTTCCCGCCCACGGAGGGCGCCAGCGCCGCCAGGGCGGCATCCAGCGCGGGATCGGCGCGCTCGGCGCGGTCGATCAGATCGGTCAGTGCCGAAAGAGAAGGGGCTTGCATGAAAGGCACCGGCACAAAACGCGATTGTCGCATTCGCGGCCGGTGCCCGTCGCGGGCTCAGTCGTCGTGGTGCTCGCTGCCGTGCGCCTTCCAGTAGCCGGTCGAGCGGATCCAGTCCTTGGGCACGCCCAGGTGACCCTCGATGTACTTGCGCATCATCCGGGCCCGGCGCGATTCGGCCGCGATCCAGTAGAAGGTGTCGCCGTCCGGTTCCTCGAAATCGGTCAGCACGTCTTCCAGCAGGGTGCTGGTGGCGGCGTCGAAGCCGTTGCGCTCCAGCCACGAGATGCGGATGCGGTCGTCCTCCGGCAGCTCCTGGCGGTCGCCGGATTCGGGGATCTCGATGTAGACATCGGCATTGGCGCCTTCCGGCAGCGTCTCCAGCCAGCGGCCGATCGCCGGCAGCGCGGTTTCATCGCCGATCAGCACGTAGGTGTCGAAGTCATCGGCGGTCATGTGCGAGCCACGCGGGCCGCCCACGGCGATCGCATCGCCCGGCTGCGCATTGGCCGCCCAGGTCGAGGCCAGGCCGTCGCCGTGCATGACGAAGTCCAGCGCCAGCTCGTTGCTCTCCAGGTCCCACCAGCGCGGGGTGTAGTCGCGCGAGGGAGAGGGCGTCTGGCCTTCCGGGTAGCGCGGGCCTTCCGGGGTCATCGTCGGGACCACGAACTGGCCCTCGGCGTTGGGGAAGAACAGCTTGACGTGGTCGTCCGGCGAGGGCGAATCGAAGCCCTCCAGCGCCTCGCCACCGACGATCACCCGGCGCATGCACGGGCTGATCTCTTCGGTGCGCAGCACCTGCAGCGGGCGGAACTTCACGGTATGACGGAGCAGTCGGTTTTCATGCAGAGCCATGGGAATACCTGGATCAGTGCCGCAGCGCGGCGTTGAGAGAGAAGGACCTGGCGGGCGGAGGCTGGCTGGGTCTGAAAAGAAGAAGGGGGGTCAGCGGCCCTGCGCCCGGATCCGCGCGGCGGCCTCGCGCAGCGCCTGGGCCACGGCGGCGGCGTTGTCGTCCTGCCAGCGGCCATGGCACAGGCCAAGCGCGTGCTTGAGCTCGCGCAGCGCATCGCGCACGGACGGCGGCAGGTTGGCCTTGGTGATCGTGCGCGCGCTGTCGCGTACCCGGTGCACCGCTGCATCGACCTCGTCGCGTTGTGCCTCCAGCTCGGCCTGGCCCAGCGCGCTCAGGGCGTAGCGCTTGCGCCCACCGTCCTCGACCGCGCCGACCCAGCCGGCGGCCTCGAACTGCGCCAGCACCGGGTAGATCGAGCCGGCGCTGGGGGTGTAGACCCGCACGAACATGTCGCTGATCAGCTGGATCAGCTCATAGCCGTGGCGCGGCTGATCGGCGAGCAGCGACAGCACCAGCAGGCGCAGATCACCGCGGCTGAGGGGCCGGGCGGTCAGCGGGCGGGCAGGGCGGTCGAGGTCGCGCGGAGAGGTCATTTCGATATATCGAATGCAGTGGCGGAACGATATATCGAAAACTCCGTTTCGGCCAGCAACTGCGCACGCATGGCAGGGATGCGTTCAGGTCAATTCGGCGTGTGACGGTGCGTGCTCGTGATGGAACACTGCCCCCGTCCCCGGCCTTCCAGCACGCCCGATGATTCACGCCGATGCGCGCTCAGCCGGCGTCGCATCGCGCACGAACTGCGCCAATCGCCCGCGCCGCAGCGCCTGCGCTGTCCATCGGTGTCCCGCTGACGCGCCGGTGTCATCGCTGCCGGGCAGGCTGAAATGCAGCGTGGAACCTTCCAGCGCGGCCCGCGCGCTGTCGCCGGCTGTCCTTCCGGACACGCCCGGATGGTTCCATACGCAACCGTAGCGAAGTAAGCAAACCCCTTGGTGCGCTACACTTTGCGGCTAGAAATCTAAAACAGTCGCGCGCGTGCGTGCGGTCATGGGAGCGCAAATGAACTGGTTGAACGAGGTGCTGAACAACGACCCGAATCCTGTGGAAACCCAGGAATGGATCGAGTCGCTGAAGGCCGTTATTGATGTCGAGGGCCCCGAGCGCGCGCATCAGCTGTTGGAAGGCATGGTGGAACTGACCCGTCGTTCGGGTGCTTACCTGCCGTTCTCTCCCACCACCGAGTACGTGAACACCATCGCGCCGACCCTGGAGGCCAAGAGCCCGGGCAACGCCGAACTGGAATGGCGCATTCGTTCCATCATCCGCTGGAACGCGATGGCGACCGTCGTGCGCGCCAACCGCAAGCCGGGCGACCTGGGCGGCCACATCGCCTCCTTCGCCTCCGGCGCCACGCTGTATGACGTGGGCTTCAACCACTTCTGGCGCGCCCCGAGCGACAACCACCCCGGCGACCTGCTCTTCATCCAGGGCCACAGCGCCCCGGGCATCTATGCGCGTTCCTTCCTGGAAGGCCGCATCGACGAAGCCCAGCTGGACAAGTTCCGCATGGAAGTGGACGGCGGTGGCCTCTCCAGCTACCCGCATCCGTGGCTGATGCCCGATTACTGGCAGACCCCGACCGTCTCGATGGGCCTGGGCCCGCTGGCCGCGATCTACCAGGCGCAGTTCCTGCGTTACCTGGAGAACCGTGGCCTGATCGAGAAGTCCGACCGCAAGGTGTGGTGCTTCATCGGCGACGGCGAGAGCGATGAGCCGGAAACCCTCGGCGCGATCGCGCTGGCCGGCCGCGAAGGCCTGGACAACCTGATCTTCGTGGTCAACTGCAACCTGCAGCGCCTCGACGGCCCGGTGCGTGGCAACGGCAAGATCATCCAGGAACTGGAAGGCGTCTTCCGTGGCGGCGGCTGGAATGTCATCAAGCTGCTGTGGGGCGGTTACTGGGATGCCCTGCTGGCCAAGGACACCAACGGCATCCTGCGCAAGCTGATGATGGAAACCGTCGACGGCGAATACCAGAACTGCAAGGCCTTCGGCGGCGCGTATACCCGCGAGCATTTCTTCGGCAAGTACCCGGAAACCGCTGCGATGGTCGCCGGCCTGAGTGACGATGACATCTGGCGCCTCAACCGTGGTGGCCACGACCCGCACAAGGTGTATGCCGCGTACCACGAAGCGGTGAACACCAAGGGCATGCCCACCGTGATCCTGGCCAAGACGGTCAAGGGCTACGGCATGGGCAGCGCGGGTGAAGCACTCAACCCGACCCACCAGACCAAGAAGCTGGACGACGACGCCGTCCGCCACTTCCGCGACCGCTTCAACATCCCGGTGACCGACGCCCAGCTGGCCGACGGCCAGGTGCCGTTCTACCACCCGGGCCCGGATTCGCCGGAAGTGAAGTACCTGCAGGAACGCCGCGCCGCCCTGGGTGGTTACCTGCCGCAGCGCCGTCGCAAGGCCGAAAAGAGCTTCGTGGCGCCCAAGCTGGAAAGCTACGAGCGCCTGCTCAAGAGCAGCGGCGAGCGCAGCTACTCCACCACCATGGCCTTCGTGCAGAGCCTGAACATCACCCTGCGCGACAAGGAACTGGGCCCGCACATCGTGCCGATCGTGGCCGACGAAGCCCGTACCTTCGGTATGGAAGGCCTGTTCCGCCAGATCGGCATCTACGCGCCGTTCGGCCAGAAGTACAAGCCGGTCGATGCCGACCAGCTCATGTTCTACCGCGAAGACCAGAGCGGCCAGGTGCTGCAGCAGGGCATCAGCGAGCCGGGCGCCATCGCCTCGTGGATGGCCGCCGGCACCAGCTACTCGGTGAGCAACGTGCCGATGCTGCCGTTCTACATCTACTACAGCATGTTCGGCTTCCAGCGCGTGGGCGACCTTGCCTGGCAGGCCGCCGACATGCGTACCCGTGGCTTCCTGCTGGGCGGCACCGCCGGCCGCACCACGCTGAACGGTGAAGGCCTGCAGCACGAAGATGGCTTCAGCCATATCGTCGCCGGTGGCATTCCGAACGTGCGCAGCTATGACCCGACCTTCGGCTTCGAAGTGACGGTGATCCTGCAGCACGGCACCAAGGCCATGATGGAAGATCAGATTGATGAGTACTACTACATCACCCTGATGAACGAAAACTACACCCACCCGGAAATGCCGGAAGGCGCGGCCGACGGCATCGTCAAGGGCATGTACCTGCTCACCGACGCCGGCAAGCCGAAGAAGGGCGAGCTGCGCGTGCAGCTGCTGGGGTCGGGCACCATCCTGCGCGAAGCCATTGCCGCCGCCGAGCTGCTGGACAAGGACTTCGGCGTGACCGCCGACATCTGGAGCTGCCCGAGCTTCAACGAACTGCGCCGCGACGGCTTCGACGTGGAGCGCTACAACCGCTTCCACCCGGAAGGCGAGCAGCGCAAGGCGTTCGTGACCGAGCTGCTGGAAGGCCGCCAGGGCCCGGCCATTGCCGCCACCGACTACGTGCGTGCGTACGCGGACCAGATCCGCTCGTTCGTGCCGATGTCGTACACGGTGCTGGGTACCGACGGCTTCGGCCGCTCGGACACGCGTGCCAACCTGCGTCGCTTCTTCGAGGTTGACCGTTACTACATCGCGCATGCCGCGATTGCGGCGCTGGCGAAGGAAGGGAAGATGACGGGTAAGGATGTGGCCCGGGCGATCAAGCAGTACAAGATTGATCCTGAGAAGGCTAATCCTGTCGGGGTTTGATGGACCACTAACAGTTAGAAAAAAAGGCGGCCCCGGGGCCGCCTTTTTGTTGCATCATCTATCGGAATGTACAGGCGGCCCATTGGGCCACGGCAAGGCAGGTTAATCAGGGAGGAGTGAGGGAATGCTGCACATATCTCAGACAGAGAAAGAAAAGTTCATCTCGGACTTAAGTGAAGATGACTTTCGAGACGCCTTAGTTCGGAGGCTATTCAAGTCGTTAGGCTACACCGATGGAAGAGATACTTGTGGCCCGGAAGAGTATGGAAAGGATGCGATTTTCGTTGAGGTAGATAAGTTCGGGGTAGAAAACTTCACGGCTGTCCAGACAAAAAAAGGCAACATTAATCTGTCCTCGGACCCGTCTGGAAATCTTCATGCTCTCGTTGCCCAAGTGAGGACCGCCCTTAACCATCCTCACGCCTGTACTAGGACAAAGAAGAAATCGCTACCGAGCATGGTGTACGTAGTTGCATCTGGTAGGATTAATCAGGCTGCGAGATCCTATATATCTGACCAGGTTAACGAGCCGAGACTTCGATTTCTTGACAGAGATGACCTGATTGCGAAAGTGGATCAAAGCTGTCCGGAGATATGGAGTGGCGTAGTTGCTAATGTCTCGCCTTATCTGAAAATAATGGCAGATCGGGTAGAGGATCTGAGCATCCTCTCCGATAAGAATCCAATTCACTCGACAATTGGAGCTTTTGCCGCAGCGTCAGATCAAAGATACGTAGATGTTAGATTGGGATGGCACAGCCCAACTATCAGCAAGCGAAGTGGATTTATCGATCGAGACTTTCAGTATCAGGAGATTTCAGGCACATCTCTCCTTTCCAAAGGTGCAGTGCGCGCTTTTCTTGTTGGAGACGCTGGAGCGGGGAAGACGACGCTCCTAATTCGACTGGCGTACTTGATAGCAAAGCAATCGGTAGTGTCGGAAAAAAGGTACAAAGTCCCTCTTTTTATACGTGCCCATGAACTTGTCGATGCCGCCGGCCACACTGTTTTTAGTGTCCTAGAGAAAATATCACTCAAGCTCCCAGGTCTCCAGTCCAGTCCATTTTCGCTCGATGATCTTGAGGCGGGGGTAGTTGTGCTCCTCGTGGATGGTCTGGATGAACTAGCGGAAAACAATGATCGTCAATCTGTAGTTGATTTCCTGAGAATATTTATGGAGCAATACTCGAAATGCTCCGTAGTCTTGGGGAGTAGACCATATACATCCATCTCTAAGTTGGAGGGTCTTGAGGCATTCCAGCGATACAGGATCTCTCCATTGAACATGGAAGATGCCTCAAAGATGCTCAATGGTATCCACGGTGAGGGAATTGCTAACGGAGAATGGAGGCGAGAGATCTTGCGTAAACTCGACTCTATACATGGGATTGAGCTGAATCCGTTGCTGGTGACTGTGTTCGCCGTCTCCGCCGGAGGGGATAAGCGAGATATTCCAGCAAATATTACCGAGCTTTTCTCTAAATTCTGCGAGCTGATGCTTGGTAGATGGGACGAGAAGAAGGGTATGTCTCAGCAGTATCAATCTAAGGTCAAAGATCACTTACTGTCTGCTTTTGCGTTTGATCTTCAGTCTAGCGGTCACAGTAAGTTCACCAGGGATCAGTTTGTCTGCTACGCCAGAGAAAAGCTGATTGCGATGAATTTGGCTGCTGACTTGGATGTAATGGTATCGGAGATAGTAGATCGATCGGGTTTGCTTCGAGGAGATTCCGAGGAGATGGAGTTCAAGCATCATTTGCTTCAAGAGTTCTTCGCCGCCAAAGGCTTTCCAGATGTAAATCACGTGAAGGACGTAATCAATGATGAATGGTGGAGAAACTCGGTAGTCTTCTATTTTGGCGGACAGCCTGATTCAGTTACGGATTTGTTGGACATCGCCACTGATCAAGCGACGCGTCCTGAAGACTCGTACATGGCGATCGGGCTTGCACTTCAAGCTTGTTATCTCTCAAGGCTCGATGCGAGGCTAGACGTCTGGAAATGGGTGATCAACGCTGCCGCAACTGCTTCGTCGAAGGTACTTGGAGAGCTCTCGGAGTATCCGATTACAGACTTCCTAGGTCACTATCTGGAGGCTCGTGATTCCGTGGCGCTAGGGGGGGTGGAAAAGTTGGAAAACGGGCTGTACAAATGGGCAGCTGCTGGTGACGGTAACGATCTAGATCGGCAGCTAAGAATGTTTTGGTACTGCACTTCTCTCATTGAGCTCAGCGAGTTTAGAACGCTAGAGGATTTCATAGAGGAGAACCCCTTCGCTGACGAGTTGCTAGCTACCGCCATTCATCTCGGCTGCTTCTTTGCTAGAGAAGTTAGATCAATCTCAGTGGACCAGCGAAAGCATGCAAGTAACGTGTGCAGGCTCTTGGATGCAAAAGTTGCACACCTTAGAGTAAAAGTTATAGACGAGATGAAAGGACAGTTGTTGGAGTACCAGCGCTCTGGGGTCGTAGCGCTCGATGTGCCTGATCCTGCTAGCGCCGTATAATTGGAATTAAATAATTTTCGGAAGTTATCGAATCTCAAGTTAGGCGGGCGGCTTCGGCTGCCCTCCTTCTATCCAAGAGCGCAGTATTCACTGCGTAGCTCGCTCCAAAATTCATAGTCGAAATTGGAAATGACTTAAAGTTCTAATACATGTTTCATTCCGCCGTCAACATGTCATCATTAATGGATTGGCCTTCTAGGTCGGTATTTGCGTGGATGAATTTTATTGCTTCTATCGACAAGCCTTTGTAATGAATGATAATTCCTCTCCACCTTAGTGTGAGTGGATATTGAATCTAGATCGACGGTTTAGCGTCGATAGCAGATTCGCTGGCGGAATTGGAGTCAGGGTTCTGCTAAAGTGAATTGGCCACAGCCAGCCAGCCCTGCCGAAAGCAGGGTCCGGCCGTCACAAGTACGGCCCAGCGAGCCAGCACACCCTCCCGTGCCCCTTCAAGGAAGCTCGCATGCTCCGCAATTCCGTAATCCGCTCCGCCGCTCTGGCCTTCGCCATCTCCCTGAGCCTTGGCGCGCCGCCCGCCTTCGCCGCTGAGCAGGCCACCGCATCCGCCAGCAGCACCGCCGTCCAGCGCAAAGCCGTCGCCCAGGGTCTCTATGAGCTGGCTTTCAGCCCCAAGCAGAACGCCGTGTTCGTCGCCTCATCGGGTGGCTTCGGTGATGCCTCTGGTCCGTCGCAGGTGCTGCGCCTGAACCCGGATACCTTGGCCGTCGAAACCGCCATCCCGCTGGAGCGCAAGGCGTTCGGTGTGGTGCTGGACGACGCCAACAACCGCCTGTACGTCGGCAACACCGTCGATACCTCCGTCACTGTGGTGGACACCCGACGCCCCCCCTCAATTGAGTAGCAAGCTGCTTTGGAGTCCAATCCCCAACGAGAAGGAGATTGGACGTGAAAAAGCGTTTCAGCGAAGAGCAGATCATCGGCTTCTTGCGTGAGGCCGAGGCCGGGCTGCCGGTCAAGGAGCTGTGCCGTCGGCACGGCTTCAGCGAGGCGTCGTACTACCTGTGGCGCAGCAAGTTCGGCGGCATGAATGTGTCGGAGGCCAAGCGCCTGAAGGAACTGGAGACCGAGAACGCGCGGTTGAAGAAGCTGTTGGCCGAGCAGGTCCTCGAGAACGAGGTGATCAAGGACGTGCTGCGAAAAAAATGGTGAGCGCACCCGCCCGACGCGAGCAGGTGCGCTACATGGCAAGAAAAGGACTCAGCGAGCGGCGCGCTCTGCGCGTGGTCGGCATGAGTGCCAGCGCACTGCGCTACACGCCTCGTCCGGACCGCAATGTAGAACTGCGGGCGCAGATCCAGGCCTTGGCGCATCGGCACAAGCGCTACGGGGTGGGCATGATCTACCTCAAGCTGCGGCAAGGCGGCCAGGTCGTGAACTACAAGCGCGTCGAGCGGCTGTATCAGCAGGCGAAACTGCAGGTGCGGCGGCGCAAGCGCAAGAAGGTGCCCCTGGGCGAACGGCAACCACTGATTCGTCCGGTTGCGGCCAACGAGGTGTGGTCGATGGACTTTATCTTCGATCGCACAGCCGACGGCCGTGTCATCAAGTGTCTGGTGATTGTGGATGACGCCAGCCACGAGGCGGTGGCAATCGAGGTCGAGCGTGCGATTTCGGGCCACGGCGTCAGCCGCGTGCTGGACCGCCTGGCACTCAGCCGTGGCCTGCCGAAGGTGATCCGGACCGATAACGGCAAGGAATTCTGCGGCAAGGCAATGGTGGCCTGGGCGCACGAACGTGGCGTGTCGCTGCGTCTGATCCAGCCGGGCAAGCCGAATCAGAACGCTTACGTTGAATCGTTCAACGGACGCCTGCGCGACGAATGCCTCAACGAACACTGGTTCCCGACACTGCTGCACGCGCGCACCGAGATCGAGCGCTGGCGGCGGGAGTACAACGAAGAGCGGCCGAAGAAATCGCTCGGCGGGCTAACGCCTGCCGCCTATGCCCAACAGCTGGCGGTGAAACCGCTACGATAAAGCCGGGCTCCAAACAGCTCCGCTACTGAAAGCGGGGGGACGTCGCGCGCGCACCGAGATCGAGCGCTGGCGGCGGGAGTACAACGAAGAGCGGCCGAAGAAATCGCTCGGCGGGCTAACGCCTGCCGCCTATGCCCAACAGCTGGCGGTGAAACCGCTACGATAAAGCCGGGCTCCAAACAGCTCCGCTACTGAAAGCGGGGGGACGTCGCACCGCTACCAATAAATCCGTCGGCATCGTGCAGCTGATGGAAAAGAAGGTCGGCAAGGATGGCAAGGCCGCCTATACCCACGATCTGCGCGAGCTGGTCGTTGATGGCGCCAACAACCGCCTGTACGTCACCGGGCACTCGGGCGAGGGCAGCGTGCTGTTCGTGGTGGATACGCAGTCGCTGAAGGTCATCAACACCATTCCGGGCCTGGGCAATGCCAAGGCGCCGGGTCTGGCGCTGGATGCCAAGGCCAAGCGCGTCTACACGTCCAACCTGCTGGCCGAGGTCGTCACTGTCGGCTCCGACAGCGGCAAGGTCGAGCAGCGCTTCAAGGTCAGTGCGGAGCAGCCGATGAACATCGCTCTGGATCCGGCCGGCAAGCGCCTGTTCGTGACCGACCAGGGCTCGGAGATGATCCGCAAGTACCAGGCCAGCAGCTCGGGCTTCGAATCGAAGCATCCGGGCCGGCGCGTCCTGGTGCTGGACCGTACCACCGGCAAGGAACTGGCCAGCATCCCGACCGATGCCGGCCCGCTGGGCATCCTGCTGGATGCACAACGCAAGCGTCTGTACGTGACCAACCGCGATGGCGGCACGGTGACCGCATACAACAGCGACACCTACAAGCAGGTGGCGACGTACGCGGTGCCTACGCACCCGAACAGCTTGGCGCTGGATGCCAAGAAGAACGTGCTGTACGTGACCGTCAAGAACGGTGACAGCGAGGCGAAGGGTAGTGAAGAGTCCGTTGCGCGGATTGCGCTGTAACAAATAGTAGGGACGAGCTGCCCGGTAGCAGATATGCCGCCGGGCAGCTTGCTACGTCGAAGTGTGGTGATCCCTAAGCGGCCGGTCGCATTTTGGTCATGCGCTGAGCAGGTAAATCGCGGTCGACGTCTCACTTCGGCGCTGCACAGTACCTCTGTCCGGCACGCGCCATCACGACAGCGTCCAGTCAGCCACTTTGGTGGGGCCGTCGCATCTGCGCGCACCAGCGCTCCACATCCAGGGCAGCAAAACTGCTCCGGATAGGTCGGTACAACAACATCGGCCAACCTTCTGCGAAATTTAGGGTGACTCGTCAGAGTCCCTAAGTAACGCTGTGTCCACGGCCAAAATGGTGCCAAACACGACAATAGCTAGTTACTATCGCAAGTCGACCCGTCAATAGGCGGGCTGATGACTGAAGAGATAGGAACAGGGATGAACTATTGGTGGGTTAACCAGAACAAGACCTTCAAGATCGCGCTGAACGGTGGCTACTTGTGGTCACCTAAGGAAAGAAAGGACGGCGTAAGGAGCGAGTTCTACGACAACATGACGAAGGTCCAGCCGGGCGACATTGTCTTTTCGTTCGTAGATACCTACATCCAAGCGCTGGCCGTCGTTTTGGAGCCGCACAAGAGTCGGAACAAGCCTGCTGAGTTCAAGACGGCTGACCCCAATTGGACGGAAAAAGGCTGGTACGTAAAAGTCGACTACACGCTTCTTGAAGCCAAGCTGCGCCCTCGAGACCACATGGATACCTTGGCGCCGCTGTTGCCTGACAAGTACTCGCCGCTCCAGTCCAACGGAGACGCAAACCAGGTCTACCTGGCCCATATCCCTCTTCCCTTGGCTAAGGCGCTTCTTTCACTTATCGGTGAACAAGGTGAGGATGGGATCGCAGATGCCGCGACAAACGCGATTCGTCAGGACAAGAGTCTGACAGCGACGGAGAAGGAGCAGCTGATCAAGGCCCGCAGAGGGCAAGGGATGTTCCGCCAACGCGTGGGCGCAACCGAAGTGCGATGCCGCGTTACTGGGTTGGACGATCAGCGTTTTCTCACTGCAAGCCATATCAGACCCTGGTCAAAGAGTGACAACACGGCACGGCTAGATGGGAACAACGGATTGCTGCTCTCGCCGCATGTGGATCGCTTGTTCGATAAGGGATTTATCTCGTTCGACGATGCCGGAGAGCTCATCGTCAGCAAGCGACTGCCCGCCGAAGTGCAGAAGCGCTGGGGACTCGGCCAGCCGGCAGTCATCAAGCCGCTATCCGCCGAGCAACGTGTGTACATGGAGTACCACCGCACGGAGATTCTGCAGAAGTAATAATAGGCAATGGATGGATGGTGCTGTCCAAGGCAGCGCCATCCGATCAAGTCTTGGGTCCAGGGAGGATCGGCTACCTCAACGCCCAGGTAACGACAATGTCTTGACGACGTCGCCTCCGAGCAACCGCGCACAGGCGGCACAATGCACAGTCGACGGGATCCGCTGTAGCGCAGCGCTCAATGCCCCGCGGGATTCAGGGTGCCCACCCAGGCCATGCAGCAGCAGGGTGACAGCCAGCCCGCAGCAAGCGCCCTCGGCAGGGCAGGGCAGCCCGGCAGGCGTGCCGGTGGCAGCCTCCGGCGTGATCTCACGACAATCCATGTACCGGCTCCCACTTTCGACGATGCCCCATCGCAACTATCGTCCTGAGGTGTCGCAGATCCTGAGATCGTGGGCCGATTCCTCCCTGTCACCGCTGAATGCCCCGGCCGGTATCAGTCAGCCCTGTGCACGCCACGTCAGCGCCCGGCCGCTTTCTTTCACGGCTCACCCAACCCCCTCTGCCTAGGATCGAACCTTCCTTCCCCATCGCTCCAAGGAGTTCCCATGGCTGCTTCCCGCGTTCGCCTGCACGTTGAAGATTCCGGTGGTACCGGCCGTCCGGTGGTCCTGATCCATGGCTGGCCGCTGTCGGCCGAATCGTGGAAGGCCCAGGTTCCCGCGCTGCGCGATGCGGGCTACCGCGTGGTGGCCTACGACCGCCGCGGCTTCGGGCGCTCGGACAAGCCGGCCGATGGCTACGAGTACGATACGCTCGCCGATGATCTGGCCGGTGTGCTCGAGGATCTCGATCTGAAGGACGCCACCCTGGTCGGCTTCTCGATGGGCGGTGGTGAAGTGGCGCGCTATGTCGCCAAGCACGGTGAATCGCGCCTGCACAGCGTGGTGTTCGCCTCGGCGGTGCCGCCGTACATGCTCAAGACCAGCGACAACCCCGAGGGTCCACTGACCCAGGAAAAGGCCGATGAAATGCGCGAAGGCCTGGAGAAGGACCGTGACACGTTCTTCGATGGCTTCACCAAGGATTTCTTCAGCGCCAACGGCGAGCTCAAGGTCAGCGAGGAAGAGCGCCAGGCCGCCATCACGCTCTGCCAGCAGTCCGACCAGACCGCGGCGCTGGGTTGCATGAAGGCCTTCGGCACGACCGATTTCCGCGGCGACCTGAAGAAGGTCACGGTGCCGACCCTGGTGCTGCATGGTGACAGCGACGGCACGGTGCCGTTCGAAGGCTCGGGCAAGCGCACCCATGCGGCCATCGCGGGTAGTGAGGTGGTGGTGCTGAAGGACGCCCCGCACGGCTGCAATGCCAGCCATGCCGATGCGTTCAACAAGGCGCTCCTGGACTTCTTGAAGAAGTAAGTCGCAGGTCGTTCTTCGTAGTCCGCGCCCGGCACGTTGAGATCACGTGTCGGGCGTTCTTGTACGCTGCACCTGCCTAGCGTTAATGCAGCGCTACTCCACACGAGACCGTCCATGCGCCAGTCCCAGACACCGCCCTGGAAGAAGCCCAGTCCCAACGGGAAGAAGAAGTCGCAGCCGCTCTCCGAGGCGCAGAAGGATGCGGCACGTCAGCGCGCCGAGGAAAACGGGCGGCGCTACCCCAATCTGGTCGACAACATGTGGGCGGCCAAACTGCCACGCGGCAGTTGACCAACCCCTTTCTCAGCGCTTGACTGCAAGCACCCCATCCATCGCCAGCTCGGCCTTGAAGCCTGCCTTTTCCAGCCGCTTGGCGACCTCGCGCGGCACATCGCGGCCGCTGGTCAGTTTGTTCGGCGCTCCGGTGTAATGGAACATCCGGCCACCCTTGCGGATGACGCGCGCAAGCTGGTCATAGAACACCTGTGAATACAGTTCGCCGGCGATGCCGAAGCGCGGCGGATCGTGCAGGATCGCGTCGACCGAGGCAGTCTCCAGCCCTTCGATCTCCTGCGACACGTCACCCTGGCTCAGCGCCAGCCGACCGCCGCTGCTCTCCGCGTCCGGATCCGGCGACCACGGATTGAGGGTGCGCAGCCACAGCACATCCGGGTTCTTCTCGAACGAGCGGATACGCGTGACGCCGCCTTCCAGGCAGCACGCCGCGAAGTAGCCCAGGCCGCCGCAGGTATCCAGCACGGTCTTGCCGGCCGGCGCGATCAACGCGACCTTGCGGCGGGCATCCTCGAACGGGGAGACCTGCGCGCTGGGCAGCATCTTGATGCCGTCGATCTCGAAGGTCGGCGCGTCCCAGTCGGTCGGCACCAGCTTGATCAGCGCCGAGCCGAAGCGCGAGATCGCCAGGAACTCCTCGCCGTCCCAGTAGTACAGGGTGCGGTCCTTGGTCTTGCCGGGATAGGCGTAGGTCTCGCCCTTCCACTGCCAGTGGTCGGCCGCCAGCGTGGCGGTGCCGGTGGAGCGGCCGAGGTCGAGCGAGCCGGTCCATTCCCCGGTGCCGGCATCGCGGGCGCGGGTCAGGCTCTCGGCGAGCGGGCGGGTCAGCAGGGGGCCGGTGTAATGGGGCACGGGATCCAGGGCCGCGGCGCAGACGCCATGCGGCATGTCAGTCAGGGGTGGGCATCGTACCTGAGATGCCCCTGGCCGGCCCTCATGCGACCGATTCATGACCGGGAGTCCGACCCGCGCATGCGCTGGTGTCCGAGGTGCGCACGGGGAGTGCGCTGATCGCGGTGCGGCCGGCAGCTTTGGATACTTTGGCCATGTCCTACGACCACCTCCTCTGGCCTACCGGCACCGCCTACTTCTTCAGCGCGCACCTGCGCGATCGCAGCAGCAGCCTGCTGGTGGAACAGGCGCAGACCCTGCGGCTGGCGTTCCGGGTGGCGCAGCAGGCGCGGCCGTTCCGGATCAACGCGATCGTGGTGCTGCCGGACCATCTGCATGGGGTGTGGACATTGCCGGAGGGCGATGAGGAGGGTCATCGCCGTTGGGCGCAGGTCCAGGCGATCTTCGACCGGCAGTTGCCGATGGTTGATCCGCGGCTGCAGCTGCGGCGGGACCGCAGCCTGCGGCCCCTATGGCACAACGGCTTCCGCGAGCACCGGATCGTTGACGCCGAGGACCTGCAACGGCACGTGGCCTATGTGCACCACAACCCGGTCAAGCACGGGCACGTGAGGGATGCCACGCAATGGCCATACAGCTCGATCCACCGCGGTCGCCGCGAGCCGGAGGAGCCAGGCTGAGGGTTGGAGATGGGGATGGGGTTCCCGCCTGTGTACGACCGCGGGCGGGGATGTTGGGGATGGGTGTCGCGGACCGGGCCACCGGTGCGGGCGGGCGGTTGCCGCCCCTATCAGTGGCCCGGTGGGCGGGATCCGGAAACCTTGCCCATCAGGGGCACTTCACCGGAAACACTGGGCCGGCGCCGATCAGCACCAGCGCCATGTAGTCGCTGTCCTTGGCCTTGCCCTTGAGCGTGGCGCCCGGGTTGAATTTGAAGATGCCGAAGCCGCCACCGGGGCGGACCAGCGCTTTGTTGATCTGGTCGGCATCGTCGCGGAAGAACTGGGCGATCTCGGCGCGGCTGGATTCCTGCAGCGGCGTGGCATCGCGCTGCCATTGCTCATCGCGGTTGAAGGACACGTAGTACTGGCCGCTCTGCTGCTCGATGCGGAATTCGGCGGGCTTGCGCGCGTGGGTGGCATAGCAGCCGAGCATCGGATCGGAGGAGAACACGCCGGCGCTGTTGTCCTTGCCGCAGCCGGTCAACAGCAGCGGCGACAGGAAGAGCAGGCTGGGCAGTACACGCATGGCAGATCCTTGGCGGCGGGTGTGGGAGCATTGTCCAACACGGCGTGAAAAGATGCCGTCTGCGTGCCCCGTGCCCCGTCGTCGGCAGGCAATGGTGTACGGTGGCGCGATTCTCAGGAGACCCCTCGTGCCGCCAGATTCTCCGCAAGCGCCGCGCTCATCGTCTGTCGCACCGATGTCGGCTCAACGGCTACCGCTGCTTGGCCTGGTCAGCTTCTTCGGCCTTCCCGTCGGGGCGGCCGCCGCCCACATCGCCACCGCCGGCGCCAGCACCACCGGCGTCTCGATCGGCGTACTCGCTTCAGCAGCCGTGGGCCTGATCGCCACGGTCGGCTCGCGCGTGCGCCAGGAGCGCTGGCCGTGGCTGGGCATCGTGGGTGCAGTGCTCAGTGCGGCGCCGCTGGTGCTGTTCCTGGTCGGGATGATGTTCAAGCACTGAGCGGGGCCGTCCGCTCAATGCCGGTGCCGCCGCCAGGCATTCCACACATGCGTGCTGGCCAGCAGCAGGCTGCCGACCACGGTCATCCGGGTCTCGGCATCGTGGCTCGGCCATCCCATGGCGCCGGCCAGCAGCAACAGGAGCCCGATCGACGCGCCGGCCATCGCCAGCACGGGCAGGCGATGCTGGCGGTGGGCGCGCCACAACGCGAAGCCGGTCACCGGCGCGGCGATGGCCACAAACAGGGCATGCACCCACTCGGCCTGGGCCCACACGCCCATCAGCGGGAGCATCGCCGCGAGCAGCGGCAGGGCCAGGCAGTGCAGCAGGCATAGGCCGGAAAGCGCAATGGCGCCGGCATCCAACAGGGCAGAGGATCGCTTCATGGGGCGTGGGGGTCTTGGTCAGTGAATGTTATATAGTAACATTTCATTCCCCTTCCTGACCTGCTCTGCCATGACTGCCTCTGCCTCCTTTGATTCGCGTCTGCCGGTGACCGTGCTGTCCGGCTTCCTGGGCGCCGGCAAGACCACTCTGCTCAATCAGCTGCTGCGCAACCGCGAGGGCCGCCGGGTCGCGGTGATCGTCAACGACATGAGCGAGATAAACGTCGATGCACAGCTGGTGCGCGAGGGTGGCGCCGCGCTGAGCCGCACCGAGGAGACGCTGGTGGAGTTCAGCAATGGCTGCATCTGCTGCACGCTGCGCGATGACCTGCTGCAGGAGGTGCGCCGGCTCGCGGCGGAGGGGCGCTACGACTACCTGCTGATCGAGTCGACCGGGATCGCCGAGCCGATGCCGGTCGCGGCAACCTTCTCGGTGCGCGATGAGGATGGCTTCAGCCTCAGCGACATCGCGCGGCTGGATACGCTGGTGACGGTGGTCGATGGCGCGCGGTTCCTGCACGACTTCGGCTCAAGTGACCGGCTGATCGACCGCGGCCAGCAGGCCGGTGAGGACGACGACCGCGGTGTCGTGAATCTGCTCGCCGAGCAGATCGAGTTCGCCAACGTGATCGTGGTGAGCAAGTGTGATCTGATCGACGATGACACGCTGCAGTCCACGCTCGCCGTGCTGCGTGCGATGAACCGCGATGCGCGGCTGGTGCTGTCCGAGCAGGGCAATGTGCCGCTGCACGAGGTGCTTGATACCGGCCGCTACGATTTCGTCAAAGCGCAGTTGGCGCCGGGCTGGATGCAGGCGCTGCGTGGCCAGCACACGCCCGAGACCGAGGAGTACGGCATCACCAGCTTCGTCTACCGCTCGCGCCGGCCGTTCCATCCGCAGCGTTTCGCACGGCTGCTGGAGACCGGGCTGGGCAGTGTGATCCGCAGCAAGGGTTTCTTCTGGCTGGCCAACCGCATGGACTGGGTAGGCGAGCTCTCCAGCGTCGGTGCCGCCACCCAGACCTCGGCCGCCGGCTTCTGGTATGCCTCGCGCGAGCGCATGGAGGCCGGCCTGGAAAACACCGCGCCGGTGCTGCCGCCCACGCGCGTGCCCTATACGGATATCGGCTGGTCCCGCCAGCAGGCGGCGTGCTGGACCGCGCCGATGCCCAGCGTGGAACAGGTCGGCGATGCCGGCGAGTACCAGGCGATGCGTAAACTGTGGCATCCCTGGTGGGGCGACCGCCGCCAGGAGCTGGCGGTGATCGGGGTGGCGATGGACGAACCCGCGGTGCGCGCCGAACTGGATGCCTGCCTGCTCAACGATGAGGAACTGCGTGCCGGGCCGCTGCTGTGGCAGCTGCTGCCGGACGCGTTTCCGGCGTGGGCGCGTGCATGAACAAACGGATGCCGGAAAGCAGATCGATCTCCAGCCTTGGGTCCGTTGCTTGAGCGGGATACGCCCGCCCTCGCGCTCACATCAGCTGCCACCCACTTCTCGTGGCCTTCAGGCGATGCGTCAGCTGCACGGACTCCAACAAGGCGTGATCGTGCGAGACGATCATCAACGTGCCGGTGTACTGACCGAGCATCTGCTCCAGCGCGCCCAGCGAGGGCAGGTCGAGGTGATTGCCGGGTTCGTCGAGCAGCAGCAGCTGCGGCGGCGTCCGGGCGTACAGCACCGATGCCAGCGCCGCCTTCAAGCGTTCGCCACCACTGAGCGTAGGCAACGGCCGCAGGCTGCGCTCGGCATCCAGGCCGAGCAGGGCCAGCTGCGTGCGCAGCGTGCCTTCGTCGGCCAACGGATGCGCGCGCTGCAGTAGTGACAAGGCCGAGGCATCGTCCGGCAGCAGCGTGAGTGACTGGTCGAGCAGGGCGACGCTGGCCGCTACCTCGACCTGCCCCGAGAGCGGTGCCAGTGTGCCGGCGAGCAGCCGCAGCAGCGTGGATTTGCCGCTGCCGTTGCGGCCCTGCACCCCGATCCGCTGGCCGCGCTGCACGGTGAGATCCAGCGTGTTCCAGGGCGCTTGCACCCATGGCAGTTCGGCGGCGATGAGCTCGGCCACGCGCTGCGGCCCGGGCTGTTGGATCACCGGGGCGAGCAGGGCGATCTCGATGTCCTGCTCCACCTCGCCGGCAGCCTCGCGCACGCGCGCATCCAGTTCGGTACGGCGCTCGTTCTGCTGTGCCTGCCAGCGGCCCGCAGTGTGCTCGCTGCGGTTCTTCATGCCACCGAGCAGGATCGGTGCCTGGTTGGCGGTGCGTGCATCGCGTGTAGCGCGCGCCTGCCGATGCGCCATCTTCTCGCGCTGATCGCGCAGCTCGGTCTGCTGCTTGCGGCGCTCGCGCTTGCGCAGGGCCAGCTGGGCATCCGCGCTGCGCCGCTCCTCCTGCTTCTGTTCGGCGTAGAGATCGTAGTTGCCGCCGTATTGGCGCAGTCCGCTGGGCGTCAATTCGACGATGCGCGCCATGTGGCGCAGCAGTGTGCGGTCGTGGCTGATCACGATCAGGCCGCCGTGCCAGCGCTGCAGCGCGTCGATCAGGCGCTCGCGATGGTCGGCGTCGAGGTGGTTGCTGGGTTCATCCAGGATCAGCCCCTCGGCACCGGAAAGGAACGCACCGGCCAGTGCGACCTGCATCGCTTGGCCACCGCTGAGCGTCGCCGCCGGCTGCAGGGGATCGAGCGCGGGCAACCCGAGCAGGTGCCACTGTGCCTGCAGCTGCTCGCGCAGATCCCAGCGTTCACCCACGCAGCTGAAATCGTCCGGATCGACGCTCCCGGCTTCGATGCGGAGCAGGGCATCGAGCGCCGCACCGACCCCGGCCAGATCGGCGATGCGGCCCTCGGGTACGCCGCTGTGCTGGGTGAGCAGGTGCACCGGCCCACTGCGCAGGATGCGGCCGGAGGTGGGCGCGCGATCGCCGCTGAGCAAACGTGCGAGCACGCTTTTGCCCACGCCGTTGCGCCCGACCAGACCGGTCGGGGTGCCGTCGAACGCGGCGGACAGTTCGGAAAACAGGACCCGGCCGTCGGGCAGGGTATGCGTCACGCGATCGAGCGTGAGAGCGAATGCGGTCATGCGACCTCCATTGGATGCCAAAGACTCCCCTCCTGCGGAACAGGTGGGTGGAGACGGGCCGTCAGACGACGGCGGCATCAATGGCGCATGTAGGCCTACCTCGGCAACAAAGGCGGCTGGCTGCCGCGCGGCCAGTATAGAACCGCGCGGCGGCGGGCCGATGAACGCGGCCTGCTCAGCAGCTGCTCAGCAGCTCACGCCGGTCAGCCGCGCGCTGATGAAATCGATGAAGACCCGCAGCTTGGGCAGCACATGGCGGCCGGAGGGCCACAGCAGGTAGAAGGTGCCGCAGGCATGGATGCGCTCGGCCATCACCCGCTGCAGCCGGCCGTCGGCCAGTGCCTCGCGCACCGAGTGCTCGGGGATGTAGGCGATGCCGCGCCCGGCCAGCGCGAAGGCCAGCCGCGCTTCGATGGTGTTGCTGACCATCGAGACCGGCAGTGCCAGTGGCGCAGCGCCTGGCGTCTGCGGCAGCGGCCATGGCTCGAGCTTGCCGCTGCTGGGGAAGCGGTAGTGCAGGCAGTCGTGCTGCAGCAGGTCCTCGGGCACACGCGGCGTACCGCGCCGGGCGAGGTAGTCCGGCGAAGCGACCAGGTAACGCGGGAACACGCCGAGCTGCCGGGCGCTGAGGCGCGAGTCGGTGGGCTCGCTGACCCGCAGCACGGCGTCGAAGCCTTCCTCGATCACATCCACCAGCCGGTCATCGAAATCCAGCTCCAGGCGGATGCCGGGATAAGCCGCCATGAACTCGGTGAGCAGCGGCAGCGAGATGTCGCCGACCAGCGGCAGGCTGACCCGCAGCACCCCCGTGGGTGCCTCGGTCTGCTGGACCAGCTCGTCACGGGCGGCGTCACGCTCATCCAGGATGCGCCGGCATCGGACCAGGAAGCGCTCTCCCTCGGCGGTGAGGGTGACGCTGCGGGTGCTGCGATGGAACAACCGCACGCCGAGTGCCTGCTCCAGACGCGACACGGTCTTGCCGGCGGCCGAGGCGGAGATGCCGAGCATGCGACCGGTCTCGACGAAGCTGCGGGTGTCGGCGACCTGCACGAAGGTCTGCAGGTTGCCGAGGTTGTCCAAGGCTGACATGGGTGGGCACACAGGAAAAGAGCCTTCACTGTAGCGGGCGTCATGGCCTGCGGGGACAGGCGTGGTGCGATGCTGCTGCAACAGTGAGGATCGCAGGTGGCCGGTGGCCACCAGTGGCCCGATTGACGCGCATCCGCGCCGCACGCGACCATCCGTCAGCCCTGCTGTGGGGCCTGCTCAGCGTCAGGGGACGTCATGCAACTCGTATTTACCAAGGGGTCTGGAAAGCACGACCGGATGGACCTGATCCGCGACGGGCATATAGCCGAAAGCATCGAGTGCCCCAAGCAGGGCATCATTCCCCACGACATGGTCCACTTCGCTGTCGAAAATGTGCTCCACAAGCGGGGGTTCATCGGTCGCGTGCTGGAAGGTGAGGCGGCGTCATTCCAGATGCAGGCCGATTCTGAAAGCGATGGCGTGGAGCGGCTGGTGGAGGTGTTCCAGGCCGATGGCTGGTCGGGCTGGAGCACGGCCGCGGCGGACATGCTGGATCTGTATCAGGTGACCTGCACCGCGCGTCACTGCGCTCCGCTGGAGGTACTGGCAGCGGATATCGAAGCGGTTCGCGGGAAGATCCTTGAATTGACCGCGCAATGGCAGTCGGTTCCGGTGGGCAAGTCGTTGACGCTGCAGTTCGTGCATGGCGCGAGTGCACACTGACGCGCGGGCGGCGATCCCGTCACCCTCACGTGACCCGTTGGCCTGCTGTGTGAGGCAGCCGGGGGAGCATGACCGCGATTGCGGAGCTGGCAGTCCGGAATGTACGGAGCGCTGACCCGCTGTTTCCCCAGCGGCTCAGCCCCTACGGTGGCGCTCCCCCCACTTACGGCGCCTCCATGTCTTTCTTCCCTGACGTCAGCGGTTCCACTGTCGCGCTGGATGCGGCCCCCACCCAGGTGCACGCATGAGCGGGCACGCGGTCGATACCAGCGCCGTGCCCCTGCCCAACGCGGCCACCGGATTGCCTTTCGGCGGTCTGCTGGCGCTGGCCTGCGCGGGCTTCATCACCATCCTCACCGAGGCATTGCCGGCGGGCCTGCTGTCACCGATGAGCGCCGATCTGGGCGTGAGCCGCGCGCTGGTCGGGCAGCTGGTCACCATCTACGCCCTGGGCTCGCTGGTTGCCGCACTGCCGATGACCGCATTGACGCGGCGCTGGCCACGCCGCCCGCTGCTGCTCACCGCGATCGCCGGTTTCGTGGTGGTCAATACCATCACCGCGATGACACACCACTACGGCCTGATGCTGGTCGCACGCTTCTGCGCCGGCATCAGCGCGGGCCTGCTGTGGTCGCTGGTGGCGGGGTACGCCAGCCGCATGGTGGTGCCGCAGCTGCAGGGCCGGGCGATCGCGGTGGCGATGGTCGGCACGCCGCTGGCGCTGTCGTTGGGCATCCCGGCCGGTACGCTGCTCGGCCAGACCATCGGCTGGCGCTGGGCGTTCGGGTTGATGTCGCTGCTCAGCGTCGGCCTGCTGGTGTGGGCGCGGCTGGCGCTGCCGTCGTTGCCGGCCCCGGGCGCGGCGGCCCAGCAGTCGTTGGGCAACGTGCTGCGCCTGCGCGGCATGCGCACCGCGCTGATGACGATGTTCCTCTACGTGTTGGCGCACAACGTGCTCTACACCTACATCGAGCCCTTCGCGGCGCTGTCCGGCGCGGCGGCATGGCTGGATCGCCTGTTGCTGGTGTTCGGGGTGGCCGCGCTGGTCGGCATCTGGATCACCGGACTGCTGGTGGATCGCTGGCTGCGCGCGCTGGTGATCGCAAGCACCGTGGCCTTCGCACTCTCGGCAGTGGCGTTCGGCCTGTGGCCCGGCTCGCCGTGGGTGCTGGTGATCGGGACGGTGGTGTGGGGCATATCCTTCGGTGGCGTTCCCACGCTGTTCCAGACCGCGGTGGCGCGCCGTGCGGACGAGGCCGGGGACATCGCGCAGTCCTTCGTGGTGACCGGCTGGAACCTGGCGATCGCGCTGGCGGGCATCCTCGGCGGCGTGATGCTGGAAACCGTCGGTGAACGCTGGCTGCCAGCGGTGCTGCTGGTGCTGCTGCTGGCCACGTTGATGGTGGTGTTGCGCCAGCCGCGCGCCTGGGCACCGATCACGCACTGAGCCCAGCCGCCGCACCCGGCAAGATGGACCGTGATGCCCGGCGCTATGCTGGGGCCGGGTATCGCCATGGGAGCAGCGGGTGCGCAAGGGAGTTCTTCGAAGTGCTGTGCTGGCCCTGCTGTGCCTGGCCGGCATCGCCCACGCGGCGGCGCCGGAGCGGCGCATCGCGCTGACCATCGATGATCTGCCCTGGCAGCGCCTGGACGAACGCGCCGAGCCCGAGCTTGCCGCCCGGCATGCGCAGCTGATCGCGGCCCTGAAGCGGGCCGACGTGCCGGTGGTGGGCTTCGTCAACGAGGTCAAGCTGGAGGTGGACGGGCAGGTGCAACCGGCGCGGGTGCAGATGCTGCGCGACTGGCGCGATGCCGGCGTTGAGCTGGGCAACCACACCTATGGGCATGTCGACCTGCATGCGATCGAGCTGGCTGCCTACGAGCAAGACATCCTGCGCGGCGAGGCGACGCTGCGTCCGTTGCTGGCCGAGACCGGGCAGGCGCCGCGCTGGTTCCGGCATCCTTACCTGCGTGCCGGGCAGTCGCCGCAGGAACGCGCGGCGCTCGGGGAGTTCCTGCAGCAGCACGGGTATCGGGTTGCACCGGTCACGGTCGACAACAGCGAGTGGATCTGGGCGTTCGCCTACGATCATGTGCGCGATACCGACACCGATCCTGTCTCGCGCGAGGCACGCCTGCGCCAGCTGCGCCGTGGCTACGTGCCGTACATGCTCAGCAAACTGGACTACTACGAACAGCAGGGCCAGCAGCTGCTGGGCCGGCTGCCGGCGCAGGTGTGGCTGATCCACGCCAACGCGCTCAGTGCCGACTGCGTGGAGGAGCTGGTCGCGGCCACGCGCCGGCGGGGCTATCGCTTCATCTCGCTGGAGGCCGCCTTGCAGGATCCGGCCTATCAGCATCCCGATGGCTACAACGGCGCCGGTGGCATCAGCTGGATCCAGCGCTGGGCGATGGCGGAAAACAAACCGAAGGCTTTCTACGCAGGCGAGCCTCCGGTGCCGGCATGGGTGATGACGCTGGCCGGGCTCGAGGGGGAATGATGCGCCGGCTCAGGCCACGGGGTCGCTGTTGGGGTTCTGCATGTTTTCGCGTGCCTGGCCGTACTGCTGCTTGCGCTGCTGGTGGAAGGCCATGAACTCGGCCGGGGCCAGCGCCTTGGAGAACAGCCAGCCCTGCCCGAACTCCACCTGGCGCGCCTGCAGATAGGCCAGCTGCGCCGGGGTTTCCACGCCTTCGGCCACGGTGAACAGGCCCAGGGTCTTGGCCATGTCGATGATGTGCGAGGTGACCGGGCTGGTCGCGCTGTCGGTGCCGATCGCATCGATGAAGGATTTGTCGATCTTCAATGCATCCAGCGGCAGCTGCTGCAGGTACTGCAGGCTGGAGTAACCGACACCGAAATCATCGATCGCCACGCAGTGCCCCAGCCGCCGCGCATTGGCCAGGCTGGTGCGGGCGCGGCGGACGTCGATGAAGCCACGCTCGGTGGCCTCCAGCCAGATCTGCTGCGGGTGGATGCCGGTGCCGTGCAGCTTGCTGGAGAGCACCTTCAGCGCCCGGCCGCTGCTGACATCCTCGGCGGCCAGGTTGATCGCGATGTGGGCGGTGCGGTCCTGCACCAGCAGCTCGCGCATGTCGGTGATCACATGGTCGATGACCTGGTCGGTCAGCGCTTCGATCAGGCCGGCCTCTTCGGCCAGCGGAATGAACAGGTCCGGACGCACCAGCGTGCCGTCGGCACGGCGCCAGCGCACCAGCGATTCGGCGCCCACGCAGATGCCGGTGTCCAGTTCGATGATGGGCTGGTAGTGCATGAAGAACTCACGCCGGCGCACCGCCGTGGCCAGCTCGCCCCGCAGCGACAGCCGCCGCCGCGACAGCCACACCACGCCGCCGATCATCGCTAGCGCGCCGAGCACGCCCAACGGGATGAACTGCCCGATCTGGTGGCGGAACGCGGCAACCAGATCGGTCCGCGGCGCCATGGCGATCGCCAGCCACTCCTGGTCCTGCGCGCTGGCGTACAGCGTCTGGCCTTCCAGGCCGCTGGCCGGTTCACGCAGCAGGCGCTGCAGCAAGGCCTCGTCGGGGATGTCCTGCTGGGCGATCAGGCGCCCATCGGGGCTGGCCACCGCCAGGCGCACGTTCGGGTCGACGATCACGTCGACCAGCCGGGCCGGGTCCATGAGGATGTCGTAGCGTCCCAGTTGCAGGGCCAGCAGCGGTTGCTGGGGAGTGCCTGCCAGCGGCCGCACGTCCAGGGTGATGCCCGCGCCTTCGGCGGTGACATAGGCCGGCGGGCGCTGGATGATCTGCGCGTCCATCGGGCCCCAGGACGTGCAGGCCAGCCGGCCGTTCTCGAAATAGCCCACCTGTTCGGCCGAGTGGGTGCGTATCACCAGGCTGCGCATCAGCTGCAGGTGCTCGGGTGAGCACGGTGCCAACGTGCTCTGGTTGAGCTCGCGCAGGGTGGACAGCGCCGTCTCGTAGGCGCGGTGCGCGCGCTGCAGGGTGCGCTCGGCGGTGGTCTGCAGCCGCACCTGCTCGGATTCGCTGGCGCGGCTCCAGGTGAAATAGAACACGGTGGCGATCGGCACCAGGGCGCCGAGCAGGGCAAGCACTACGGTGGCGGCAATGATCCTGGCGCGGTTCAAGCAGACCTCGATGCCCTGGCGGAGCCCTATATGACCATCAGCGGGCAGGGATTGGAACCATCCGGCCGGGGCGCCATCGCCCTGCCGGCATCACGCGCGGTGGAGCGAGGTGAATCCGTCACATCATCGCCCCGGGCAGTGCCCGGCCACGGCCCCCGCGAACGGCCCGATGGCGACTGGCGCAACGCCTCGCGGAGGTCTATGTTCGGACGCTTCGCCCCTGCCGACGCTGCCCCATGACCGATCCTGCCGTCCCGCCGGAACACCTCCGGCGCAGCCTCTCCAACCGCCACCTGCAGCTGATCGCCATCGGCGGTGCCATCGGCACCGGTCTGTTCATGGGCTCGGGCAAGACCATCAGCCTGGCCGGCCCGTCCATCGTGCTGGTGTACCTGATCATCGGCGCGATGCTGTTCTTCGTCATGCGCGCGATGGGCGAGCTGCTGCTTTCCAACCTGCAGTACAAATCCTTCATCGATTTTTCCACCGACCTGCTCGGGCCGTGGGCCGGGTTCTTCTGCGGGTGGACGTACTGGTTCTGCTGGATCATCACCGCCATCGCCGATGTGATCGCCATCGCCGCGTATGCGCAGTTCTGGTTCCCCGAGCTGGCACCGTGGATACCGGCGCTGCTGTGCGTGATCCTGCTGCTCAGCCTCAACCTGGTCACGGTGAAGCTGTTCGGTGAAATGGAATTCTGGTTCGCGCTGATCAAGATCATCGCCATCTGCGCGCTGATCATCACCGGCTTCGGGCTGGTCGCATGGGGGTTCACCGCCCCCTCCGGGCACGTGGCGTCGTTCTCCAACCTGTGGAACGACGGTGGCGTGTTCCCGATGGGCATGGCCGGTTTCTTCGCCGGCTTCCAGATCGCGGTGTTCGCCTTCGTCGGCATCGAACTGGTCGGTACCACCGCAGCCGAAACCGCTGATCCGGAGCGCAACCTGCCCAAGGCGATCAACTCGATCCCGGTACGCATCCTGGTGTTCTACGTGCTGGCGCTGATCGCGATCATGGCCGTCACCCCATGGCGTGAGGTGGTGCCCGGCAAGAGCCCCTTCGTGGAACTGTTCGTGCTGGCCGGCATTCCCGCCGCGGCCAGCCTGATCAACTTCGTGGTGCTGACCTCGGCCACGTCGTCGGCCAACAGCGGCATCTTCTCGACCAGCCGGATGATGTATGGCCTGGCCGAAGAGGGGCACGCACCGAGCGCGTTCCGGCGGCTGTCGCGCGCGGCGGTGCCGGCGCTGGGGCTGGTGTTCTCCTGCGTGTGCCTGCTGCTGGGCGCGATGCTGATCTATCTGATCCCGAACCTGGTGACCGCGTTCACCCTGGTCACCACGCTGGCCGCGGTGTTGTTCATGTTCGTGTGGTCATTGATCCTGTGCTCGTACATCGTCTACCGCCGCAAGCGCCCGCACCTGCACGCCGTCTCGGCGTTCAAGATGCCCGGTGGCGTGCTGATGTGCGGGGTGTGCCTGGCCTTCTTCGCCTTCGTGCTGGTGCTGCTGACCCTGCAGCCGGACACGCTGTACGCGCTGGCGATCAGCCCGCTGTGGTTCGCCCTGCTCGGCCTGGGCTACGCCGGCAAGCGGCTGCTGGCCCGCCGCCACTGAGTCAGCGCCGGGCCTGCCAGCGCGGCAGGCCCGGTATTCACCTTCGGTTCGCGCCCCCGGCCGGATGATCGCGCCGCACCCTTCCGTGCCCCGATCCGAGCCCGATGAATCCGACCCTGCCTGCCGCGTTGGCCCTGTTGTCGTTGCTGCTGCCTGGCCTGGCATCGGCGCGCACGGTCTATCGCTGCGTGCAGAGCAACACGGTCAGTCTGGCCACGGCACCCGAGCCCGGCTCCAGGTGCACCCCGCAGCAGATCGACGACAACGCCGTGCAGACCCCCAACCTGTGGGGCAACATGGGCGTCTTCAGCGGCACCCTGTACGAACGTGAGCAGGACGGTGCACTGGTCTACTCGACCCGCAACCTGCCGGGCTCGCGCGTCTTCCTGAAGTTCACCGTGGCCACCCCACCGGGCGAACCGGCGCACGAGGGCCTGGGCAAGGTCGGCGCGCCGCAGTTGAACCGGCACGCCAAGCAGTTCAAGGCGGCGGCCAAGGCCACCGGCGTGGACGATGCCTGGCTGCGTGCGATCGCCCATGCCGAAAGCGGTTTCGATGCCGGCGCGATCTCACCCAAGGGCGCGCAGGGCGTGATGCAGCTGATGCCCGATACCGCCACCGAATACGGCGTGGCCGATCCGCTCTCGGCCGAGCAGTCGATCAGCGGGGGCGCGCGCTACATGAAGGCGTTGTTGCGCCGGTACAAAGGCGACCGCGTGCTGGCGGCCGCCGCGTACAACGCCGGCATCGGTGCGGTGACCCGCTACAAAGGCGTGCCGCCGTATGCGGAAACGCTGGCCTACGTGGAGAAGGTCAGCGCGCTGTATGTGCGCTATCGCGAGGCGATGGGGTTCAAGGTGGAGACGCCGGCGAAGTAGGCGCTGCTCCAGGGCGAAACGTCACGCGCAGTACCGCGCATGGGTCGCCACGCGGCCCACCGTGTTCACCGCCGCCTTGACCTCGGCACGCTGCGTGGGCGGCTGCCAGCGCGCGTGGACCATGAGCGCTCCCGGCGTGCAGGGTTTGCAGGCACGCCACGAGCGGCTAAGGTCGTGTCCCGAATAGCAGCAAGGATAGCGATGACGCGCGGACGATGGACGATGGTGGTGCTGATCGCCGCTCTGATGGCGGCAGCGCTGGTTTGGACCTTCCTGCGTGAACCGGCCGCGCCGGCACCGCCACCGGGCCCGGTGGCGACGGCCCTGGGCTGGACGCCGGCGATCAGCGTACTGGCCGGCGACGGCGTAGGCGGCAGTACGGAAGGCCCCGCAGCCCAGGCGCGCTTCGCCGATCCGTACGGCCTGGCCGTGGACACACATGGCGTGGTCTACATCGCCGATGCCGGCGACAACAACCGCATCCGCCGCGTCCATCCCGACGGTCGCGTGGACACGCTGGCCGGGCAGGGCGAGGGTTGGCGCGATGGCGCCGCCCTGCAGGCGCAGTTCAACACGCCCTCCGGGATCGCACTGGATGCAGGCGGCAATGTCTATGTTGCCGATACCGGCAACCACGTGATCCGCCGCATCGCGGTCGATGGCACGGTAAGCACGCTGGCCGGTGATGGTCAGCGGGGGTTCGTCGATGGCCCGGCCACCCAGGCGCGCTTCGATGCGCCGATGGGCGTGGCGGTGGATGCGGGCGGCCGCGTCTTCGTGGCCGATACCTACAACGACCGCATCCGCGTCATCGAACCCGATGGACGGGTGCACACCGTCGCCGGTGGCGAGCGTCCGGGCCTGGTCGATGGCATCGGGGCGGCCACCCGCCTGGATACGCCGGTGGCGCTGGCACTGGATCCGCACGGCAACCTGCTGATCGCCGATCTGTTCAACAACGCGATCCGCCAACTCGCCCCGGATGGCACGCTGGGCACCCGGCTCGCCGATGGCGGCCTGCTCAGCGGACCGATGGCGCTGGCGGTGACCCATGACGGGGTGATCTACGCCAGCGACATCAACGGCAAGGTGGTGCAGATCTCGGCCCAGGGCCATCAGCTGGCACTGGCGGGGGTACCGCCGCAGCCCCGCTTTGCGCGGCCCACTGCACTCGCGCTGGATGCCGAGGGCGGCCTCTATCTGGCCGATGCCGCCTCCTACCGCGTGCACCGGCTGCGTGCCCTCGGGCCGGGGCAGACGGCGCCGCCGGCGTTGATCGGCCCGGCACCGGAGGCCCCCTTGCCCGACACCGCCGGCCGGTGGCCCCTGGCTCCGGAGGACGGGTGGCACGAAGTGGTCGGCACGTTGGGTGAGGTGCGCGGGGACTTCAAAGGCGAGAGTCGGCACCATCTGCATGGCGGGTTCGATATCCGCGGCGATGTCGGCCAGCCGGTGTTGGCGATCGCCGATGGCAAAGTCGATACGCCGTTCGCGGCGTGGTCGGTCGGCGGCCAGGCCGAAGGCCTTTCGCTGGGTCGGCTCAAATACATCCATATGAAGGTGGGCCGCGATCCGCGCGATCGGCCGTTCGATGCGCGCTGGCAGCAGGTGTCCGGTGAGGACGGCAAGCTCGAACGCATCCGCGTGCGTCGCGGCACCCGGTTCGCCGCCGGCGAAGCCTTGGGCAGCATCAACCGGATGGCGCATGTCCACCTGAGCGTGGGCGCCAGTGGTTTCGAGCGCAATGCGGTGGCACTGGGCTTCACCGGTTACGCCGATACGTTCGCGCCGCGCATCACCGAGGTCGCCGTGCTGGACGATCTGGACCAGCCGGTCAAGGCGGGGGCCGACGGACGCGTCGCGATCCCGCGCCAAGGCCCGGGCGTGCAGATCGTGGTGGAGGCGTGGGACCAGGTGGACCGCAATCTGCCACGGCGCCGGCTGGGGCTGTACCAGGTCGGCTACCAGGTCCTGGATGCGCAGGGCCAGCCGCTGGCCGGGTACGAGCAGCCGCGCTTCAACATCGTGTTCAACCGGATGCCGCGCGAAGACAGCGCCACCCGCGTGGCCTACGCGCCGGACAGCGGCATCACCGTGCATGGCAGCGCGGTCACCCGGTTCCGCTACCTGGTCACCAACACGGTGCGCGATGGGGTGGTCGAGACCGGACGCTGGCAACCGGATGTATTGCCGGCCGGCGAATACATCCTGCGGGCCAGTGCGTGCGACTACAGCGGCAATGAGGCCATCGGCCCGCGCGATCTGAAGATCACGCTGTTGCCTTGAGCGGTGTCAGGCGCCGACGCGTACGCGTTCGGCGTCCATGTCGGCCAGCGGACGTACCTCGATGCTGCCGAAGCGCGACCACGGGAACTGCTGGGCGATGCGCATCGCCTCGGCGTGGTCGGGCGCGTTGATCAGGTTGAAGCCGGCCAGCAGTTCGTGGGTTTCGGCGAACGGGCCATCGGTGATGCGGGTCTGGCCCTGGCGCACGCGCAGCGTGCGCGCGCTGTCCACCGGTTCCAGCTTCTGGGCGAGCACCAGGGTACCCTCGGCCTGCAGGCGGTCGGCGTGGTGCAGGCAGTCATGCATCAGGCGGTCGTATTCGTCGCCGGGCAGGGCCTGCAACAGGCCCTCGTCGATATAGATCAGCAGAAGAAATTGCATGGCCGGACCAGGGTGGGCGGGGAAACCGCATGATGCCCCAGCCCGCGGTCATGGCGTGTTGCAGCGCCGCAGCGCGGCCCTGTTCAGCGACGAAAAAATAGTTCGTCGTGCGTGTCGATTTCCATCCCCTTGGCACGTTGTATCCAGTGAACGGCCCGGGTTCCGGGCTGGCACACAGGAGCACCCCGTGAAAGTCATGGTACTGGTCAAGGCAACCGCCGCCACCGAGGCCGGTCAATTGCCGACCGAGCAGGAAATCCGCGCGATGGGCGCGTACAACGAGCAGTTGGTCCAGGCCGGGATCATGCTGGCCGGCGAGGGCCTGCACCCGACCTCGCGCGCCCGCCGCGTGGCCTTCGGCAGCGAGCCGCCGCGGGTGATCGATGGGCCGTTCGCCGAAACCCGCGAGCTGGTCTGCGGGTTCTGGCTGTGGCAGGTGCGCTCGCTGGACGAGGCCACCGAATGGCTCAAGCGCGCACCCTTCGCTGCCGGGGATGTGGTCGAGCTGCGGCCGATCCTCAGTGCCGAGGATTTCGGCGCGGCCTTCACTCCCGAATTGCAGGCGCAGGAACAGCGTCTGCGCGACCAGATCGGCACCGCCGATTGATTCCCCCCGCACCCCTGGAGCATTCCCATGAAACTGATTCCGTTCCTCGGCTTCAACGGCAAGACCCATGAGGCCATGGCCTTCTACGCGCAGGTGCTCGGCGGCAAGGTCACCTCTGAAATGAAGTACCGCGACATGCCGCCCATGGAAAGCCAGGAGGGCTGTGGCGAGATGCCGCCGGAGACACTGGACCACGTCGCGCACAGCCAGCTGGAAGTGGGGTCCGCGATCCTGATGGCCGCCGATGGCCCGTCTTCCGACGGGCAGGGCAGTACCACGATCAACATCGATGTGGATTCGATCGAGGAGGCCGAGCGCGTGTTCAACGCGCTGGCCGACGGTGGCGAGATCAAGATGCCGATCACCGAAACCTTCTGGGCCCACCGTTGGGGCTTTCTCATCGACCGTTACGGCAAGCCGTGGATGGTCAACTGCATGAAGCAGCCCTGATCTGGGCCGGCGTGATGGCACCCCCCCGCGCGGCTTGTCCCCGCGCCGTACCGGTGGTTTGATCAGCCGCATGGACACGGCACTGACGCAACGACTGGAGACGATCTGGCGCATGGAGTCGCCAGTGTTGACCGCCCGCCTGACCCGCCTGCTCGGCGGCGATGTCGGCCGTGCCGAAGAGCTGGTCCAGGACACCTGGCTGGCCGCGCTGGAGCGCTGGCCCAGCCAGGGCGTGCCGGACAATCCCGGAGCGTGGCTGATGACCACTGCGCGCAACCGCGCCATCGATGTGCTGCGCCAGCACCAGCGCGTCGCCGGCCAGCACGCGCAGTTCGGCAGCGCGCTGGCGCCGCTGCCGTTGCCGGCGCCGGACGACAGCGATGCGCTGGAAGACGACATCGGCGATGACCTGCTGCGGCTGATGTTCGTTGCCTGTCATCCGGTCCTGGCCGCCGACGCGCGTGTCGCGCTGACGCTACGGCTGCTCGGCGGCCTGACCACCGATGAGATCGCACGCGCGTTCCTCGCGCCGGAGCCCACCATTGCCCAGCGCATCGTGCGCGCCAAGCGCACGCTGGCGCACAAGCAGGTGCCATTCGAAGTGCCGCGCCAGGCGGCGTTGCCGGAGCGCCTGGCCTCGGTGCTGGAGGTGGTCTACCTGATCTTCAACGAAGGCTATGCGGCCAGTGCCGGCGATGACTGGATGCGCCCGGCCCTGTGCGACGAAGCGCTGCGGCTGGGCCGCGTGCTCGCCAGTCGGTTGCCGACCTGGCCGCAGGTGCAGGGGTTGCTCGCCCTGATGGAACTGCAGGCCTCGCGCACCGCCGCCCGCACCGATGCCACCGGCACGCCGATCCTGCTGCCCGACCAGGACCGCACGCGCTGGGACTGGTTGCAGATCGCCCGTGGCCAGGCCGCCCTGCAGCAGGCGGTGGCACTCGGTGGCGGTGACGATCCCTATGCATTGCAGGCGGCCATCGCCGAGTGCCACGCACGCGCGCGCCGTGCCGACGACACCGACTGGGCGCGGATGACCGCGCTGTACGCACGGCTGGCACAGCGCCAGCCCTCGCCGGTGGTGGCGTTGAACCATGCGGTGGCGCTGTCGCGGGCCCAGGGCGCGGCGGCCGCGTGGCCGCTGGTCGATGCGCTCGGTGACGATGCGCGGCTGCGCGACTATGCGCCGCTGGCTGCGGTGCAGGGCGACCTGCTTGCCCAGCTGGGGCGGCACGCCGAAGCACGGGCGGCATTCCAGCGTGCGGCCGCGCTGACCGCCAATGCGCGTGAGAAGGCGATGCTGCTGGCCCGTGCGGCAGCCGTGTAGACCGGCACTGCACTGCGCGGCGGCTCTGGCCTACACTCGGGCGATTGTCGGTCAGTCATGAGGTGCAGCGTGAAGCGTGTGGTAATCAGCCTGTTGGCGTTGTCGGTGTCGTCGGCCTTGATGGCCGCCACCCCCAAATTCGATGGCGCGCGGATCTCCGCCGACGTCAAGGAACTGGCGTCGGACGCCTACGAAGGCCGCTCGCCGGCCACTGCCGGTGAAGAGAAGACCATCGCCTTCCTGAGCAAGCAGTTCGCAGCGGCGGGCCTGCAGCCGGGCGGCGACCTCAAGGACGGCAAGCGCCTGTGGACCCAGGCCGTGCCGCTGCTCAAGGGCGATATCGTCGGCACCCCGAGCCTGTCGTTGAGCAGCAAGGGCAAGCCGCAGACGCTGAGCCAGGGCAAGGAAATCGCTGTACGCGCCGCGATGAACGGGGCCAGCGCGGTGGACATCAAGAACGCGCCGCTGGTCTTCCTCGGCTACGGCGTCAAGGCCGCCGAGCGCAACTGGGACGATTTCAAGGGCGTGGACCTGAAGGGCAAGATCGCCGTCGTGCTGATCAACGATCCGGACTTCGAAAGCGGCCAGGGCGACTTCGACGGCAAGGGCATGACCTACTACGGCCGCTGGACCTACAAGTACGAAGAGGGCGCGCGCCAGGGGGCCCTCGGCGTGCTGATCGTGCACGAGACCGCGCCGGCCTCGTACGGCTGGGCCACCGTGGCCGGCTCCAACACCAACACCATGTTCGACGTGGTCCGCGACAACCCGGCCGAGGCGCATCCGCTGCTGGAAGGCTGGATCCAGCGCGATCTGGCGGTGGAGCTGTTCAAGCGTTCGGGCCTGGATTTCGAGGCGCTCAAGAAGCAGGCCCAGACCCGTGATTTCAAGCCGGTGGAGCTGAAGGGCGAGACCTTCTCGGCCAAGTACGCGGTCAAGACCGAGGTGATCACCTCGCACAACGTGGCCGCGCGCCTGGAAGGCAGCAAGCATCCCGACGAGACGGTGATCTACAGCGCCCACTGGGACCACATCGGCGTGGGCAAGCCGGACGCGAACGGTGACACCATCTTCAACGGCGCGCTGGACAACGCCAGCGGCACCGCCTCGCTGATCGAACTGGCCCGTGGCTTCGCCAAGGGCAAGCGCCCGGAGCGGTCGGTGCTGTTCCTGGCCGTGACCGCCGAGGAAAAGGGCCTGCTCGGCTCGGAGTACTACGCCACCCACCCGCTGTACCCGCTGGGCAAGACCGTTGCGCTGATCAACATGGACGGCATGGCGCCCTTCAGCCCCTCGCGTGACTTCGGGATCTACGGCTCGGCCAAGCTGGAACTGCTGGACCAGCTCAAGGACGTGGCCAAGGGCTGGGACATCCGCTACACGCCGGACCCGAAGCCGGAAGCCGGCCTGTTCTTCCGCTCCGATCACTTCCCGTTCGCCAAGCGTGGCGTGCCGGCAGTGTCGTACTCGGCGGGCCAGGATTGGGTGGAGGGGGGCGTGGCGGCCGGCAAGGCCGCTTCGGATGACTACACCGCCAAGCGCTATCACCAGCAGGGCGATGAGTGGCAGCCGGACTGGACCTTCGCCGGTGCCTCGCGCGATCTGGAAGTGCTGTACACGCTGGGCAACCAGCTGGCCAACTCGCGCGCCTGGCCGAACTGGAGCGAAGACTCCCAGTTCCGCGCCCCGCGTGACGCCAGCGCCGCCGAGCGGAATTAAGACGAGTCCGGCCGGCACGCCGGCCGGACCCCCCGCTGTAGAGCCACGCCATGCGTGGCTTCGCGGTCTCGAACCCAGACGTAGAGCCACGCCATGCGTGGCTTCGCGGTCTCGAACCCAGACGTAGAGCCACGCCATGCGTGGCTTCGCGGTCTCGAACCCAGACGTAGAGCCACGCCATGCGTGGCTTCGCGGTTCCGGAAGAAGGCCAGCCACCCATGGGGTGGCTCTACACCGCTTCGTCCCCCCAAACCCCGCCTTCGTCGCATGCCGCTTGTTCCCGCTGGCGGCAGGGCTATGCTCGCCTCACTCCCTATGTGATGACGCCGCCGTGTTCGCCAGCCTCTCCCTGATTTTCCGCATCCTGTTGGCCTGGGCCGCCGCCATCGTGGTGGCGGGGTTTGTCTGGAGTGGCTTCTTCCATGGCATGGACGAAGGCCCCGGCTGGGTGTTCGGCCTGCTGGCCCTGTTCGTGATGGTGACCGCCCTGGGCAGCTGCATCGCCCATATCCGGCGCGTGCAGCACGTCGCCGGGCGCCTGGACGCGGCCACCCTGTCCAGCCGCCAGCGCCGCCAGATCGAGGTGCCGATGGATGCCGGCCCGGCCTTTGCCCTGGTGGAAGCCGCCATCGCCGAGCTGCCACGCGTGGAAGACATCGAAAGTGCACCGGGCAGCCTGCAGGTGCGTGCCTACGTGCGCCGCGTGGATCCCTACAACGGCCGCCCGCCGTCCCGCTGGAACCTGCCTGCGCGGCTGGCGATCAAGCGCAACAGCGTGCTCGCCACCGTGACGCCGGGGCAGGGCACCAGCAGCGTGACCCTGCTGTTCGAGCCCGATGCCGGGGTCTGGGCCGATCTGCTCGCGGTCGACGAAGGCAGCAACCACGAGAACGCCGAAGCGGTCGGCCGTGCGATCACCCGCCGGGTGGCCGAGCAGCGCCGCGACGAGCAGGCCGCCGCCGAGCAGACCGCGACCGAGAAGGAACTGTCGGTGGCCAAGCTCAACCTGCTGCACGCCCAGGTCGAGCCGCACTTCCTCTACAACACGCTGGCCAACGCGCAGGTGCTGACCCGGACCGATCCGCCGCGCGCCGACCAGATGCTCGGGCACCTGATCCAGTACCTGCGCAGCTCGCTGCCCAGCGTGGAGGAATCGATGTCGACCCTGGGCGTGGAGCTGGAGCGCACCCAGGCCTACCTGGAAATCCTCAAGATCCGCATGGGCGCCCGGCTGGCCCTGCAGGTGGACGTGCCCCCGGCCCTGCTCAGCCTGCCGCTGCCCTCGATGGCGCTGCAGACCCTGGTCGAGAACGCGATCAAACACGGCCTGGAACCCAAACCCGGCGGCGGCACGGTGTGGATCATCGCGCGCGCCTTCGAGGACCATGTCACCCTCACCGTGGCCGACGACGGCCTCGGGTTCGGGCAGGGCACCAGTGGTACCGGGATCGGCCTGAAGAACCTGCGCGAACGCCTGCGCCTGACCTGCGGTGAGCACGCTGGCGTGGCGATCGTGTCCAATTTCCCCACCGGCGTGGCAGCGACGATCACCCTGCCGCGCGATGCCCGCGAGGCGATCCATGCAGCTTGACGCCCTCATTGCCGAAGACGAAGACCTGCTGCGCCAGTCGCTGGTGGCACAGCTGCAGCGGTTGTGGCCGGAACTGCGGCTGGTGGCGGAATGCGAGGACGGCGCCAGTGCGCTGGAGCGCCTGGCCGAGCTGAAGCCGGACCTGGCCCTGCTCGACATCCGCATGCCGGGCATCACCGGTATCGAGGTGGCCCGCGCGCTGCCGGAGATCAGCCCGCGCACCCAGGTGGTGTTCGTCACCGCCTACGACCAGTATGCGATCGACGCCTTCGAACAGGGCGCGATCGACTACCTGCTCAAGCCGGTCAGCGATGAGCGCCTGCTGGCCACGCGCGAGCGGATCCTGGCCCGCATGCAGCTGGGCCGCCCGGACAGCGGCATGCTCGAGCAGCTGCTGCAGCGCCTCGGCAATCAGCCCGCCGCCGCCTCAAGCGCGCCGCCTTTGGCCTGGATCACCGCCAGCAACGGCCGCGACACGCAGCTGATCATGCTCGAAGATGTGATCTACTTCCGTGCGGACAGCAAATACACCACCGTGGTCACCGAGCAGGGCGAAAGCCTGCTGCGCACCTCGCTGCGTGAACTGCTGGATGCGCTCGATCCGCAACGGTTCCGCCAGATCCACCGCTCCACCATCGTGAACATGAAGGCGGTCGCCGCAGTCACACGCGACGACACCGGCCGCGGCCAGCTGCGCTTGAAGCATCGCACTGAAGTGCTCAACGTCAGCCAGCCCTTCATGAGCCTGTTCCGCGGGATGTAACGCGCCTTTCCTTTCGTCTGGAGCCTGCCATGCGTACCGCCGTTGTCGCCAGTCTCTGCGTGTTGATGCTGGCGGCCTGCCAGCAATCGAACGACACCTCCGTCACCCGCATCCGCGCCAACGGCGTGGATACGCTGTACAGCAAAACCACGGTCGACAACGGCGTGGCCAACTTCGACTGCATCGCCAGCAGCAGCGGCCGCTGCCATTACCTGGTGCTGGATGCGCGCTGCACGAAGGACACAGACTGCCCCTATCCGCCGCTGCACCGGTTGGCGGTGGCGGTGGGCAAGACGGAGCAGATGGCCGGGCTCCCGGCCGGCTTCAAGCACTGCGTCAGCGCCGTCCAGAAAGAACAATGCCACCGTGAGTGATCACGGTGGCATCGTGGCTCCCCCCGCTTTTCAGTAGGGTCAGAACGCGGGCTGCAGATGCAGGTTGGTGCCGTTGGGCTGCTCGCCGACATGATTGAGCTGGCCCACCAGTTCGGTGTGCTGCTTCATCCGGCCGATCTCGCGCATGATGCGGATGTCCTCGTGGCGCAGCTCGCGCTTGGCGCTCACCGCCTGCTTGTAATCCAGGACTTCCGGATAGTGCTGGGCCATGTCCAGCGCCTCGGCCACGCATTCCACCGTATCGGCATCGGAGGTGATCCGGGCGCGGCTGTTGAAGGCCTTCATCCAGCGCTCGAAGCCGGCGGTGTGATCGAACATGTTGGCCATGAACCAGATCACGAACAGGATCGACACCCATGAACCGAACACGATCACCACGCGGGTGAAGGTGATATGGAAGTCATCCTTCCACAGGTAGTTGCTGATCAGGCCGAGGATGAGCAGGGAGGACGCCTGCCAGCCCACGATCGAGGCCATCAGCCACTGGCCCTTGGCTTTGGCCAGTACCGCGACTTCTTCGCGGATCTGCTGTTCACTCTTGTTACGCCAATGCGCGACCTGTTTTTCGAACGGGCTGCTGTACAGCTCGTTGTCCTGCAACAGCAGACCCAAACCTTTGAACAAAGCGATCATGACGAGCTCCTTCTGGAACGTGCGGCAGCGCATTGGACGACGTTGTGGCGTATCCAGTTCTAGCACTTTCACGGCGCTTGGCAATGGGCAAAGCGCAAAGATCCGGCGCCATTTCTGCCTGAATGGGCAAACCCGCAGTGGATTTGCGCACTGCGGCACGTAAATCGCCGGGTAAATACGGCTTGGACGGCGGCTCCCATGCTGCATCTGCACAATGCGCAGGCCCTGTCGGGCACCCGCCTCGCCAGCCCCACCGGTATCACGCAGAATTGACGCATCCGCGCGAAATGCCGGTCCGCTCGCCCTCGGTACTGCTGATGTCCTCCCTGCTGCGTTCGCTTGCCCGCCCTGCAACCGCCCCCATACGCCGCTGGGTGCTGGGCGCCTTCCCCCGCGGCCAGAGCGGGATCGACTACGACCACCCGCTGGGCGACCCCGGCTGGTTCGGCCCCGACAGCATCACCTGGCGGGTGCATGCCGAGTTTCCCGGCATGCTCGCCGGCGGCCTGTGCGCCCTGATGCTGCAGACCCTGCATCCGCTGGCCCTGGCCGGCGTGTACGACCACTCCAACTTCCGCGATGACCTGGTCGGCCGCCTGCGCCGCACCACCGCGTTCGTCGCTGGAACGACCTACGCACCCACCGCGGAAGTCGAGGCGTTGATCGCCAAGGTGACCCGCATCCATGCCCAGGTGCGCGGTCATACCGCCGATGGCCGCGCGTATTCCGCCGACGATCCCGCGCTGCTCACCTGGGTGCACGTCACTGAAGCGTACGGTTTCCTGCAGGGCTGCCGACGCTATTGCCGCGACGTGCCTACGGCGGTCGCCGACCAGTACTACCGTGAGTACAAGCGCGTGGCCGAGGCGCTTGGCGCTGTAGACGTTCCGGCGTCGGAAGCGGAGGTGGACGCTTACTTCGCGCGCCAGCAATCGCAGCTGGTGTTCGATGCGCGCTCGCGCGAGGTGCTGGCGGTGCTGTCAGGCATCCGCCTGCCGGTGCCGATGGCGGGTCTCTCGCGCGAGCTGTTCCTCGGTGCCGGTGCAGCGCTGCTGCCGGACTGGGCGACCGCGATGATCCAGCGCACGCCGATGCAGCGTGCGCAGTCGCGGGCGTCGGCGGTGATGCTCAAAGGCATGGCGCCGTTGTTCCGGCGTGCGCTGCAGGACGGGCTGGCGACGCGGGCGTGCACGCGGATGGGTGTGTCGGCTGGGGTGCTTGCTGATTGGCCTTGAAGCGGCAAGTGCCCTGTGCCCGCTGGTTGGGTCGGGCACGCACAGGCTTCCGCGACCCGCTGCTCTGCAGCGAAAAAAAACGGGCGCCGAAGCGCCCGTTCTCTCATCTCAGCAACGTGCGGTGACGCACATCACCACACCTTGACCCGCTTCTCCGGCGCCAGGTACAGCTTCTGGCCTTCCTTCACCTCGAAGGCCGGATACCACGCATCCAGATTGCGCACCGTCAACGCACGGAACTGACCCGGCGCATGCACATTGGTCAACAGCGAATTGCGCAGCGCCTGCTCACGCGCCTTGCTCCGCCATGCCTGCGCAAAGCCCAGGAAGAACCGCTGATCCGGCGTGAAGCCTTCCAGCGTCTGGCCCGGCTTGCCCTGCAGCGACAACTGATACGCATCGTAGGCCGTCGAAAGACCTGCCACGTCCGCAATGTTCTCGCCCAGCGTCAGACGACCATTCACCGATACCCCCAGGAACGGGCTGTAGCTGCTGAACTGCGCCGCCAGTGCATCGCCGGCCGCGTTGAACTTCTTCAGATCTTCGGGCGTCCACCAGTTCTGCAGCTTGCCCGTCTCATCGAACAGCGCACCGGCGTTGTCGAAACCGTGGCTGATCTCATGGCCGATCACCGCACCGATCGCGCCGTAGTTCACCGCATCATCGGCCGCGCCGTCGAAGAACGGCGGCTGCAGGATCGCGGCCGGGAACACCAGGCGGTTTTCCAGCGGCACGTTCATCGCATTGATGGTCTGCGGCAGCATCGCCCACTCGCTGTGATCCACCGGCTTGCCCAGCTTGGCGATGTTGCGGCGGTACTCGAACAGCTCGGCACGCTCGGCATTGCCCAGCGCGTCATCACGCTTGATCTCAAGACCGGTGTAGTCGCGCCACTTGTCCGGGTAGCCCATGCCCACGGTCAGGCCATCCACCTTGGCCTTGGCACGCGCCTTGGTCTGCGGCGACATCCACTCCAGCGCATCGATGCGCTTGGCGAACGCAGCGATGATGTTCTTGGCCATCGCGTCCGCGCGCGCCTTGGTGGCCGGATCGAAATGACGTTCGACGTACAGCTTGCCGATCGCTTCGCCGACGGCATGGTTGCTGTCATCCACCGCACGCTTCCAGCGCTCGCTCTGCTGCGGGGTGCCGTTGAGCGTGGTGCCGTGGAAGGCGAAGCGCGCATCGGCGAACGACTTGGGCAGGTACGGCGCGGCGCGGTCCAGCGCATGGAAGGCCAGGTAGTCCTTCCAGACCTCCAGCGGCTCGGTGGCGACCAGGCGCGAGATGCCCGCGACGGCCTTGGGCTGCCACACGATGAAGTCCTGCTGGGCGTCCAGCCCGGCCGAGGCCAGGAACGCGTTCCAGTCCATGCCCGGTGCCTTGGCGCTCAGGTCGGCCTGCTTCCAGGCATTGGCGCCCTTGGCGACGTCGTTGGTGTCTTCCTGGGTGGCGTGGGCCTGGGCGATCCTGGTCTCCAGCGCGAGGATGCGCTGCGCCTTGGCGGCCGGATCGGCGACGCCGGCCAGCTGCAGGACCTGGGCGATGTAGGCCTGGTACTGCTTGCGGATCTCGGCCATGCGGCCGCCCTGCAGGTAGAAGTCGCGGTCCGGCAGGCCCAGGCCGCCCTGCACCAGGTACGGCGCGGTGCGGTCCGGCTGCAGCAGATCCACCGAGACCCACACGCCGAACAGGCGGTCGGTGTAGAAGTTGGTGGCGTTGAGCAGGTCCACGTCGGCGCGCAGCGTGCCGCCGAGCGCGGTGGCCAGCGCGGCCTTGTCGCTGATCCCGGCGATGGCGTCCAGTTCCGGTTTGACGGGGGCGACGCCGCGCGACTCGATGCCGCTCTCGTCCATGAAGGCGGCGTAGTAATCGCCGATCAGCTTGGCCTCGCCCTCGGCCTTGGTGTCGGCCGCGGCGCCTTCGAGGATCGCGCGGGTGTCGGCCAGGGTCTTTTCGGAGATGACGTTGAAGCTACCGTAGCTGGAGCGGTCGGCCGGGATCTCGGTGTTCTTGACCCAGGTGCCGTTGGCGAAGCCGAAGAAGTCATCGCCGGCGGCGACGCTGCGGTCCATGCCGGCGGCGTCGAAGCCGAAGCTGCCCAGCTGCGGCTTGGGGGCGGCCGGCTCGGCCGGGGTGGTCTCGGGGGCGGACGCGGCCGGTGCAGTGGCCTCGCGGTCGCAGGCGGCCAGGCTCAGCGACAGGCTGGCGGCAATGGCGAGCATCAGGGTGGGGCGGCGCAGCTTGGACATTGAGCTTCTCAGCAACGGAAACACCCAAGTCTAATCCCGTACCGGGCGCGCGGTTATGCCGGCTTCGGCGGCATCGGGTACCGGGTATGCCGGTCTTCCGGGTTCACCGATGTGAACCCCGGCCGCGGTGCTTCCCGTGCCGTACGCGCTGGTGCATGCTGGGGCCCGCACGGATTCTGCGGGCGCCGGCTGGCGCCCGTGTGACGAGCTAGGCGTCAAGAATCCCGGGCAGCGGCCGCTCAGGTTTGGGGAAACCAGGAAGCGTTTACAGATGAAGTCAGCCTGTCGTTCGGGAAAAGGGTTGCGATGCCCGCGTTGAACCGTGCCCTGGCACGGCCACTGCGGACGTTCGTGTGGCTCGGGGTATCCCTGGGCGTGCTGCTGGGCGCCGGGCTGGTGGCGACGCTGCTCAATGACTGCCAGCGCCGGCAGGAAGCCGCGCAGCGCCAGAGCTCGGCGCTGGCCACCGGCGCCCAGCGCCTGCTGCGGCTGGAACTGCGCAACCTGGAGCGGGTGATGCAGGGCATCTCCCGCGATGGCGCGCTGCTCTTCCAGCGGGTGCCGGCGCAGGCACCGGACCTGCTCGATGCCAGCATCGCCGGGGCCCTGCAGCGGCATGCCGAACTGCACAGCATCGTGGTGGTCGACCAGTACGGGCGGGCCCTGACCAGTGGCAGCGGCGACCTGCAACTACCGCTGTGGGCGGTGGATGGCAATCGCGGCCTGGGCAGCCAGATTTTCCTCGGGCCGCCGCAGGCGCTGGATGCCACGCACTGGATCCTGCCGCTGGCGTTGCCGATGGGCGGTGACCGCTGGCTGTTGGCACGGCTGCGCACGGCGGAACTGCAGGCCATCATCGGCGGCATGGATACCGGCGATGCCGGGGTGGTCTCCATCACCGACCCGCATGGCTACGTGCTGGCGCGCAGCCCGGATCCCGGCGCCGTGGCGGGGCGTCGCTTCGGGCTGGCCAAACGCGAGCTTCTGCGCCGCGACGCACTGACCCCGCTGGGCACCGAGACCAGTGCCGTGGATGGCATCGAGCGCATTTCCAGCCTGAGCACGCTGGCCCAGTACCCGCTGGCGGTCTACGCCGGCCTGGGCCGGCGCGATGTGCTGGCGGCCTGGTGGCCGTATGTGCAGGCCTCGATCGGGGTCTACCTGCTGTACTGGGCGCTGTTTGCCGCGGTGTATGTCAGCCTGCGCCGCGCCACCCGTGACCAGGACAGCCTGAGCGAGGAACTGCGCACCGGCCATGCCGAGCTGCGCATGGCCCACCAGGTCGGCAAGGTGTGTACCTGGTATGTGGACGAGGATGCCTGCCTGCTGCGCTGGTCGCCGCTGGCCCGTGAGATTTTCGGCATCGACATCGAGAGCCTGCCCGTCGCGGATTTCTTCGCGCGCGTGCACCACGACGACACCGCGCGCATGCAGCAGGCCTTCGATGCCGCCTTTGCCGGCAGCGGCGTGCTCGATGAAATGTTCCGCCTGGTGCTGCCGGGTGGCGCGACCCGCTGGGTCGCCGCGCGCGGCCAGCGCGTGGCGGTGGTGGACCGCGAGCGCCGCATGATCGGTGCGTTGACCGATGTCAGCGAGCGGGTCGATGCGCTGGCCCGCGTGCAGCAAGCCGAGCGTCAGTTCCGGCTGCTGTTTGACCGCAATCCGGCGCCGTTCTGGGTGTTCGATCCGGACACGCTGCGCTTTCTGGAGGTCAACGAAGCGGCGGTGCGCCAGTATGGCTACAGCCGCGATGAATTCCTGTCGATGAGCATCCTCGACATCCGCCCGCGCGAAGGCTGGGAAGAGATCCGCGGGGCGATCGCGCAGGCCCGCATCGGCGATGTGCAGGACGCGCAGGTGCGCCTGCACCAGCGCAAGGACGGCAGCGTCTTCGAGGTGCGTGCGCATCTGGCGCGGTTGGATTTCGATGGCCGCCAGGCCTGTCTGGTGCTGGCCGAGGACGTCAGCGAGCGTTTGGCTTATGAGCGCGACCTGGCCTACCACGCCACCCACAACCCGGCGACCGGCCTGCTCAATACGCGTGCACTCGCCGCGCAGCTGGACGAGGAGGGCGGGGCGTACACGATCGCGTACGTGCAGTTCCGCGGCCTGCAGCTGGTGTCGGACACGCTGGGCCGCGAAGTCGGCGACGTGGTGCTGCAGGCGATGGCCAAGCGCCTGGGCGGGCTCGGCGTGCGCTACGGCCTGCTTGCCTTCCAGCCGGCCGAGGATTTCATCTTCGCCATCCGCGACGACCATCAGCGCCAGACCGCGCTGGATACGCTGATGCAGACCGTCTCCGAACCGGTGCGCGGGCAGGATTGGCTGCACCAGTTCGAGCCGCGCATCGGCGTCGCCGTGAAGTTCGACGGCGATGCCAGCACGGCCGAGCAGGTCATCGGCATGGCCGCGCAGGCCGCGCATGCGGCGCGCGACGAAGGCAATGTCATCGCGTGGTACGACACCACCGTGAGTTCCCGTTTTGCCGAGCGGCTGCGCCTGGCCGGGCGCATCCACAGTGCGATCGATACCGAGTTCGAGCTGTACTACCAGCCGATCTGCCACGCCGGCGACAGCAGCCCGGCCGCGTTGGAAGCCCTGCTGCGCTGGCCGCAGGCGGATGGCAGCTTCATTCCCCCGGGCGAGTTCATCCAGCTGTGCGAAGACACCGGGCTGATTCTCGCCCTGGGCCGCTGGGTGATCCGCGCCGCGGCGCAGGCGCAGCGGCAGCTGGTCGACGCGGGCTGGGACCTGCCGATCGCGGTGAATGTCTCGGCGGTGCAGTTCTTCAACAGTGACCTGGTGGCCGAGTTCACCCGCGCCAGCCACGAATTCGGGCTGGCCCGCGGTGCGCTGCAGGTCGAGCTGACCGAAAGCAGCCTGATGCGCAAGCCGGGCCAGGCCAAACAGACCATGCAGCGCCTGCACGAGCAGGGCATCTGCATCTCGCTGGATGATTTCGGCACCGGCTATTCCAACATGTCCTACCTGCAGCACCTGCCACTGGACATCCTGAAGATCGACCGCAGCTTCGTGGCCGACGTGGAAACCAACCCGCGCAACGCCTCGATCTGCCGCGCCCTGTTGTCACTGGGGCACAGCATGGGCCTGACCATCATCGCCGAGGGCGTGGAAACGCCCGGCCAGCTGCAGTGGCTGGCCGCCCATGGCTGCGACCAGGTGCAGGGCTATCTGCTCGGCCGGCCGATGCCGCTGGCACGGCTCATCGGGCAACTGGAATCGGTGGAGGCATAGCGCCGGGTGGTGTCTGGTGGCGGGTGCCGCGCGGCATCACGCCAGGGCGTCCACCAGGTAGTCGATGAAACTGCGCACCTTCGGGGCCAGGTGGCTGCGGCTGGTGTACACCGCATGGATGCCCACGCCCGGCACCTGCCACTCGGGCAGCACGCGCTCCAGCCGCCCATCGGCCAGCGCCTCGGCGACCAGGAAATCCGGCTGCACGATGATGCCCATGCCGGCGATCGCGGCCTCGCGCAGCACATCGCCGTTGTTGGCGCGGACACCGCCATGCACCGGCACCGAGACCTCCCCACGTGGTCCCTGCAGTTGCCATGCATCGCCACCGGCCCAGTAGCTGTAGCTCAGGCACTCGTGCGCGGACAGGTCTTCCGGCTGCTGCGGGCGCCCGTGCGCGTCCAGGTACGACGGCGCTGCGCATAGGCTGATCTGCGCTTCGCCCAGCTTGCGCGCGATCAGGGCCGGGCTGGGCTGGCGGGTGATGCGGATGGCCACGTCATAGCCTTCTTCGACCATGTCCACCAGACGGTCGGACAGCGACAGGTCCAGTTCCACCTGCGGGTAGCGCGCGCGATACCCGGCCAGCAGCGGGCCCAGGCGGGCGATCCCATAGCTGACCGGTGCGTTGATCCGCAGCCGCCCCGAGGGCTCCAGCGCCTGCGCACTGATGCCGGCTTCCAGCGCATCGAACTCGGCCAGCAGCCGCACGGACTCGGCGTAATAGGCCGCGCCCGTGCTCGTGGGGCTCACGCGGCGGGTCGTACGGTTGAGCAGCCGGGTCGAGAGGCGCTTTTCCAGCGCCGCGATCTGCCGGGTCACCCCGGCGGTGGACAGGTCCAGGGCCTGCGCGGCGGCACTGAAGCCATTGCGCTCGACCACGGCGACAAACACACGCATGGCGTCCAGAGTGTCCATTGTTTCTTTTTCCGAAATAAACAGCGTCGATGCATCGTATTTATTGGCCGATCTGTCCGCAATACGCTGATCTGCAGATCGACCCGTTGGGTCCTGCCATTGGAGTCCGTGATGTCCCGCTTGCCGTCCCTCTATATCTCCCATGGCTCGCCGATGACCGCACTCCATCCCGGTCTGGTGGGCGAGCGCCTGGCCGCGCTGGCGGCGCGCCTGCCGCGCCCGCGCGCGATCGTGATGGCCTCGGCGCACTGGCTGACGCACCAGCCGGCGGTCGGCGGCCACGCCCAGCCGCCCACCCTTCACGATTTCGGCGGTTTCCCGCAGGCACTGTTCGACCTGCAGTATCCGGCCCCGGGCGAGCCCGCGCTGGCGCAGGAGGTCGCGCAGCGGCTGGGCGCTGCCGGTCTGCCGACCGCGATCGATCCACAGCGCGGTCTCGATCACGGTGCATGGGTGCCGCTGCGGTTCCTGTATCCGCAGGCGGACATCCCGGTCGTGCCGCTGGCGATCCAGCCACTGCTCGGGCCGGCTCACCAGTTCGCGCTGGGGCGCGCGCTGGCGCCGCTGCGCGAGCAGGGTGTGCTGTTGATCGGCTCGGGCAGCATCACCCACAACCTGCACGATTGGCGCAGCTACGCGGATGGCAAGGAGGCCCCTTATGTGCGGCCCTTCATCGAATGGGTCGAGCAGCGCCTGGCCGCCGATGACAGCGCCGCGTTGATCGATTACCGCCGCCAGGCCCCGCACGCGGTGCAGGCGCACCCCAGCGACGAGCACCTGCAGCCGCTGCACTTTGCGATGGGCGCCGCCGGTGGCGAAGCGCTCGGTGCGCAGCGCATCGATGCCGGGATCGATGCAGGCTTCCTGGCGATGGACATCTATCGCTTCGATGGCGCCGACGCGCAGCAGCGCGCCGCATGAGGGGCCGGCTGTCCGCCGACTGAGCCTGCCGCGCCCCGCGCATTCGCGTGGCGGCGCACGTGTGGTACGTTTTTTCCTGTTTCCGGCGCCGGCTGTCCGCAGCCTCCCCCGCGCTGCTTACTGGAAAATGCATGCATACCATTGAAGTCGTTCTGGCGATGCTGGTGGCGGTGGTCGCCAGCGGCTACCTGGTCCGCGTATTGCCGTTGTCGCTGCCGTTGCCGCTGGTGCAGATCGGGCTGGGCGCGGTCATTGCCGGGGTGTTCAACCGCGGCCACGCGCTCGAGCCGGAGATGTTCTTCCTGCTGTTCCTGCCGCCGCTGCTGTTCCTGGATGGCTGGCGCATCCCCAAGCAGGGCCTGTTCCGCGACAAGGGCGTAATCCTGGAACTGGCCTTCGGGCTGGTCGTGTTCACCGTGATCGGCGCCGGCTTCCTGATCCACTGGATGATCCCGGTGATGCCGCTGGCGGTGGCCTTCGCGCTGGCGGCGATCATCTCCCCGACCGACCCGGTGGCGGTCAGCTCGATCGCCTCGCGCGCGCCGATTCCCAAGCGGCTGATGCACATCCTGGAAGGCGAGTCGCTGCTCAACGATGCGTCCGGCCTGGTCTGTTTCCGCTTCGCAGTGGCGGCGGTGATGACCGGGACCTTCTCGCTGGCGAACGCCTCGCTGACCTTCCTGTGGGTGGCAGTGGCCGGACTGGCGATCGGCGTGGCGGTGACGCTGGGCGTGTCCACCTTCCAGCGCTGGCTGTGGCGGCGCTTCGGCGAGGAGCCGGGTGCGGCGCTGCTGGTCAACCTGCTGATTCCGTTCGCGGCCTACCTGCTGGCCGAAGAACTCAATGCGTCGGGCATCCTCTCGGCGGTCGCCGCGGGTGTCACGATGAGCTACGTGGAGCTTACCGGCCGCGTCTCGGGCAGCATGCGCGTGCAGCGCACGGCGGTCTGGAACATGCTGCAGTTCAGCTTCAACGGGATCATGTTCGTGTTGCTGGGCGAGCAGTTGCCGGGCATCGTGGAACGCGCGATCAAGACCGTCAGCGAGAGCGGGCACCACAGTGCGTGGTGGCTGCTGGTCTATGTGGTGGTGATCAACCTGGCGCTGGTGCTGCTGCGCCTGGCCTGGGTGTGGCTGTCGCTGCGCTGGAGCCTGCTGCGTGCGCGCCATCGGGGCGAGGCCCGGCAGGGCACCTCCTGGCGGATCGTGGTGGCGACCTCGGTGGCGGGCGTGCGCGGTGCGATCACCCTGGCCGGCGTGCTGACCCTGCCGTTGTTCCTGCCCGACGGCAGTGCCTTCCCGGCACGTGACCTGGTGATCTTCCTGGCCGCGGCGGTGATCCTGATCTCGCTGGTCGGTGCCAGCATCGCGCTGCCGCGCCTGCTCAAAGGCCTGGAATTGCCGGCCGATTCGGGCGAGCGCAAGGAAGAGGACCTGGCCCGCAAGCTGGCCGCCAAGGCGGCGCTGGCCGGCGTGGAGCGCACGCGCCAGCAGCTGGTGCAGAACCAGACCACCGAGAACGTGCAGCTCTACAACGACGCCGCCTCGCGGGTCAGCCTGCTGTACCAGCGCAACCTGGAGAAGGAAGCCGGGCCGGATGCGGATCCGGAGAAGGTCAAGCGCATGGAGCAGGGCTATCGCCAGCTGCGTACCGCGGGGCTGACCGCTGAGCGTGAAGAACTGTTCCGCCTGACCCGGCGGGGCAAGATCTCCGATGAGATCTCGCGCAGGCTGATCCGCAATCTGGACCTGCTGGAGACGCGGCAACGCGATTGAGGCCTCACCGTGCCACGGGTAGAGCCACCCCATGGGTGGCTGCCCTTCGTCCCTGACGCGAGGGTTCCAGTGGGTCCGCGCAGCCACCCGTGGGGTGGCTCTACCCCGCCACACGTGGATCAGGCGTCTCCGGCAGACGTGGGATCAGGCGTCCGGCTTCTGATCCAGGAAGTAGGCCACCACGGTGCCCTTGACCTTGATCGTCATCGGGTTGCCGCGGCGGTCGCGGGCCTTGCCGGCCTGCACGCGGATCCAGCCTTCGCTGACCGAATATTCTTCAACGTTGTCGCGCTCGACGTCGTTGAAGCGGATGCCTACGCCGCGCTCCAGCGCAGCGGCATCGTGGAAGGGGCTGGCCGGGTTGATCGCCAGGTGATCGGGAGGGGTATCGCTCATGGTCACAGGATGCTGACGACCACCAAGGCCGTCTTCTGCCGCACAGGATAAACCGCAGCGGGCCCCACGCCGAATTTCGCTTCCTGCCAACGCCCTTGCACGGCAGAATGCGCCCCTGTCTCCAGGATTACCGGCCATGCCCGACAACAGCGATTATTTCGACTTCGAAGAAGAAGAGCGCGATTTCGACGAGGACGATTTCGAGGCGCGGATCTGGAATCTGTTCGTGCTGATCAACCCGGGCGATGAAGAACTGGCGCTGCAGCAGTTCAACCGCTGGCGCGAAGCGCTGCTGGAAAGCGGCGAGGGCATCGATGAGGACGCCGACTGGCTGCCGCCGATGATGGCCGCGATTGCCTGGCAGTCCGGGTTCGAGGTGGAGCGGGGCGATGCCGATGCGCTGATGTCGGCGGTGAACGAGCTGTCCGCGCGCTGGAACCTGCAGATCGACTGGGGCGGCGACCTGGACGATGAAGACTTCGCGGCGGAGGTGGATGCGCCGATGTTGATGACCACCGCCCACGACCGCCTGCGCGAGCACAACTACGCGCTGTGGAGCGTGGATACCGGCAATGACACGCTGGCCGGCTGGATGGCGCTCAACCGCGATGACGATGCGATGCTGGCGCTGTGCTCGCTGCTGGGCGTGGAAGTACGGCCGGGCAGCGATCCGTTCTGAGGGCGCGATTGCGGCCTGCGCATGCCGACCCACGGTCGGCAGCTACGCCTGATACTGGCTTCTTGCGTTGGCGATCACGGCTTTGACCCGTTCGCGGTCCGTATGCCGTGAGATGGCCTGTGCGCCCAGGGCGATCGCCTGCAGGCGCAGTGGGGCGGGCACGTCGTAGTGCGCGCCGCTGCGGCGGTTCTGGAACGCCCGCCGTGGAATCCCGAGCTGCGCCGCCATGGCGTGCAGCTCGGGCAGGGTGTCGGCCATCAGATGCGCCCAGCGCTCGCCGCGCCAGGGATGTACCGCATCGTCGATATAGACCGTCACCGGATCGCCGTGGCTCAGGCCTGCGGCTTGTCGTCGCTGGCGGCCGGGGCGGCGTCGGCGGCGGCATCGGTGCCGGCCTCGTCTGCCACCTTGGCGTCGTCGCCGGCGTCGGCAGCGGTTTCGGCGTCTTCGCCTTCCTCGCCTTCCACACCTTCAAACTCGGAGACCAGCTGAGCCAGGTATTCGTCGGCAGTCTTGCCTTCGTCGGCGGCCAGGTCGTCGATCAGCTGCTGCAGCTGGGTCGAGTACTCCAGGTTGACCTTGCGGCCTTCCTTTTCCTGGACGTTGGACAGGTGCTTGAGCATGGCCAGCATCGGCACCGGGTTGTCGGCGTTGCCCATGGTCTGGCCGCCGATGGCCAGCAGCCACTCGGTGCCCTGCAGGCCGATCGCAGCGACGACCTGGCCCTCTTCGTTGGTCAGCACGGCATGGTTCTGCACCGGCTGCTGGGCGTTGAGGCGGTTGATCGGGCGCTTGGGCTGCTGCTTCTTGCGCTTGTCGCGCTTGGCCTTGGACTGCTTGGACATGGGTGCGGTCTATCTACAAAAGGAAAGACCCATTGTAGTGCCGGCCGCTGGCCGGCTCCACGGATTCCTCACAGGCGTTCGTCAGCACCGGCCGCTGGCCGGCTCCACGGATTCCCTGAATTCCCTCTGCTGCCGCCTTCGTCGCGTCCCTTACGGCGCGACAGCCGGCGCGAGCGTTGCCTGGATATCGGCGTCGGCAGCGGTGGGCGACAGCGCCACTTCCTGCCCGGCGCCGGCCAAGGCCGCCGCTTCGGCCGCCTTGGTCATCACCACGATGCTGATCCGGCGGTTGATGGGGTTGTCCGGCTGCGTGCGGTCGAACAGCACCGAGGAGGACAGCCCGACCACCCGGGTCACCTTGTCCTCGGTCATGCCGCCATCAAGCAGCGCCCGCCGGGCGGCATTGGCGCGGTCGGCGCTGAGCTCCCAGTTGCTGTAGCCGTGGGCCGCGTTGTAGGCGGTGGTGTCGGTATGGCCGGTGATGCTGATCCGGTTCGGCACGTGGTTGATGAACTGCGACAGCTCGCGAAGGATCGCGCGCGTGTAGGGCTTGAGCGAGGCGCTGCCCATGTCGAACATCGGCCGGTTCTGCTTGTCCACGATCTGGATGCGCAGGCCTTCCGGGGTGAGGTCGAGCAGCAGCTGATCCTTGAACGGTTCCAGCGCCTGGCTCTTGCTGATCGCTTCTTCCAACTCCTGCTTGAGCGCTTCGAGCTGGCGTTTCTCGCGCTCGCGCTCGTCCTGCTGCGGCACGGGCCGGGAGGCCTGCTGGTTCTGGAAGGGATCGTTGCTGTTGCCGCGCGAGATGTCGGTGGCGCCGCCCAGCTTGATCATCGAGGTGCTGGCGCCGCCCGGTCCGGCCATGCCCGGGGCCGGGGTGGAGCTGCTGCCGGCCAGCGGGCTGGGGTTGCGGAAGTATTCGGAGATCGCCGCGCGCTCGGGCTTGCTGGTGGCGGCCATCAGCCACAGCACCAGGAAGAAGGCCATCATCGCGGTCACGAAGTCGGCGTAGGCCACTTTCCAGGCACCGCCATGGTGCGCGGCATGACCGGCCTTCTTGACCCGGCGGACGATGACGGTGGGTTTGGTCTCGGCCATGGCGCTGCCTTACTTGACCGTCTTGAGGTGCTGTTCGAACTCGCTGAAGCCCGGGCGCACGTTGGACGGCAGGGTCTTGCGGGCGAATTCCAGGGCGATCTTCGGGTTGTAGCCGCGCAGGCAGGCCAGCAGGGCGGTCTTGACCGATTCGTAGATGCGTGCGTCCTGTTCGGCGCGCGCTTCCACGGCCGAGGCCAGCGGGCCGACGAAGCCATAGGCCAGCAGGATGCCCAGGAAGGTGCCGACCAGCGCGCCGGCGACGTGTGCGCCGACTTCCGTGATTTCCCCGCCGATCGAGCCCATGGTGATCACGATGCCCAGCACCGCGGCGACGATGCCGAAGCCGGGCAGGCCGTCGGCGACCTTGTTGAGCACCGCGGCCGGCTGCATCGCCTCGCCATGGTGCTTCTCCAGTTCCAGCTCCAGCAGCGGCTCCAGCTCGTGCGGCTCGATGTTGCTGCCGATCATCAGGCGCAGGCAGTCGGTGATGAAATCGACCAGGTGGTGGTCGGCTTGCACCTTGGGGTAGTTGGCGAAGATGCTGCTTTCGGCCGGGCGCTCGACGTGGTCCTCCAGCGCCATGAATCCTTCGCGGCGGGCCTTGTTGAGCAGCTCATAGAGCAGGCTGAGGACGTCGATGTAGTCCTGCTGCTTGTAGCGTGGCCCCTTGAACACGCCCACGGTGGCCGCCAGGGTCTGCTTCACGGTTTTGACCGGCGTGCCGACCAGGAACGCACCCAGCGCCGCACCGCCGATGATCACCAGTTCGTAGGGCTGCCACAGCGCGCCGAGTTTGCCGTGCGCCCCGACGTAACCGCCGAGCACGCTGAGGATGACGACGAGAAGTCCAACGATGATGAGCATGGGGCCGACGCGGGAAGGGGATACCTCCATGTCGGCCCCTTCACACCCTTTCTGAAGGGGGGCGTTCGCTCGACGTCACACTTTCCCGGATTCAGCCTGCCGGGCCAGCCTCGGCACCACCGCGTTGCAGCGGGTCCGGATAGGCCTGCCCATTGGGGGTGAACGACAACGAGACCGAGTTCAGGCAGTGGCGTTCATGGGTCGGCGGCGGGCCATCGGGGAAGACATGGCCGAGATGGCTGTCACACCGCGCACAGACGATTTCGGTGCGGACCATGCCATGGCTGGCATCGCGGATCTCGCGGACATGGGCCGGATCGAAGGGGGCAAAGAAGCTCGGCCAGCCGGTGCCGGAGTCGAACTTGGTGCTGGAGCGGAACAGCGGCAGGCCGCACAACCGGCAGCCGTAGACCCCGTCCTGCTTGTTGTCCAGGAACACCCCGCAGAACGGCGCCTCGGTGCCGTGGTGCAGGAGGACACGCTGCTCATCGGCGCTGAGGCCGGCCACCAGGGCTTGGCGCTGGGCGTCGGTAGGTGGGGACAGGTCAAAAGCCGTCATAAAGGTTCCCTATTGGTATGGCAGTTAGATTGGGCTTTTGCCTCTCAAGGTACAAGCCGGCGTTCATGGTGCTGATACCCGTGCAGGTGCATGGTGAAGACCTGAACCGCCGCCGGGAGATCACCATGTACCGCCCACGCCGCCTTGCCGCTGCCCTGCTGGCGTTGCTCCCGTTGGGCGCGGTCGCGCAGATCGGGCCGCCACCCAGCCCCACCGCGACCCGCCCGGTCGTGGCCCCGCCGCCGACCCCCGCGCCCCTGCCGATCCCCGTGCAGCCGGCCCCGGCCGACAGCCTGTCCGGGCAGATGGCGCCGGTGAAATCGTCCTCGCAGACCCAACAGCAGCTGCGCACGCACCCGATCCAGAGCCAAGGCCCATCGCAGCCGGCGCCGATGCGGGGGCCGGCCGTGCAGAGCAAGGTCTACGACCGAAACGGCCGGATCATTCCGGGGGTCAAGCAGGTGGGCCCCAACCGCGTGCTCGATACCCGCACGGGGCGTTACTACGACGCAGTGCCCAGTGGCGATGGCCAGCAGATAAAACCGTGAGGGCTGCGGCGCTGGGCCGCGGCGAATGAATGGTTTACATCGGGCTGCCCGCAGTCATCGCCGTCAACGCACCACCTCACTGTTTTTTCGCCTGTGATTAACCGGATCGGCGGGACCCTGTACCCGCGCCGCAACCCAGCGCATTCCCCGAGGTTTTTCGAGAAGAGTGCAATCATGGCTAACCAGCAGAACCGCAGTCCCGGCAAATCGCCGCAGGAGCAGCAGGGCAGTCAGCAGCAGAACAAGAAGCCCGGCCAGCAGAACCAGCAGCAGTGGGACCAGCAGAATCAGAAGGGCGGCAAGCAGCAGGACCAGAAGCACCAGGACCAGAAGCAGCAGCGCTGATGCGCTTGACGCAATGAACGAAGGCGGTGCGCGCACGCGCGCCGCCTTTCTGCGTTATCGGCCCGGCATCAATCCGGGATCGGCAGGGTCAGGGTTTCCTTGACCTCTTCCATCACGATGTAGCTCTTGGATTCACGCACGTGCGGCAAGGTCAGCAACGTGCTGCCGAGCAGCTTGCGGTAAGAGGCCATCTCACTGATGCGTGCCTTGAGCAGATAGTCGAAATCGCCCGACACCAGGTGGCACTCCAGCACGTTGGGCAGCTTCAGCGCCGCGCGCCGGAACTCCTCGAAGATATCGCCGGATTTGTAGGCCAGGCTGATCTCTACGAATACCAGCAGGCTGGCCTTGAGGTAATGCGGATCCAGCTTGGCGTAATAGCCGGTGATCGCGCCGTCGCGCTCCAGCCGCCGCACGCGCTCGGTGCAGGGCGTGGTCGACAGCCCGACCCGCTCACCCAGTTCGGTGAAGGAAATGCGACCCTCGGCCTGCAGGATGCGCAGGATCTTGCGGTCGATCTTGTCCAGTTCACGGGCACGCGTGGCCATCGGCGTCAGCCTCTCGAGGATGTTGGCGGGACAATATCCTGCCTGATGCAGGAAAAACAGGCGAATTGATTGGTTGTGGCTGACTATACTTCCTCAATTATGGTCCCGGCGTGCTCCTGCGCAGGGAATGATCGGGTTGGAGAGGTGTCATGCGCGTTCTAGTCCTTGGCAGCGGTGTGATCGGCACGACCAGTGCCTGGTACCTGCGGCAGGCCGGGTTTGAAGTCACGGTCGTCGACCGCCAGCCCGGTCCGGCGCTGGAAACCAGTTTCGCCAACGCAGGGCAGCTGTCGTTCGGCTATACCTCGCCGTGGGCCGCCCCCGGCGTGCCGCTCAAAGCGGTCAAATGGCTGTTCTCCGAGCATGCGCCGCTGGCGATCCGCCCGGGCCTGGACTGGCACCAGTACCGCTGGCTGGCGCAGATGCTGCGCAACTGCACGCACGAGCGCTACGCGATCAACAAGGCGCGCATGGTGCGCATGTCCGAGTACAGCCGCGACTGCCTCAACGAGCTGCGCCGCGAGACCGGCATCGAATTCGAGGGCCGCGACCTGGGCACCACCCAGTTGTTCCGCACCCAGCAGCAGCTGGATGCCTCCGCGCAGGACATCGAAGTGCTGGCCCAGTACGGCGTGCCGTACCAGGTGCTCGACCGCGCGGGCATCATCGCCCATGAGCCGGCCCTGGCCGGCGTGGCCGACAAGCTGGTCGGCGCGTTGCGCCTGCCGCGCGACCAGACCGGTGATTGCCAGCTGTTCACCCGTCGCCTGGCGCAGATGTGCGTCGATGCCGGGGTCGAATTCCGCTTCGACCAGGACATCGCCGGCCTGCACAGCGATGGCGACCGCATCACCGGCGTGCGCATCGATGGCAAGCTGGAAACCGCCGATCACTACGTGGTCGCGCTGGGCAGTTACTCGCCGTCGCTGGTCGCACCGCTCGGCATGCAGCTGCCGGTGTACCCGCTCAAGGGCTACTCGCTGACGCTGCCCATCACCGATCCGGCAATGGCGCCGACCTCGACCATCCTGGATGAAAGCTACAAGGTGGCCGTGACCCGTTTCGACGACCGCATCCGCGTCGGTGGCATGGCCGAGGTGGGCGGGTTCGACCTGTCGCTCTCGCCGCGCCGCCGCGCCACGCTGGAGAAAGTGGTACGTGATCTGTACCCGGATGGCGGCGATCTCTCGCGCGCCGAGTTCTGGACCGGCCTGCGCCCGGCCACGCCGGACGGCACCCCGGTGGTCGGCGCCACGCCGTACCGCAACCTGTTCCTCAATACCGGCCACGGCACCCTGGGCTGGACCATGGCGTGCGGCTCCGGCCGCTACCTGGCCGACCTGATGGATGCCCGCCAGCCGCAGATCAGCACCGAAGGCCTGGATATCTTCCGTTACACCCACCACGCCGCCTCTGTCCGTCACCGTGAGCCGAGTTCATGCGCCCAGCCCGTGCGTTGATTGATCTGGACGCGCTGCGCAGCAATTACCGGCTGGCGCGCGAACTGGGGGGCGGCAAGGCCGTTGCGGTGATCAAGGCCGATGCCTACGGGCACGGCGCAGTGCGCTGCGCCCGCGCGCTGCAGGCCGAGGCCGATGCCTTTGGCGTGGCCTGCATCGAGGAAGCACTGGAACTGCGCGCGGCCGGCATCACCGGCCCGATCCTGCTGCTGGAAGGCTTCTTCGACGCCAGTGAGTTGCCGCTGATCGTGCAGCACGACCTGTGGTTCGCGGTCGGCGCGCCGTGGCAGGTCGAGGCGGTGGCCGCGTTCCAGACCACCGCCACGCTCAACGTGTGGTTGAAGCTGGACAGCGGCATGCATCGCCTGGGCCTGTGGCCGGACGAGTTCCGTGCCGCGCACGCCACGTTGAGCGCGTTGGCGCATGTCGGGCCGATGGTGCTGATGACCCACATGGCGCGGGCCGACGAACTGGACAGCCCGCGCACCCGCGAGCAGGCCGACGTCTTCGCGGCCACCATCGACGGGTTGGCCGGGCAGACCAGCCTGTGCAACTCGCCAGCGCTGCTGGGGTGGCCGGACGTACGCAGCGACTGGGTGCGCCCGGGTCTGATGCTGTACGGGATCAACCCGATGCCGGCGCATACCGCGCTGACCGGGCGCCTGCGGCCAGTGATGAGCATGCGTTCGAAGATCTTCGCCGTCCGTGACATCGCGGTGGGCGAGCCGGTCGGTTACGGCGCGCGCTTCGTCGCGCAGCGCCCGACCCGGGTTGGCGTGGTCGCGCTCGGTTACGCCGACGGTTACCCGCAGTTCGCGCCGAACGGCACCCCGGTGCGGATCGACGATCAGCCGGGCATCGTGATCGGCCGGGTCTCGATGGACATGCTCACGGTGGACCTGACCCACCTGCCGCAGGCCGGCATCGGCAGCACGGTGACGCTGTGGGGCGATGCCCCCCGCATCGAGGCGCTGGCACCGCTGTGCGGGGTCAGTGCTTACCAGCTGCCGTGTGGGGTGAAGCGGGTCGTGCGCGAGTACGTGGACGGCTGAACCGCCACCGGCGGTACCGCGTGCATGAAAAAAGGCGGCGCTGATGCGCCGCCTTTCTCATGTGGGCCCAAGGGCTCATGTGCTGGCCGTGGCCTCGTTGCGCAGGTCGCGCCGGATCCAGTCATCCAGCAGGCGCTTCTCATAGCGCAGCGGGTCGGTGTCGCTCTGTCGCCCGATGTTGTGCAGGTAGCCGGTGTCCTGCAGCTTGCGTTCCCCTTCGCTGATCACCTGGCCCTGCGCATCCTTCAGGGTGTAGGTCAGGGTCACGCGCGGGGGGTAGATATCGCGCATCACCCGGATGTCGTTGGCGCGAGGGCCATGCCAGGGCTCGTAATCGCCGGCGCGCTTGATGTCGGTAAAGGTGACCTGCAGCGTCTGGCCGGGCTGCAGCGCCTTGCTGGCCGTGGTCTGCACATACTTGGCCAGTTGCTGCACCCAGTCGCCGCGTTCGGCCTCGAAGCGGTTGTTGCTCAGCCGGATCTCGGTGAACTGGGCCGGGTCGCTCCAGGTCACCTGGACAGGGCCTTCGGTCTTGAGCGCGCGCGGGGCCTGCGGGTCGGTCACGGTACGCGGGGCGGCCGCCGCGCTGCCGATGAGCAGCAGCCCGGCCAGGGCCCCGGCGATCAGGGAGGTGCGGTTCATGACAATGCCTGGGTCGCGATCACAAGTGGGATCAGGTACCAGTGTGATCCCGATCCGGGTGGCGGACAATCCACGCGTGTATGCTCCGCGTCTGCGGTTGGCGCCAATTCACCCAGGCCCGCCCCAGACCCCCGGCGCTTGACGCTGCGAATACGCGCGTTGGCCGATCCTGTCCTCCTCTGTTTCGCCAGTTGCCTCATTGAAGCCCTTGCCCAGCCTGCCCACTTCGACGTTGGAACGCGCCTCTTTCCTGGCTTCATCGCCGGATCCGGCCCTGTATCGCACGGTCCTTGAGCGCCTGAATGCGGGGTTCTGCATCATCGAGGTGATCTTCGACGATGCCGGGGTGGGCGTGGATTACCGGTTCGTGGAGGTCAACGAGGCGTTTTCGCGCAATACCGGCTTGAGCAATGTCTGCGGGCAGCGGATGACCAGCCTGCAGCCCGGCCATGAGACGGACTGGTACAGCACCTATGGCGAGGTGGCACTGAGCGGCCAGGCCCGGCAGTTCGAGATGGAAGCACGCGCGCTGAACCGGTGGTATTCGGTCGAGGCGGTCAGCGTTGGCGAACCGGACGAGCATCTGGTGGCCGTGGTGTTCTTCGACATCACCAACCGCAAGCACATCGAGGTGGAGCTGGCCGAAAGCGAGGCGCGCTTCAGTGCGCTGGCCGATGGCCTGCCGATGCCGGTGTGGGTCCTGGATGAGCGCGGGCATTCGCGCTTCGTCAACAGTGCCTTCAGCGAGTTCTTCGGCGGCGACGAGCAGCGCGTACCGGACGATGTCTGGTGTGGCCTGGTGCATCCCGACGATGCTTCCGTGTTCGATTACGAACTGCAGGAGGCACTGAAGTCGCAGCGCTCCATGCATGCGCTGGTGCGCGGTCGTCGCGCCGATGGCCAATGGCGCTGGCTGGAAATGAACGCGCGGCCCCGCTTTTCCAGGATGGGCCGTTTCATCGGCCTGGCCGGCAGCAGCCCGGATGTGACCGAGCGTCGCGAAATCGAAATGGCGCGCGAAGAACTGCTGCAGTCCGAGCGTGCCGCGCGCAGCGCCGCCGAGAACATGGCGCGGCTCAAGGACGAGTTCCTGGCCACGCTGTCGCACGAACTGCGCACCCCGCTGACCACCATCCTGGGCTGGAGCGAACTGCTGCTGCAGCGCATCGACAACACCAGCCCGATGTACAAGGGGCTGGGCGTGATCGCCAACAGTGCGATGGCGCAGAAGCGGCTGATCTCGGACATGCTGGACCTGAGCAGCATGCTGCTGGGCAAGGTCCAGCTGGAAGTGGAAATGCTGGATCTGCGTGCGCAGCTGGAAGAGGCCATGCGTGCACAGGAGCTGGTCGCCGAAGGCAAAGCGCTCTCGATGGAACTGGTGATGCCCGACGAGCCGTGCCTGGTGCTCGGCGATGCCACGCGCCTGCAGCAGGTGCTGTGGAACCTGCTGTCCAACGCCATCAAATTCACCCCGGCCGAAGGGCGCGTGGTGCTCACCCTGGCCGCCGATGGCGGGCACTGGTCGATCACCGTGACCGACTCCGGCGACGGCATCGCGCCGGAGTTCCTGCGCCATCTGTTCAGCCGCTTCCGCCAGGCCGACGGCACCACCACGCGTCGCCATGGCGGCCTGGGGCTGGGGCTGGCGATCGTCCAGCAGCTGGTGGAACTGCATGGTGGCGTGGTTGCGGCCAGCAGCGAAGGCCACGGCCAGGGCGCCAGCTTCAACGTGCGCCTGCCGCGCTATCAGCCGCAGGCCGATGGCCGCCCGCTGCGCGAAGTGTTCAGTGGGCCGATCACCGAACAGATCATCGAGCCGTATCCGCTCAAGGGCCTGCACCTGCTGGCCGTGGAAGACCAGCCCGAAGTGCTGGAGTACCTGCGGCGGCTGTTGGAAGAGCAGGGCGCTTCGGTCACCACGGCATCCTCCGCCGGCGAAGCACTGGCACTGCTCAACGAAAACGGCCACAGCGGTATCGATGCCCTGCTGACCGACATCGGCATGCCGGGCATGGATGGGTACGGCCTGGTACGCACATTGCGCGACAACATGGGCGTCGAGCCAGAGGCGTTGCCGGCGGTGGCGGTGACCGCGCTGGCACGTGCGGACGACCGCAAGCGCGCATTGGCGTCAGGCTTCCAGGAGCATGTGGCCAAGCCGTATTCGGTCGCCCAGCTGGTGGCCGCGGTGCGGGGCGTACTCGCCAGCCGCTGAGCCGGCGCCGCTGCGGGCAGCCGTTGGCAATGTGTTGACGCCGCGGCGGGCACACTGAGGGCGTACGCCACAGGAGTTGCCATGTCACGTTACGCCCCCCGCATCCACACCGATCCGGCCGCCATCGCGGCCTTGGAAGCGCTGCTGCCGCAGCTGCACGGCCAGACCCAGGTCGAGCTTACGCTTGATGACGGCAGCCGCCTGCTGGGCACCGTGGCAGTGCAGCCGACGCTGCAGCAGTACCGCGATGCCGACGAACATGAAGGCAGCAACGGCCAGTTGCGATTGGACGATCTGGATACGCCGGTCCAGCAGCACCTCATCTGGCTCGATCAGATCAGGGCCATCCGGCAGCTGCCCTACCACGAGTGATCGCGGCGGGCAGCGCCTTGGCGTCGGCTCAGTGGGTGAATTCGCTGGGCTCGGCTTCGAAGCGACGCGCGTAGGCTCGCTCATCGGCGATGCGCGCCACCTCTTCATCGGCCATGTCCGGCGCCCCATAGACCGCATAGGCCACGTTGCCATCGGAGGTCTTGCCGATCTGGTGCAGGCGGTAGCGCGAATGGCCGCCGCCGGTGTCTTCGGGGTAGTGCACCGGTGGTTGGCTGCCCTCCATGTCCATTTCGCTGTTGTCGACTACGCCACCGACGAACAATGCACGCATGAGCCATCTCCACGGGAAGTGAGGCTCCACCCTGCCGGTTTGGATGTTGTCAGGGCATCAACAGGACGTTGAATAAACGCAAATCCGGGTCCGGCGGGGCGAACCGGTAGAATGGCGGCCTCTTTTCAAGATGTGCCCCCGCATGGCTGCCCAGCACGACGCTCCCCTGGAAACCCTGTTCCTGCCCTTCGCCAGTGGCGCACTGTCCTGGCCGGCCGGCCCCGTGCTGTTCCTGCGCGCCCGCGACGGCGCGCCGCTGCGCGAGCACGCCCAGCCGGCCCAGCTGGTCTGCGAGCAGAGCTTCCGCCCGTTCGCCGATGCGCTGGAAGCCAGTGGCTGGACCGTACGCGACGAGCAGCAGCTGGCCAGCGACGCCACCCGCTACGCCGTGGTGCTGGTCCTGCCGCCGCGCCAGCGCGAGGAGGCCAAGGCCCTGTTCGCCCGTGCGCTGGCGCTGGCCGCGCCCGGCGGCATCGTGGTGGCCTGCCAGCACAACAACGAAGGTGCCCGCTCCGGCGAAGGCGACCTGCAGCAGTTGGCCGGCCTGGGCGGCAAGCTGACCAAGAACCACTGCCGCGCCTACTGGACCGCGCCGCTCAATGGCCAGCACGACGCCGCGCTGGCGCAGCGCTGGGCGTCGCTGGACGCGCCGCGCGCGATTCTGGGCGGCCGCTTCCAGAGCCGCCCCGGCATCTTCGCCTGGGACCGCATCGACCCGGCCTCGGCGCTGCTGGTGGAGCAGCTGCCGGCCGACCTGGCCGGCCGTGGCGCTGACCTGGGGGCCGGCTTCGGCTACCTGTCCGCTGAAGTGCTGGCCCGCTGCCCGAACGTGAGCGCGCTGGACCTGTACGAGGCCGAAGGCCGCGCCCTGGCCCTGGCCCGCGAGAACCTTGCCGCGCTGGGCAAGCCGGCGGCGCTGGGCTTCCACTGGCAGGACGTCACCGCCGGGATCGAGGGCGAGTACGACTTCATCGTGACCAACCCGCCGTTCCACACGCCCTCGCGTGCCGACCGTCCCGACATCGGCCAGCGCTTCATCGCCGTGGCCGCGCAGGCGCTGCGCCCGGGCGGGCGGATGTGGCTGGTGGCCAACCGCCATCTGCCGTACGAGCAGATCCTCAACGAAAGCTTCGGCCAGGTCCGCGTGGCCGCCGAGCGCGATGGCTTCAAGCTGATCGAAGCGACCAAGGCGAGCAAGAGCGCCACCCCGGCCCGTGCCCCGCGCAGCACCGAGCCGAAGTGGGGCCGCGGAGGCCGCGCATGAAGCTGGTCAAGCTGTTGGCCAACCTGGGCTATGGCAGCCGCAAGCAGGTGCAGGGGATGTTCCGCGCTGGCCTGATCACCGATGCCGACGGCGAGGTGCTGTACGCCGACGACGCGGTCGCGCATGAGGCGATCCGGGTCGAGGGCGAGCCGCTGGACCCGCCGCAGGGGCTGACCCTGATGCTGCACAAGCCGCGCGGCTACACCTGTTCGACCAAGGACAAAGGCCGGCTGATCTACGACCTGCTGCCGCCGCGTTACCGCGAGCGTGCGCCGGTGCTGTCCTCGGTGGGCCGCCTGGACCGCGACACCAGCGGCCTGCTGCTGATGACCGATGACGGCGCGCTGCTGCACCGGATCGTGTCGCCGAAATCGCGCCTGGACAAGGCCTACGAGGTCACCCTGGCCGAGGACCTGCGCGGCGATGAAACCGCGCGTTTCGCCAGCGGCGGGCTGCTGCTGGAATCGGACGACAAGCCGTTGCTGCCGGCCGAGCTGCACGTGAACGGCCCGCGCCAGGCGCAGCTGGTCCTGCACGAGGGCCGCTACCACCAGGCGCGCCGGATGTTCGCGGCGGTCGGCAACCACGTCGAGGCGCTGCACCGCAGCCGCATCGGCGGGCTCTCGCTGGGCGATCTGCCGGAAGGCGAGTGGCGCACGCTGGACGCGGCCGATCTCGAGACACTGTTCAACGTCCCATGAGTGCTTTCGCCGCGCTGCCGTTCCTGCCCGATGCCGTCATCTTCGACATGGACGGCCTGATGATCGACAGCGAGCGGGTCTCGATCGCGTGCTGGTCGCAGGCGGCGCAGGAACTGGCGCTGCCGTTCCCGGAGGGGTTCTGGCTGCGCATGGTGGGCCTGGGTGACCGCGACTGCGAGCGCCTGCTGCTGCAGACGGTGAATGCCGAGCAGGTCGCTGCGCTGTTCGCGCGCTGCCATGACCTGTATGAAGCGCGCACGCAGCAGGGCCTGCCGCTGCGCCCGGGCATCCTGGAGATCCTGCAGCTGCTGCACGATCACGGTGTGCCGCGCGCGGTCGCAACCTCCACGCGCCAGCCGCGCGCCTCGCGCAAGTTGGCCGCCGCCGGCCTGCTGCCGTTCTTCGAGGTGGTGGTGACCAGCAGTGACGTGTCGCGTCCCAAGCCGGCGCCGGACATCTACCTGCTCGCGGCGCAGAAGCTGGGCAAGGACCCGGCGCGCTGCCTGGCGCTGGAAGATTCCCCGGCCGGCATCCGCGCGGCGGTGGGTGCGGGCATGACCGCGATCCAGGTGCCGGACCTGGTGCACCCGGATGAGGAACTGCGTGCGCTGGGGCATCGCATCGTGGGTTCGCTGCTGGATGCGCGGGCGTTGTTGATGCCGTTGCTGCCTCCTCCTTGAGTTTGCCCAACGGCCTGCCAGCGGCAGCGGGGCTCGGCTCGCCGATACACCGGCATAAAAAAGCCCGGCACATGGCCGGGCTTTTTCGTGTACGTCGCCGCTGCAATCAGATGCGGCTGAACACCAGCGCTGCGTTCGTGCCACCAAAGCCGAAGCTGTTGGACATCACGGTGTTCAGCTGTGCCGGCTGCGTCTCGCGCACGATCGGGAAGCCTTCCACCAGCGGGTCCAGCTCGCCGATGTTGGCCGAGCCGGCGATGAAGCCGTCACGCATCATCAGCAGGCAGTAGATCGCTTCGTGCACGCTTGCCGCGCCCAGCGAGTGGCCGGACAGCGCCTTGGTCGAGGACAGCGGCGGGATGGTCTCGCCGAACACTTCACGGACCGCCTTCAGCTCGGTGACATCGCCCAGTGGGGTCGAGGTGCCGTGCGTGTTGAGGTAGTCGATCGGGCCGGTGAGGTGCTCCATCGCCATGTTCATGCAGCGCACCGCGCCTTCACCGGACGGGGCGACCATGTCGGCACCGTCGGAGGTGACGCCGTAGCCGACCAGTTCGGCGTAGATGCGCGCGCCACGGGCCACGGCGTGGTCGTAGTCTTCCAGCACCAGCATGCCGCCGCCACCGGCGATGACGAAACCGTCGCGGTCCTTGTCGTACGGGCGCGACGCCGAGGCCGGGGTCTCGTTGAAACGGGTCGACAGCGCGCCCATCGCATCGAACATCACGCTCATCGACCAGTGCAGGTCTTCACCACCACCGGCAAACATCACGTCCTGTGCGCCGTGGCGGATCAGGTCGGCGGCGGCGCCGATGCAGTGCGCCGAGGTAGCGCAGGCGGCCGACAGCGAGTAGCTCAGGCCCTTGATCTGGAACGCGGTGGCCAGGCAGGCCGACACGGTGGAGCACATCGTGCGCGGCACCATGTACGGGCCGACCTTGCGCACGCCACGGGCGCGCAGGATGTCGGCCGATTCCACCTGCCACTGGCTGGAGCCGCCACCGGAGCCGGCGATCAGGCCGGTACGCGGGTTGGCGACCTGCGCCTCGTCCAGGCCGGCATCGGCGATGGCGTCGCGCATGGCGATGTAGGCGTAGGCCGAGGCATCGCTCATGAAGCGCTTCACCTTGCGGTCGATCTGCGCATCCAGGTCCAGTTCGATGTTGCCGCCGACGTGGCTGCGCAGGCCGGCTTCGGCGTGGTCCGGCAGGTGGCGGATGCCGGCGCGGCCTTCACGCAGTGCCGAGGACACGGTGTCCAGATCGTTGCCCAGGCACGAGGTGATGCCCATTCCGGTAATGACTACGCGACGCATCAGAAGTTCTCAGTGGAAGTGAACAGACCTACACGCAGGTCTTTGGCAGCGTAGATTTCGCGGCCATCGACGAGCATGCGGGCGTCGGACTGGGCCATCACCAGCTTGCGGTTGATGACGCGGGAGATATCGATTTCGTAAGTGACCAGCTTGGCGTTCGGCAGCACCTGCCCGGTGAACTTCACTTCACCGCAACCCAGGGCGCGGCCACGGCCGGGCGCACCGATCCAGGTCAGGAAGAAGCCGGTCAGCTGCCACATGGCATCCAGGCCGAGGCAGCCGGGCATGACCGGGTCGCCGAGGAAATGGCAGTCGAAGAACCACAGGTCAGGGCGGATATCCAGTTCGGCGCGTACCATGCCTTTGCCGTGCGGGCCGCCGTCCTCGCGGATATCGGTGATGCGATCGAACATCAGCATCGGATCATTGGGCAGGCGACCGCTGCCCGGGCCGAACAGTTCACCGCGGGCGCTGGCCAGCAGCTGGTCGCGCGAGAACGCGTTGAGACGAGTCATGGAAAACGCAATCCTGAAGAAGTTGTCGTCGGGGTGAGCCGACCACAGGTCGACTGCTCTTGCATGAAGCAAGTGCTCAAGAGTGCATGAGAAAAAGTGATTCAATCAAACGTTTTAACCGTACGCCGCCGTAGTGTTTTCAGGTTCAAAAACGCATGTTGTTGTTATCCAACAACCATACTGCGGCGTGTGGCTGTAATCTTGTTCATCTGAATCCGAGTGCCCACGCCCGTGTCCCGCCCCCGCAAGATCATTCACGTCGACATGGATGCGTTTTACGCGTCCGTGGAGCAGCGCGACGATCCCTCGTTGCGGGGCAAACCGGTGGTGGTGGCGTGGCGCGGCATGCGCTCGGTGGTGTGCGCGGCCTCCTACGAAGCGCGCGTGTTCGGCGTGCGCTCGGCGATGCCCGCGGTACGCGCGGAGCGGCTGTGTCCGGATGCGGTGTTCGTGCCCCCGGATTTCGTCCGTTACAAGGCGGTGTCCCGCCAGGTGCGCGAGATTTTCCTGCGGCATACGGAGCTGGTGGAGCCGTTGTCGCTGGATGAGGCGTATCTCGATGTGACCGAGCACAAGGGCGGCATGACGGTGGCGACGGAGATTGCACAGATCATCCGCGCGCAGATCCGCGAGGAGACGCAGCTGACGGCGTCGGCGGGGATCGCGCCGAACAAGTTTCTGGCCAAGATCGCCTCGGATTGGCGCAAGCCGGATGGGCAGTTCGTGGTGCCGCCGCATCGCATCGAGCAGTTCCTGACGCCGTTGCCGGTGAACCGCGTGCCGGGCGTGGGCAAGGTGATGGCGGCCAAGCTGGCCGAGCTGGGCATCGCCACGGTGGGCGATCTGCGTTCGCTGCCGCTGGAGGAACTGGAGGCGCGCTTCGGGACGTTCGGCGGGCGCTTGTTCAATCGTGCGCGCGGCATCGATGAGCGACCGGTGGAGCCGGATCAGCCGGTGCAGTCGATTTCGTCGGAAGACACGTTCGCGGAGGATCTGCTGCTGGAGGATCTGGCGCCGGCGATCGTGCAGCTGGCGGAGAAGACGTGGCAGGCGACGCGCAAGACCGACCGGGTGGGGCATACGGTGGTGCTGAAGTTGAAGACCTCGCAGTTCCGGATCATTACGCGCAGTTTCACGCCGGAGTCGCCGCCGGATTCGATGGAGGAACTGCGGGATATTGCGCTGGGGTTGCGGGCGCGGGTGGAGCTGCCGCTGGAGACGCGGTATCGGTTGGTGGGGGTGGGGTTGGGGGGATTCCGGGAGCGGGAGGTGGTGCGCCAGCCGGGGTTGTTTGATCATCTGGGCGATGTGTAGTTGGTCGTTTTTTTGGCCTTTTTCAAGATCGATATCAGCGTTGACCCCAACGCTAACGCTAACGCCAACGTCAACGGCGGATGCGCTGGTGTTCGGGTGATGAGGGTTTGGGACGACGCGGGTGGGGTAGCGGGACCCGCTGCAAGTACGTCCCTGTAAGCTCGTGTGTTGCCATCCATGGCAACACACGGTCCCGATACCCCACCCGCGCCGTCCCTCCGACACTGGGTCGGTGCGCAGAGAGGAAACGCGTCGCGCTTTTCAATGTGCGCAATGACGTTGGGCTTCTACGAATGCGCCCTTACGGCCACTGCATTTCACCCTTGGCTACTTTCGCGCTCAGTTCCAGTGAGCTCTCGCCCGCCAGGTTCGGATAGCGTTTTTTCATCGCGGCAATCAGTGCGTTGGCGTCGTTGCTGCGTGCCGTTTCTTCGTCGAAGGCGCGGATGTAGTCGGCGGTGAAATCCACGGCGCTGATGTCCAGGGCGGCACCCGTTGCGTAGTGGCCCGGGATGACGCGCGTCGGCTTCAGGGCCTTGATGGTGGCCAGGGTCTGCAGCCAGTGCGCGTGCGATTGGGCGCTTTGGGTGTCGGCCATCCAGACGTGTTCGCCGGCGACGATCGGGATGCCGCCGAGGATGGTGCGCAGGGCGGGGATCCACAGGACGGTGCGGTCCGGGGTGGGACCGGTGAGGCCGATGATCTTGATCGGTTGGCCTTCGAGGGTGAGGGTGTCGCGGTCGAGGGGTTCGGGGATGACGATGCGGGTGGGTTTGCCTGCACCCATCTGCGGGCCCCAGTACGCGAGTTTGGCGGCCTGGGTGGCGTTGATGTGGGCAACGGTTGCGGGGGTGGCGAGGACTTGGGCGTCGGGGAAGGCGTCCTGCAGGGTGGCCAGGCCGAAGTAGTAGTCGGGGTCGCCGTGGCTGATGTAGATCGTGGTCAGCCGTTTGCCGGAGGCGCGGATGCGCTGCACCAGCTGGGCGGCGTCGGATGCGGCGAACTGGGCGTCGACCAGGATGGCGTCGTGGCGGCCGGTGATCAGGGTGGACGCGACCGAGAACAGCGCCTCGTCGCCGGGGTGGTAGGGCTGCACCTGCAGCACGTGGGCTTCGGCGGTGGCCGCAGCGGCGTGGCTGATGGCCGGTGGGCTGACGGTGAGCGCGGTACCGAGCGCCAACGCCAGGGCCAGGGTGGTGCGGGAAACGTTCGGCATTTCAAGAAGTCCTGTGCAGTGCGGCCCCGGCATCGCACCGGGGCGATACGGCCCCGACATGACCCCGGGGCGGGACGGCCCCGGCATCACCCCGGGGCCGGTAGAGCCGACCGTTGGTCGGCTGCTTCACATCGGCGGCTTGGTCAGTACGCAACCGTGGCGATCTGCCGCACGTACTGCGGGGTTTCGATCTCGCTGACGAAGGCGTCGGCGTAGTCGGCGTAGCTGATCCGGCTGTGTCCGTCGGCACCGACCAGGAAATTCTTAGCCTGGGTGCGGAAGCCGCCGCGCTGCGGGCCGGGGCCGATCTCGGCGGCGGGCGAGTAGAAGGTCCAGTCCAGGTCGTCGACGGCCTGCAGCTGCTTCAGCGTCTCGCGCGCGGCCAGGGCGACCGGCTTGTAGGCATCCGGGAAGCCCTCGGTGTCCACCAGTTGCACGCCCGGGGCGACTTCCAGGCTACCCGCACCGCCGACCATGATGAAGCGCGGTACGCCGGCCTGGCGGGCTGCCTTGACCAGCGCGGCGCTGGTGGTGGTCACGGTGCTCGGCGCATCACCCGGGCGCGGGCCGAAGGCGCTGGCCAGCACGTCGTGGCCGGCGATCACGGCTGCCAGGGCATCGGTATCGTCCAGCGCGGCGACGGCCAGCTGGGCGCCCTCCAGTTCGGCCGGCAGGTCGGTCTCGCGGCGCACGATGGCGGTGACCTGATGGCCGCGGGCGAGGGCCTGGCGGGTGATTTCACGGCCGATATTGCCGGTGGCACCAACAAGCGCGATTTTCATGGGGCAGGTCCGTTGAGGAAGGAAGGCCAGCGTATGCCTCTGGAATCGAACGAAAAACCGCGTATAACGGCCTAATTTGTTGCACGGATCGATCAAATGGACCGGATGACCGCCATGAACGTGTTCGTCGAGGTCGCCGAGCGCGGCAGCCTGACCGCAGCGGCCGAGGCACTGGAGATGTCGCGGGCGATGGTGACCCGTTATCTGGCCGAGGTGGAGCGCTGGCTGGGCGCGCGGCTGTTGCACCGGACCACGCGCCGGATCAGCCTGACCGGGCCGGGCGAAGCCGCGCTGCTGCGGTTCCGTCAGATGCTGGCGATCGGTGATGAGCTGCGCGGTGAGCTGGCCGCGGACAACCCCGAGCCGCACGGGCTGCTGCGGGTCACCGCGAGTGTCTCCTTCGGGCAGATCCACCTGGCGGCGGCGGTGGCGGCGTTCGTCAAGCGGCATCCGCTCACCCGCGTGGAACTGCTGCTGGTGGATCGGGTGGTGAATCTGGTCGAAGAGCGCGTGGACATCGCGGTGCGCATTTCGCGCGCGATCGATCCGAGTCTGATCGCGCGGCCGTTGGCGCCGTGCCGTTCGGTGCTGTGCGCGGCGCCGTCGTACCTGGCCGAGCACGGCACGCCGACCACCGCCGACGCACTGGCCGCGCACAACTGCCTGACGCACCACTATGTCGGCAAGAGCGTGTGGCACCTGCAACGCGACGGACGGAAGATCGCGGTGGCGGTGGGCGGCAACATCAGTGCCAATGAAGCGTCGCTGCTGCTCGAAGCGGTGCGCGCCGGCGCCGGCATCGCGATGTTGCCGACGTACCAGATCGCCCCATTGCTCCGCAGTGGCGAGCTGATCGAGGTGCTGCCTAATTACGAAGTGGAAGGCTTGGGTATCCACGCGGTGTATGCGTCACGCCGGCAGCTGCCGACGATCATGCGCAGCTTCCTGGATTTCCTGGTGGAACGTTTTGCCAGCCCGGCATTCCTGGCGCAGATCTGAGTACGAGCAGTATGCTGGCAGTGAAGATATGGCGGAGAGAAAAGGTGGATGTAAGTAATGAGCAGAGCTACGCACTGACGTCGTCTTTCATCCAGGCGCTCAGGGATGGGGATACGCACTTGCTGCAGGCGGCGTTCGGGATTTCGCCTGCTGTGTTGGAGGAGATGCTCGAGTGCCTCGGCGAGTTTGACATTGCCTTGTCATCTGTGGATATCGCACCGGCGGCTACAGCATTCACCGATTATCGCTTCAGTCATCCGTTGATGGAGGTCTACGCATTCGAGCAGCCTTATTGTTACGGCGTGGACTGCATTCTCTTTGCAGACGGGCGTGCGACGGAAGCCATGCTTCACGGTGAGATTCAGGTTGGTCCAGAGGGACTGCGCTGGCGATATCGCTACATCGGGTCCTGAGCCGCAGCTCTACGAGGTTGGATGCACAGTATGTGTCTGGCCGCCACGTACAATGACCCTCCCCACGTCGTACAAGCGAGTTGAGTTGTGTCGTACCCGTATCCGTTGGTGGTGTTCGATCTGGATGGCACGCTGGTGGACAGCGCCGCCGATATCGCCGAGGCGTTGAACCGCACGCTGGAGGACTGGCAGTTGCCGCGCGTGCCCGAGGCCACCGTGCTGACCTGGATCGGCGATGGTGTGCGCCGGTTGGTGGAGCAGGCATTCGATGCGGCTGGCAGCGCCGTCGAACTGGACAAGGTGATGCCCGGTTTCATGCGGCACTACGAGGCGTGCCTGTTGCGCAGCCCACGTCTGTTTGATGGTGTGACCGACACGTTGGCCGCATTGCGCGAACGCGCGGTGACGCTGGCGATCTGCACCAACAAGCCGTCGGCGCTGGTGGCGCCGTTGCTGCAGCATTTCGGGTTGCAGGATCAGTTCGCGCTGGTGCTGGGCGGAGATTCGCTGCCGGAACGCAAGCCCAGTGGTGCGCCGTTGCGGCATATCGCGGCGCGCTTCGAGGTGGCCGTCGAGGCGGCCCTGATGGTGGGTGATTCGATCACCGATTACCGCGCCGCGGTGGATGCAGGCATGCCGGTGGCGCTGGTGCGCTATGGCTATCCTCGCGGGCTGGATCTGGACAATGTCGAGGCAGTGGCCGTGATGGACGATCTGCGGGAATTGTTGGCGCTCTAATACGCGTGTGCCGACCAACGGTCGGCACCTACCAGGTTCAATGGTTGTGCCGACCAATGGTCGGCAGCTGCTGAGGGCGGGACGGCAGCGGTGCCGCCGTCCCGTGCGCTTATTTCGGCTGGTAACGCACGCTCAGGCGGTACTCGCGGCCCGGCTGGTTGTACCAGGCAACGGTTTCGTAATCGCGGTCGAACACATTGCTGACGCGGCCCAGCACCGACCAGTCGCGGCTCAGCGCGTATTCCAGGCGCAGATCCACGGTGCCATAGCCACCCAGGCGCACGGTGTTGGCCGCATCGTCGTAACGCTTGCCGGCGCCGTTGGCGGTGAGGCCGGCACGGAAGTCACCGAAGCGGCGATCCACGTCCAGGCGCGCGGTGTTCTGGGCGCGGCGGGCCAGCCAGTTGTCGAACTGCGGGCTGCCGTCGGTGCGGTTGCGCGGGTCGGTGTGGCTGAGCTGTGCATTGAGGTCGAACCCGGCCACGGTGATCGCACCGGTCAGTTCGGCGCCGCGGATGCGGGCCTTCTCGACCTGCGACATCATGAAGGTCGTCGCGTCGTACGTGATCAGATCATCGATGCGCGTTTCGTACACATCCAGGCCCCAGCGCCAGCCGTCGCCCTGCTGGGCAATGCCGACGTTCGCGCTCTTGGATTTTTCCGGGTCCAGGGTCGGCACGCCGCTCCACGGGTCGTAGAGGTCGCTGAAGGTCGGGGCCTTGAACGCGGTGCCGTAGCTGGCGTTGAGGCGGAAGCCGCTGCCCAGCTCCAGGCCCCAGCCGAGGCTGCCGGTGGTGTGGTTGCCGAACTGCTCGTTGTCGTCGTTGCGCACGCTGGCCTGCAGGTGGTGCGCGCCGAAGCGGCCCTGGTACTGCACGAACACGCCGGTATTGTCGCGGCTGTCGACCAGATAGCCGGCGCTGCTGCCGTCCAGGTTGTCCTGGCTCCAGTCCACGCCGGCGCTCAGCAGCTGGCCGTCGGCGATGCCGATATCGGCCTGCACCGAGGCGCTGTCACGGTGGGTCTGCGCGTTGCCCAGCCAGGTATCACCGTTGAAGTTGTCCGATTCGTTGTCGGCACGGCCGACATTGACGGTCAGGTTGAAGCGCGCGCTGGGCGTGTAGCGCAGCTTGCCACCGAGCACCTGCTGCAGGGTCTCGGAGTAGTTGTAGTAGCCGTCGTAGTGGTTCTCGCCTTCGGCGCGCAGCGCCGTGCCTTCCAGGCTCAGCGTATCGGTCAGCGCATAGCCGCCGCGCAGGCTCATCGACAGGTTGCGGTAGCCATCGCGGTCGGGCTCATCGGCGCCACAGCCGGCGAACGGCGAGACGGAGCCGCGGCAGGCGTTGATGCCGTCGGTGTGCTGGTAGGCGATGTCGGTGCCGAACCAGCCACGCTCGCCACTGCCACCGAAGCCACCGCTGGCCTCGCGCAGGCCGTTGCTGCCGCCGCCGAGCTGCAGGTGCGGGGCGAACTGGCCAGCATTGCGGCGGGTGAAGATCTGGATCACGCCACCGATCGCGTCGGCGCCGTACAGGCTGGACTGCGGGCCACGCACGATCTCGATGCGCTCGATCTGCGCCAGCGGCAGGTCCTGGATCATGGCCAGGCCGAGGTCACCGGTGTTGATGCGCACGCCGTCGATCAGCACCAGGGTGTGGGCCGAGTTGGTGCCGCGCAGGAACAGCGAGCTCTGCTTGCCCAGGCCACCGCTGTTGTTGAGGTTGATGCCGGCCCGGCCGCGCAGCAGGTCCTGCAGCGACGGTGCCTGGCTGCGCTCGATCTCGGCGCGGTCGATCACCTGGGCCGGCGAGATGCTGTCCTGCAGGGCGATCGGGGTGCGGGTGGCGGTGACCAGTACCTGGTCCAGCGCGGTCGCCTCGTCCTGGGCCGACGCCAGCAGGGGCAGGGCCGACAACACGGCCAGGGAAAGGACTTGGATCTGCAGCTTCATCGATGACTCCATGCACCGCGCACGCCCGCGCGGCAAGGGGTGGGGATGATCGCGCTGCAGGGATGGATCGACGGTGGGCGGACGCGCACGGCGCCGCTTGCCGCCGCCATGCCCGCCGCATCGCAACCAGTCGTCTTCCAGGCCGGTCTCCGGGCTTGCGGGTCGATGGCGGTGCCATCGTGCCAGGCGCCTTCCCATGCCGGAGCACAGTGGCGTGTTGCCTGGTGTTTCCTCGCTTACCGTTGCGGGGGCAGCGCCGGAGTGGCGGCGGGGCACGAGGCCTGACGCGTCACCGGCTTCCCGTTTCAACCCGGCGGCATTGCAGCCCCGGGTCACCTGAAAGTGGGCGCAGTCTAAGCCATCGGCCGGGCCGGTGGAGCGCACCGGTTAGAATGCGCCTCGCTTTTTCGATGTGATCTCCATGACCCCGACGTGGTTGCAGCACCCCGGTACCGACGCCCGTGACCCTCACCGGCCGGCCGCAGCGGGCAGCAGAGGGGGCCCGGCATGATCCTCGACCTGATCCGCCACGCCAGCACCGGCCGCGACGACCATCTCGATGGCCGTACCGATCCACCGCTGCATGAGGGCGCCACCGATGCGCTGTGCGCGCGCTACGCGGCGCTGTCCTGGGAGCGCGTGCTGTGCTCGCCACGGCAGCGCGCCGTGCGCACGGCCGAAGCGCTGGCGGCCCCGCTCGGGCGGGGGGTGGACACTGACGAGGAATGGGAAGAGCTGGATTTCGGCGACTGGGATGGTGCCGCGCTGGAGGCGCTGCCGATGGACGCGCTGTCGGCGTTCCATCTGGACCCGCACGCCAACCCGCCGCCGCACGGCGAAAGCTGGGGCCACTTCGAGCGCCGCATCGCGCGTGGGCTGCATCGGCTGCTGGATGATCCGGACCCGGTGCCGACCCTGATCGTCAGTCATGGCGGGCCGCTGCGGATGGTGCTGTCGCAGGTCTGTGGGTTGCCGATGGAGATGTGCTGGGCGCTGCGCATCGACCACGGCACGCGGCTGCGGCTGCGCGTGGAGCGCCAAGACGATCAACTCTGGGGCGAGCTGCTGGAACTGCAGCAGGTATGAAGCGCGCAGGACCGACGATGCGTCGGTCCGTGCGGATCAGCGAGGCTCGTCGTCGCTCTCGAACGGCGGTGCGTCATCGCCCTCATGGTCGCGATGCTCGACCGTGCGGTCGTAGACCGGGCCGGACGCGGGCGGCGCCTTCTTCAGCGGCTGCTCGGCGATGATGGCCTCGTACTCGGCCACCAGCACGGTGCGGCGTGCTTCCGGCAGTTCCTGCCAGTGGCAGTCCTGCAGCGCGCCTTCCAGCGAATAGAGCAGGTTCAGGCTCGGCTTGAAGCCGGCACGGCGCACCTTGACGAAGGCACCCACGGCGCCGACCGCCACCAGGTCTTCCGGCGTACGCAGACCGACCTGGCGCAGCCATGCTGCGCTCTTCGGGCCGATGTTGCGCAGCTTGGCGCCACTCATCCCAGGGCCTCGACGAACACCGCGGCGATCGCTTCAAGGCCGGCCTGGTCCTCGGCGTCGAAGCGCGCCAGCGAGGGACTGTCCAGATCGAATACACCGACCAGGTTGCCGTTGTGGACCAGCGGCACCACCAGCTCCGAGCGCGAGGCCGAGTCGCAGGCGATGTGGCCCGGGAAGGCGTCCACATCTTCGATGCGCTGGGTAACCCGCTGCGAGGCGGCGGCGCCACACACGCCCTTGTCGAGCGGAATGCGCACGCAGGCGGGCAGGCCCTGGAACGGGCCGACGACCAGCTCCTTGCCATCGAAGAAGTAGAAGCCGACCCAGTTCAGGTGCGGCAGGGCGTGGTAGACCAGCGCCGACAGGTTGGCCGCATTGGCGATGCGGTCGCGCTCGCCATGCACCAGGGCACGGGCCTGGGCCAGCAGCTGGCCGTACTGTTCCGGCTTGCTGCCGGTAAGCGTGGAGGTATCGAACATGGCCGCAGTCTACCAAGCCGCACGCCCGCCTGCGCCGGGGCCGGCGGAACGCAGCAGACCGCACCGCGGCGTTGCCGGGACGGCGGATAATGACGCGCTTCCAGCCCTGGTCGTCTTTCATGTCCCTGCCTGCGCCGTTGCCCGCCGCTTTGTTCGTCACCGGTACCGATACCGGCATCGGCAAGACCTTCAGCAGCTGCGTGCTGCTGCATGCCCTGCGCCGGCATGGCGGCACGGCCGTGGGCATGAAACCGGTCGCCAGCGGCTGTGAGCGCACCCCGCAGGGCCTGCGCAACGAGGACGCCACCGCCCTGCTGGCTGCCAGCGTGCCGACGCCCGGGTACGACGACCTGAACCCCTTTGCGCTGGAGCAGCCGCTCGCGCCGGAGATCGCCGCGGCAGAAGCGGGCGTGCAACTGTCGCTGGCGCCGATCGAAGCTGCCTTCGCGCGCCTGCGTGCCAGCGCGGACACGGTGGTGGTGGAGGGCGTCGGCGGCTGGCTGGCGCCGCTGTCGGCCACGCTGGACCAGAGTGATCTGGTGCAGGCGCTGAAGCTGCCGGTGGTGATGGTGGTCGGGCTGCGGCTGGGTTGCCTCAACCACGCACGGCTGACCGCCGAGGCGATCGCGGCCCGCGGCGCGCACTGCATCGGTTGGATCGCCAACGAGGTGGACCCGGCGATGGCGCGCCGCGATGAGAATGTCGCGCTGCTCAAGGCGCGGTTGCCGATGCCGTGCTGGGGCCGCCTGCCGTATGCGCCGGGTGCGGATCCGGCGAGCCTGGCAGACCGCCTGGTGTTCTGAGCGTCAGCCCGCCGCGCGCGCCTGCAGCGCGTTGGCCAGCCGGCCGACGGTGGCGATGGCACCGACGAAGCGCGCATCCAGTTCCTGGCAGCACGACAGGCGCAGGCAATGACGGTATCGCGCACCGCGTGAGTACACCTGGCCGGGCATGAACACCACGCCCTCGGCCAGCGCTTGCTCGAACAGGTCCCCGGCATCGATCGCCGCGGGCAGTTCCACCCACAGCAGGAAGCCACCGGTCGGCTGGGTGGCCGAGGTGCCGGGCGGAAAATGCTGGGCGATCAGCCCACGCACGTGGCTCACCTGGTCGCTGTAGAGCCGGCGCAGCCCACGCAGGTGGTGTTCGTAGTTTCCGGCCTCCAGGAATGCCGCCACCGCATCGCCGAGCAGGCGTGATTCGGCGCCGGAAGAATGGAATTTCAGCAGCTGGATATCGGCAGCGAAGCGACCCCCGTCGAGCCAGCCGATCCGGTAATCCGGCGCCAGCGTCTTGGAGAAACCACTGCAGACCATGATCCAGCCATCGCGATCAAAGCTCTTGGCCAGCGGTTCCAGCGGCTCCTTGAACTGCAGTTCGGCGTAGACCGCGTCTTCGATCAACGGCACCTGGTAATGGTTCACCAGCGCGGCAAGGCGCTGTTTGTTCGGCACGGGCATGCTGCCGCCGAGCGGATTGTGCACGGTCGGCATGGCCATGATCGCGGCGATGCCACCGGCGGCGAGCAGGGCTTCCAGCGCATTCAGATCGAGCCCGTCGCGTGGATGGGTCGGCAGCTCGATCGCGCGCAGGCCCAAGCTGCGCAGCAGCGGGTAGATGTTGAAGTACGAGGGCGCTTCGATCGCCACCGCATCGCCGGGTTTTGTCACCACGCGCAGGGCCAGCTGCAGGGCTTCCATCGCGCCATGGGTCAGCACCAGCCGATCCACCGTGGTGTGCAGCCCCAGCCGCGGCCCACGTTGCACGATCTGCGCCAGCAGCCGCGCCGCACCGTTGGGACGTGCGTAGGTCTCCACCGTGGTGGCGGCACGACGCAGCACCTGCGCGGTACTGCGGGCCAGCTGCGCGCCGGGATAGAAGCGCTTGCCGCGCGGGCCGGCGAAGGCCAGATCGACGATGCCCGGCTGCTGCTGCGCGGCCAGCACGCGCGCCATCATCGCCTGCTGGGCGGGTGCGCTCGGCGGCGACGGTGCCTGCCGCAGCGTCTGCGTGGGTTCGGGCAGGCGTGGGCTGACCACGAAGCCGGCCTTGGGCCGCGGCAGCACCAGCCCGGCGTCTTCCAGCTGCCGATAGGCCGCGATCACCGTGTTGAGGCTGAGGCTGCGCTGCGTCGCCAGCCCGCGCAGCGAGGGCAGGCGGGCGCCGACCGGCAAGCGTCCGCTGCGGATCGCGTCGGCCATTTCATCGGCCAGGGATTGGTAGAGGTTGGTCGCCATCGGCAGCTGCATCCACAGAATCTGTAACCGTGCGGATGCCAGTCATCTGCATCTGTATCCGCGTCTGGCGCCAGCCTACCATGCGCTCTTGCGACTTCCCCCCGCGCACGGCAGGTCACTGTGTGCCGTGCTTTTTTCTCCTTCCCGAGCGCGCTCAGCGGGCCGAGATCGTGGTGCTCACCAGGCGCGGCTGCTCGCGGTACAGCGCCGGGTACTGTTGCTTCAGCGCGGCCACCTTGGGCAGGTCGTTGATGCGGATGTACAGCGATTCGGGGTGCAGCGTGAGGTAGTTCTGGTGGTAGCCCTCGGCGGCGAAGAACGGCTTGCCGCCGTCGACCTGGGTGACCACCGGCGCGGCGTAGGTCCTGGCCTGTTGCAGCTGGGCGATGTAGGCACGGGTGGCATCGCGCTGGGCGGCGTCGTCGGCATAGACCGCAGAGCGGTACTGGGTGCCGCGGTCCGGGCCCTGCCGGTTGAGCTGGGTCGGATCGTGCGCCACCGAGAAGAACACCTGCATCAACTGGCCGTAGCTCACCTGCGAGGGGTCGTAGGTCACCTGCACCGCCTCGGCATGGCCGGTACCGCCGCTGCCGACGCGCGGGTAGGTCGCGTTCGCCGCGCTGCCGCCGATGTAACCGGAGAGCGCACTGTCCACGCCCTTGATGTGCTGGAACACGCCCTGCACGCCCCAGAAGCAGCCGCCGGCGAATACCACCTGGGCGCGCTTCACGCCCGGCTGGCGCAGGTCCGCCTTGCCGGTCGGTGCAGGCACGGCCACCGTCGCAGCGGCCGCGGCAGCCTGTGCGGGCCGATCCAGGCCCACCACCACGCTGGCGGTGAGTGCCGCGATGGCAACGGCGATGCCGCCGGCAACGAGTTTGTCGAATGCGATCTTCATGCGATGGCTCCTCAACCAAACGTAAAGGCGTAGGCGCGCACGCCTGGATCGAGGAACTCGATCTCGAAGGTGCGCTCCTGCACGTCGCCGGACTGGCGGATCAGCTGATACAGGCGGTTTTCATCCACGACGCCGTCGCCGTCGGCGGAAACATCGCCACCGGCCGCGGCACCCGGCACGTGCCCATCGATGCGCACGCGGAACCGCACGGGCTTGCCGTCTTCGCCCGGGGCCAGCACCAGGTGCAGGTCGCGCGCATGGAAGCGGAAGGCGATGCGGCCGCCGCCCGTTTCCAGCCGGGCATCTTCGTTGCCCACGGTCCAACGCCCGGCCAGGGCCCACCGGTTGTGCTGCAGCGTCGCAGGCGCGGCGTAGTCGGCGGGTTGATCCTGGCGCTGGCCGCCGGGCGAGGCGAAGTTCTCGGCCCGTGCATGGCCGAGGTAGGTCTCCGGCGATTTGAGGTTGTCCATGTCGGCCTGACGCGCCACGCCGTCCAGCGTCATGGCCACCGGTGCATCGTCACCGGGCAGCGTGTTGCCGGCCTCGCGCAGCAGCTGGCGGATGATCTGCTCGGACTGTGCGTAGTTGCCCTCACCGAAGTGATGCGCACGGATCCGGCCCTGCGCGTCGATGAAGTAGTGGGCCGGCCAGTACTTGTTGTTGAAGCCGCGCCAGATGGCGAAGTCGTTGTCGATCGCCACCGGGTAGGTGACCTTCAGATCGTTCACCGCGCGCTGCACGTTGGCCAGGTTGCGCTCGAAGGCAAACTCCGGCGCATGCACGCCGATCACCACCAGCCCGTGGTCGCGGTAGCGCTCGGCCCACTCGCGCACGTAGGGCATGGCACGCAGGCAGTTGATGCAGGAGTAGGTCCAGAAATCGACCAGCACCACCTTGCCGCGCAGCGCCTGCGCATCCAACGGCGGGCTGTTGAGCCAGCCGGTCGCACCGGCCAGCGGGGGCAGGGTGCCTTCCACCGGCAGCGGCTGACCGGGGGCACTGGCCGCGCTCGTCATCGCGGCACCGGCAGCAGGCTGCTGTGCCGGCAGCACGTCAAGCAGGCCCTGTTCCAGCTTGGCGGTGCTGACCGTGGAGAGCCGGGTCAGCACGCCGGTATCCCAGCCCATCGCGATGGCGACCACCGCCAGCAATGCGGCGATGCCCAGCCCGCGGCGTACCCACTCCCCCACGCCGAGGCGACGCTTGAGCGCGGCGAACACACGCCCGCCGATCCAGATCGCCAGGGCCAGCGAGGTGGCCGCGCCCAGTGCATAGGCGAGCAGCAGCCCGCTGGTGCCGACACTGGCCCCCTGCAACGCCGCGCCGGTGAGGATCAGGCCGAGGATCGGACCCGCGCACGGTGCCCACAGCAGGCCGGTGGCGATGCCGATCAGCAGCGAGGTGCCAACGCCCCCGCGTCCGGCATCACTGGCCGCATCGGCCGAGGCGCTCAGCCGCGCGCCCAGCCGCTGGAACGGGGACAGCAGGCGGTCGGCCAGCGCCGGCCATAGCAGCGCCAGCGCAAACACCGCCATCACCACCAGCGCGATCCAGCGTCCGATCTGGTTGGCCTGCGCCACCCACTGGCTGCTCACCGCCGCCAGGCTGGCGACCACGGCGAACATCAGCGCCATGCCGATCAGCAGCGGCAGCCCACTGCGCAGGAAAGGGCGGTCGGACCGTGCGAACACGAACGGCAGCACCGGCAGGATGCAGGGGCTGAGGATGGTGAGCACGCCACCGAGGTAGGCCAGCACGAGCAGAAGCATGGAGAGGTCCTTCTATGACGCAGGGAGTGCGGCGCTCAGGCCGCGACGAAATTCATGGCCACGCCGTTCATGCAATAGCGCAGTCCGGTCGGGCGCGGGCCGTCATCGAAGACGTGGCCGAGGTGGCCACCGCAACGCCGGCAGTGCGCCTCGACCCGGACCATGCCCAGCGTGGTGTCGCGGTCTTCGCCGACGGCATCGTGCAGCGGCGCCCAGAAGCTGGGCCAGCCGGTACCGCTGTCGAACTTGGTGGAGGAGGAGAACAGCGGCAGCGCGCACCCTGCACAGGTGAAGGTGCCGCGCCGGTGTTCCTTGTTGAGGGGGCTGCTGAACGGCCGCTCGGTGCCCTGCCGGCGCAGCACGCTGTACTGGGCCGGGGTGAGCTGCTCGCGCCACTGCGCATCGCTGCGCATGACCTCGAACTGGCGCGCAGGCGCGGCAGGGGCCGCCGGGGCAGGGCCGCTGCAGGCGGTCAGGCCGAACAGACCGGCGGCGGCCGCCATGCCACCCATTCCAAGCACAGTGCGACGTGTGTAGCGCATGGCCGATCTCCGGGTACGGGAACGATGCGGCCATGCTGCGCCCGGCCCGGTCAACGAATCCTCACGCGGGGTTAAATTTTCCGTGACACATTCCGGTCGCGATCCGCCGACAATGCCTCATGCCCTCCTGCCGCCCCCCGAGCCGATGAGCAGCGCCAAGCGTGTCCTGATCGTCGAAGACGATGTCCACATCGCCAACCTGCTGCGCATGCACCTGCGCGATGAGGGCTATGAGGTCACCCATGCCGCCACCGGCGATGAAGGCCTGGCCCTGCTCGAAGCGCAGCCGTGGAGCGCACTGGTGCTGGACCTGATGCTGCCCGGCGTGGACGGCCTGGAGATCTGCAAGCGCGCCCGCGCGATGACGCGCTACACCCCGATCATCATCACCAGTGCCCGCGCCAGCGAAGTGCACCGCATCCTCGGGCTGGAGCTGGGTGCGGATGACTACCTGGCCAAACCGTTCTCGATGCTGGAACTGGTCGCACGCGTGAAAGCACTGCTGCGCCGCGTGGAAGCGATGGCGCAGAACGCGCGCATCGATGCCGGTGAAACCGAGGTGGCCGGGCTGCGCATCGACCCGGTCGCACGCACGGCGCAGGTGGAGGGCAGGCCACTGGAACTGACCCCGCGCGAATTCGACCTGCTCTACTTCTTCGCCCGTCACCCAGGCCAGGTGTATTCGCGCATGGACCTGCTCAACCAGGTCTGGGGCTACCAGCACGACGGCTACGAACACACCGTCAACACCCACATCAACCGGCTGCGCAACAAGATCGAGCGCGATGCGGCCAATCCGCAGCGCATCCAGACGGTCTGGGGACGGGGCTACAAACTGGTCGATGGCAACGAAGGGGGCGGCGCATGATCCGGCTCACGTTGTCGCAGCGCCTGTCCGCGGTGTTCTTCGCGCTGCTGCTGTTGTGCTGTGGCGCGCTGGTGTGGATCCAGATGCGCAGCACCACGGTGCATGAGCAGGAAACCGTACAGCGCCTCTCGCGCGGGCTGGCCGAACACATCGCGCGCAGTGGCGAGTTGATGGATGGCCGCGGCATGCGCAACGGCGAAGTGCGCGCGCTGTTCGGCAAGCTGATGGCGGTCAACCCGAGCGTGGAGGTATACCTGCTCGACGACCAGGGCCGCATCCTCGGCCACGATGCTCCGGACGGTCATCTCAAGCGCAGCCGGGTCGATCTGGCACCGGTAAAGGCGCTGCTGCGCGACGAGCCGCTGCCGATCCTCGGCGATGACCCGCGCAGCGCCACCGGCCGCAAGGTGTTCAACGCGGCGCCGCTGTGGGTGCAGGGGCATCAGGCCGGCTACATCTACGTGGTGCTGGTCGGTGAACAGCGAGAAGCACTGGCGGCCAACATCGCCGCAAACAGTACGCTGCGCACCACGCTGTGGTCGTTGGCGATCGTCGCGGTGGTGGGCCTGCTGGCCGGCCTGGTCGCGTTCCGTTGGGTCACCCGCCCGCTGCGCCAGCTGACCCGGCGCATCCAGTCCTTCGATGTCGATGCCGCCACTCCCGATGCCGCCCCGCCGCCGGCGCCGCTGCGCAGCGGCGAGCGCGATGAACTGGCCATCCTGCAGCACAGCTTTGGTCACATGGCCCAGCGCCTGGGCGAGCAATGGCAACAGTTGCGCCAACAGGACCTGCAGCGGCGCGAGCTGGTGGCCAATATCTCCCACGACCTGCGCACGCCGCTGTCCTCGCTGCACGGGTATCTGGAAACGCTGGCCCTCAAAGACGCCACGCTGGGCGCCGACGAGCGCCAGCGCTATCTCTCGATCGCGCTGTCGCAGAGCCACAAGGTCGGGCGCCTGGCCCAGGCGTTGTTCGAGCTGGCCCGGCTCGAACACGGCGGTGTCGTACTGGACCGCCAGGCGTTCTCGCTGCCGGATCTGATCCAGGATGTGTTCCAGAAATTCGAGCTGGCGGGCGAGTCCCGCCGGCAGACACTCAGCGCCGACATTCCGCCGGGTATCCCGCCGGTGATCGCGGACCTGGCATTGATCGAGCGGGTGCTGACCAACCTGCTCGACAACGCGATCCGCCATACGCCGGAAGGCGGGCGCATCACGGTCACCCTGCGCGCGGCCGATGGCCAGGTGCAGGTCAGCGTGGCCGATACCGGCCCGGGCATTGCCGCCGAACGCCGCGCCACCCTGTTTACCGCGATGCCGGCGTTGAGCAGCCAGCGGCCGGACAGCGGTGGGCTGGGCCTGCTGATCGTGCATCGCATCGTGCAGCTGCACGGGCGTGAGATCCGCCTGCTGGAGAGCCGGGAAGGGGCGTTGTTCGTGTTCTCGTTGCCGGCAGCGCGGTAACAGCGCCCAAAAAAAAGACCCGACAGAGGGAGGGTTCTGTCGGGTCTGGGATTGCGTGGGGGGAGGGACCCACGCAAATTCGATGTTGTCCGGCTCAGCCGCGGGTCTTGCCTGCGCTGGGCGTGGCGGCCGCGAACGGCTGCCGGGCGAGTTCGCTGAAGGCTTCGGAGGCCTTCAACCCCAGGCCGGCCACTTCCTGGCTGGCGCTGGTCCAACGGGCGAGGTTGTCACGCGCCAGTTGCGCGCCCTTGGGCAGCAGCGACTGCAGCGTGCCGGAATCCTGTGACTGCACGATTTCACCGAAGAACCCGCTGGTGGCGGTGATGTTCTTCTCCAGCGTCTTCAACTGCACCCCGAACATGCTTTCGGCATTTTCAAGCGCGAGCCGGTTGGCGCGCGTGGCCCTGGCGGCCAGCTGGCGGGTGTAGTCGCTGAAGGAATCGGTGAACGCGGACGCCATGGTCAGGACGGCTCGAGAACGTTGATGCAATGCAGCATACGCCGAAAATATTGCATTGCAACATTTCGTTGCCAGTTGTGGTCCGGTTTTGGTTAAACCGGTTTCCAATCAATGGGTTGCGCTTCCGGGTCAACCGCGATAGCGGCAGCCGGAGGTGCAGGTTTCGTGCACGGTGACTTCGCTCAGCTCGGGCAGGGCCGGCTTGAGTTCGTTCCAGATCCAGACCGCCAGCCGCTCGCTGGTCGGGTTCTCCAGGCCGGGGATGTCATTGAGGTAGTGGTGGTCCAGGCGGTCATAGATCGGCTGGAAGGCGGCTTTGACGTCGCCGAAATCCATGATCCAGCCGGTCTGCTCACCTGGCTCGCCCTCCACTTTCAGTTCCACCCGAAACGAGTGGCCGTGCAGGCGCGCGCACTTGTGGCCCGGCGGCACATTGGGGAGGTGGTGAGCGGCCTCGAGGGTAAAGACTTTGAAGATTTCCATGGCCGCATTGTAGCGGTGGCCCGGGGGCGCGGCAGCGCCAGGCCGTTAATTGTTGCTAACGAAAACATTTCCATCCGGATGAAGAGATGTTAGTTTCTCTTATATCCGTATGAAGAGATGTTATTGGCCGTGGTTCAGCCAGACATGGACTACTGCGGAACTTGTCGTCCACCACCCCACTGAAGTTCATGCCCAAGCCCACTCTTCTTGTAGCGGCGTTGTCCGTCGCTCTGGCAACGCCTTTGACCGCGTTCGCCGACGCCGCCCCCGATGCCGCCGCCGCCGGCGACAGCAAGACCCTCGCCGCCGTGCGGGTCACCGGGTCCAACATCAAGCGCACCGATACCGAGTCGGCCAACCCGGTGCAGGTGATCGAGCGCCAGCAGTTGGAGGAGACCGGCAAGGCCACCGTCGCCGACCTGCTGCGCTCGATCTCGGCCAACACCGGCAACGCCAACAACGAGACCACCAACAACGGCTGGGCCTCCGGTTCGGCCGGCATCGGCCTGCGCGGCCTGTCGCAGAAGAACACGCTGGTGCTGCTCAACGGCCGTCGCCTGGCCAACTACGGCTTCCCGGCCGGCGGCCTGTCGGACACCTTCGTCAACCTCAACGCGCTGCCGCTGGTCGCCGTGGAGCGCATCGAAGTGCTCAAGGACGGCGCGTCGGCCGTGTACGGCTCCGATGCGGTGGCCGGCGTGGTCAACATCATCACCCGGCAGAATTTCGAAGGCGCCGAACTCGGTGGCAGCCTCGGCACCGCCGACCAGGGCGGGCTGGACGAGCAGAACCTGAAGTTCATCGGCGGCATCGGTGATCTGGACACGGATGGCTACAACATCCTGGTCAGCCTGGAAGGCTACAACCGCGAGCGCCTGGACCAGGACCAGCGCGACCTGACCAAGTCGGGCATCTACACCGACAAGCCCGGCGGCCGCTGGAACGGCTGGTCGGCCAAGGGCGCGCGGTATCTGGTCAACGGCACCTCGGTGCCGATGCTCGATGCCAACGGCAACTGCCCGGAGGGCACCACCCTGGTCGCCAGCGCGCCGATCGATGGCCTGGCCGGCAACACCTGCGGCTTCAACCAGGCGCCGTACACCACGCTGATCCCCTCGACCAAGCGTTACCAGGCCTACGTCAACGGCACCTTCCGGGTGAACGACAACGTCGAAGCCTTCGGTGAAGTGCTCTACAGCGAGATCAAGGGCGTCTCCTGGTTCGGCAGCAGCCCGTTCTTCACCCTGGAAAGCGGCCGCTTCGCGCTCAACGCCGATACCGGGCTGGCCGAGCCGGTCTCCTCCAATCTGCCGGCGAGCAGCCCGTACAACCCCTACGGCCGCGCCGTACCGATCGAGTACACCTTCTTCAACCTCGGCGCGACCATCAAGACCAACCGCTCGCAGGCTTACCGCGGCCTGGTCGGGCTGCGCGGCAGTCTGCAGAACTGGGACTGGGAAGTGGGTGCATTCGGTGCGCGCAGCAGTGAGCGCGAGACCGTCTCCGGTGGCTTCGCCAACCGCTATGCGCTGGCCGATGCGCTGGCCACCGGCAGCTACAACCTGCTCAATCCCGCGGCCACCCCGCAGGACGTGCTCAACGCGATCAACATCAGCACGCTGCGCCCGGCCGAGTCGGTGCTGCAGGGCGTGGATGCCAAGATCTCCGGTGCGATCGGCCACACCTGGGCCGGCGAGATCGGCTTTGCCGCCGGTGCCGAGTGGCGCCGCGAGAAACTCGATTCCAACAACCCCTGGCAGATCGATGCGGGCCTGCAGATCCGCCCGGCGATCGCCGAGGTGCACGGTGAGCGCAAGGTGACCGCGGCCTATGCCGAAGTGAACGTGCCGCTGGCCGAGCGCCTGGAGCTGCAGGCCGCTGCGCGCGCCGATCACTACAGCGATTTTGGCGATGCCTTCTCGCCCAAGCTGAGCCTGCGCTGGCAGCCGTGGGACATCCTGCTGGTGCGCGCGGCCGCCTCCAAGGGCTTCCGTGCGCCGTCGCTGTCGGAGAATTCCAACAGCACCAGCATCGCCTACGGCAGCGTGATCGATCCGCGCGATCCGGATGTGCCGGGCTCGCGGCAGAACCCGACCTTCTTCACCGTGGGCAACAACGACCTCAAGCCCGAGCGCACCAAGAGCTTCAACGCCGGCATCGTGCTCTCGCCGTGGTCCAACACCAGCCTGAGCGTGGACTACTACCGCATCGAGCTGGAGAACCTGGTGGGCACCAACAACACCCAGACCCTGGTCACCGACGACGTACCCGGTGCGGTGCTGCGCGATGAGCGCGGCAAGCTGCTGGCGGTCTACAACCGCTATCAGAACCTGAGCGAGCTGAAGACCTCCGGCTTCGATGTCGAACTGCGCCAGCGCTTCCCGACCGAGCGTGCCGGCGACTTCGGCCTGAGCACCGCCTTCACCCACGTGCGCGACTACAGCCGCCCCACCGTGGTCGGTGGTCCGCTGGTGGATTACGCCGGCAGCAACCTCGGCGCCACCCTGCCCAAGAACAAGGCGACCACCACCTTCGACTGGAGCTATGGCGATTTCCGCACCGCGCTGACCTGGTACTACACCAGCGGCTACGACCAGAAGGCCAGCGCCGCGGCCACCGCCGTGCAGGACCGCGTGGATGGCTACAACCAGTTCGACCTGTACCTGGGCTACACCGGCATCGACAAGCTGACCCTGTACGCGAAGATCCAGAACCTGGCCGATGAGGAACCGCCGTACGACGCCTCGTTCCCGGGTATCCGCGCGCCGTACGACTTCAGTCAGTACGACCTGCGCGGCCGCTACTTCACGGTCGGCTTCGACTACCGCTTCTGAACCTGCGGGCCGGTCGCCTTCGCGCCGGCCCGGCACCTGGCTGCACCGGAGCGTGCGCATCCAACGGGGCCGGCGGAGATGCCGGCCCGCTTCATGGGGAACTGCTGTGTCTTTGCATCGTGTCGTGTCACGTCCCATCACCTGGCTGGTGGGCGCGTTGTGGTTGCTGGCCGCGCCAGCGTTCGCGCAGAGCGCGTACTTCTTCCCGCAGGGCGGCGAGTTCGATCCGTCCATTCCCACCCCGCAGCAGTTCCTCGGCTATGAGATCGGCAGCCGCTACACGCGGCACGATCAGCTGGTGGCGTATTTCAACGAACTGGCCAAACACTCCGACAAGATCAAGGTCGAAGAGATCGGGCGCAGTTACGAGGGCCGCCCGCTGCTGATCGCCACGGTGACCTCGGCACAGAATCTGCAGAACCTGGAGGCGCTGCGGCGCCAGCACGTCACCCTGGCCGATCCGGCGCAGCCGCTCTCGGCCGCCGGCAGCAGCCCGGTGGTGGTGTGGCTGGGCTACAGCGTGCACGGCAATGAAACCTCCAGCGGTGAAGCAGCGATGCTCACCGCCTACTACCTGGTCGCCAACCGCAGTGTGGAAACCGCGCAGTGGCTGCAGCACGCGGTGGTGCTGTTCGATCCGGCGCAGAACCCGGACGGGCGTGACCGCGCGGCGAGCTGGCACAATGCGTATGCGTCCTCGCCGGCCTCGGCCGACCCGGCCGACAAGGAACATGTCGAACCGTTCCCGCAGGGCCGCACCAATCACTACTTCACCGACCTCAACCGCGACTGGCTGGCGCTGACCCAGCAGGACACGCGGCCGAAGATCGCGTACTTCCACCAGTGGTATCCCAACGTCCAGATCGATTTCCACGAGATGGGCAAGGACAGCACCTACTACTTCGAACCGTCGCCGGCCAGCATGCACAGCCCGCTCATCCCGGCGTCGTCGTATGCGTTCAACAAGACCCTGGCCAAGTACCACGCACAGTCGCTGGATGCGCTGGGCTCGCTGTACTACACCGGGGAGAACTTCGATAACTTCTCGCCGGTCTATGGCTCGACCTACCCGGACTTCCACGGTGCGGTGGGGGTGACCGTGGAGCAGGCCAGCTCGCGAGGCCGCGTGCAGGAATCGGTCAACGGCCTGCTGACCTTCGGCTTCACCATCCGCAACCAGGTGGCCACTGGCCTGGGCACCGTGCGCGGCGCGGTCACCGAGCGCGACGGGCTGCTGAAGCTGCAGAAGGATTTCTTCCAGTCGGCCCTGAAGCAGGCCAACCATCAGCCGGTGAAGTCGTTCGTGTTCGGCGACGCGGGCGATCCGGGCCTGACCCGGCGCCTGCTGGATCTGCTGCTGCAGCACCAGATCACCGTGCAGGCATTGAGCGCCCCGGTGACGGTGGACGGCCAACGCTTCGAGCCGGGCAGTGCCTACGTGGTCCAGGCCGCGCAGCCGCAGTTCCGCCTCGTCCATTCGATCTTCGCCGACACCCCGCCGATCAAGGGCGATGTGTTCTACGGCAGCACCTCCTATGCGATCGCACCAGCCTACGGCGTCGCATTCGCCGCCAGCCGCAGCCGGATTGCCGGTGGCGAGCGCGTGGCCAGCGTGCCGGACGCGAACGGTAGAGTGGTCGGTGGCGAGGCGGGCTATGCCTACGTGTTTGACTGGCGCGATTACAACGCCAGCCGCGCGCTGTACGCGCTGCAGGCCAAGGGCCTGCTGACCCGCGCCGCGTTCCAGCCGTTCACGGCAGCCACCGCGCAGGGCGAGCAGTCGTTCGGCTACGGCAGCGTGGTGGTGCCGGTGGCGGGCCAGCCGCTGGCCGGTGCCGAACTGCTCGCGGCGGTCGACGCCGCGGCACGCAGCAGTGGCGTGCATATCCAGGCGCTGTCCAGTGGGCAGAGCCGTGGGGGTATCGATCTGGGCAGCGACAGTGTCAAGGCACTGCGCAAGCCGGCGGTCGCGCTGGTGATGGGCGAGGGCGTGAGTGCAACCGAGATCGGCTCGGCCTGGTTCCTGCTTGATCAGCATCTGCAACTGCCGGCCAGCAAGATCGATCCGGCCCAGCTCGGCAAGGTCGCTCTGGATCGCTACACCACCATTGTCCTGGCCGGGGGCACCTACGGTGGCGTCGATGCCACCGCCGTGGCCGCGCTCAAGCGCTGGATCAATGCTGGCGGCACGTTGATCACCTATGGCACCGCCGCGCGCTGGGCAATCGAGCAGAAGCTCAGCGACGAAGTGCTGGGGCCGGAGGAGAAGGAACCGGAGGCGGCACGACGCGCCTTTGGCGATCAGCGCGACATCGCCGCGATCGAACGCGTGAGCGGCAACATCCTCAGCGCCGACGTGGACACCACGCATCCGCTGGGCTTCGGCGTGCCGCGCCGGCAGCTGGCGGTGAACAAGGAAAACGGCCTGAGCTTCCAGCCCAGCCGCAACCCGTTCTCCACGGTGGTACGCATCGACGAAGCGCCCAAGGTCAACGGGTATCTGTCCGAGCGCAACCGCAGCCGCGTCGCTGGTGCGGCCTGGCTGCTGGTCTCGCCGCAGGGGCAGGGCAACGTGGTGCTGTTCGCCGATGACCCGGCGCATCGCAAGTACTGGCACGGCACCGAGCGCCTGCTGTTGAACGCGATCTTCTTCGGCAACCAGCTCAACCCGACCAAGCCGCGCGGCTGACGCCTTCGGCAGCGGTAGTGCCGGCCGCTGGCCGGCTCCCGACCACACCCGGGGTGACACGCCGGCCTCCCCCGCTATGTGTCCGACACAGCCGACCAACGTCGGCTGTTTTCGGTTGCTGGACACCCATCACACCCCATGTGAAAATTCCGTATTGCGAATCATTCGCAATAAGAATAGGATGGCGCCCGCCGGGATCGCCCGGCTGTTTCCGCGAGAAGCCGCCCGCCTGATCGCTGCGCGTCCACGTTGTCGAACCGTAACCGTCCTTTCTCCAGGGGAACCACCATGAAGATCGTCCCGCTCACCGCGGCCCTGCTGGCACTGGTGCTGGCGCCGGCCGCCCATGCACAACCGGCCACCAAGGCCACCCCTGTGTCCCCGACCGCGGCTGCCTTCCTGGCGCAGTTCGCCACCGAAGGGACCGACAGCGTCAGCTGGGCCCAGTTCGAGGCCTTCCGCAAGCAGCGTTACACCGACACCGACCGCAACCAGGACGGCCACGTCGACGAACAGGAATACGTCGATGAGTACCTGCAGCGCTTCGATGTGCGCCTGGCCGACGCGCGCGCTGGCCACCTGCGCCAGACCGACACCCGTTTCAAGGCACTGGATCGCGACGGGAACGGGGCGATCAGCCGCGCCGAGTACGATGCCGCCGGCGAACGCACCTGGGCCGGCTACGAGGCCTCGCAGAACGCCACGCAGGAGACGGCCGCGGCGTCTTCGCGCGATCCGCTGAAGATGCCGACCTCGCACACCGCCAACGGCATGCTGGAGCTGTACGACCGCAACCAGGATGGCGCGGTGGATCGCGACGAGTTCGACGCAGTGCGTGCCGCGGGCTTCGCCGCCACCGATGCCGACGGCAACGGTACGCTGTCGCTGGCCGAATACACCGCCGAGTTCAGCGGCCGCCTGGAGCAGCAGCGCCAGCGTGTCCGTGCCGATGCCGCGCGCCAGGCCCGCGTGCGCTTCGCCTCGCTGGACAAGGACACCGATGGCCGCATGACCTTTGCCGAGTACCAGCTCTCGGGCAAGCGCATGTTCGACCGCGCCGACAGCAATGGCGACGGCGTCGTCGATGCACGCGATCCCGAGCCGGTCGCCGGCGCGCATTCGGCCAACGGCAACCGCTAGCGGCCTGGACGTGCCCTGCACGTCGCACGCCTGCACCCACGGATGAACCCGGCGCGCGCCCCCTGCGCGCCCTTGCCCCCCAGCCCCGCTCGATCCACCGATCGCCGCAGCCAGGAACGGCCCGCCGCCACCGCGGCCTCACGCCATTTCTTTCCCCTCCTGCGGAGCTTGATCATGAAGTCGTCCCTCACCCTGCTGGCGCTGGCGGTTGGCGCCAGCCTGTCCGTCACCGTGCATGCTGAAACCGCTGCCGATGCCAGCACGCTCGATACCGTGCGCGTGCAGGCCGAGCGCGCCAAGAAAACCCGTTCGACCAACCAGAACGTCACCGTCCTTACCGCGGCCGATCTCGACAACGAGATGGCCAACACGATGGAAGAAGCGATCCGCTACATCCCCGGTGTCAGCATCGTGGACATGGGCCGATTCGGCGACAACGGCTTCAATATCCGCGGCCTGGAAAGCGACCGCGTCGCGATCACCGTCGATGGTCTGAGCCTGGGCGAATCGGTGGAAACCGCGCGTTCCTACGAGTTCTTTCGCGGTGGCCGCGGCGATGTGGACATCGATACCCTCAAAAGCCTGGCCGTGATCAAGGGCGCCGACTCGATCAGCGCCGGCAGCGGTGCGCTGGGGGGTGCGGTGGTGTTCACCACCAAGGACCCGGCCGACTACCTCACGCGTACCGGCAACGATACCCACCTTGGGTTCAAGGCGGGGTACTCCGGTGCCAATGACGAAACCATGGGCACGCTGACCTTTGCCAACCGTACCGGCATCGTCGAATCGATGCTGGTCTACACCCGCCGCGAAGGCCATGAATCCGAGTCGTGGTATGACACCACCAACGACCGCATCGGGGTCGGTCGCCGCACGCCGGATCCGGTGGACAGCACCCGCGACAATCTGCTGGGCAAGTTCGACCTGCAGCTCGACGAGGCCAACACGCTGGGCTTCCTCTACGAGCGTGGCCGCGCCACCAACGACGTGGACAACCTCTCGCGCGTCTACGCGCCGGGTTACCTGTCGCGCAAAGGTCATGACACCAACGACCGTGACCGCTACGGGGTGAACTACCAGTGGCGCGCTGACAACGCGCTGTTCGATACGCTGGATGCACAGCTGGACCGCCAGGTCACCGACAGCCGTGGCATCACCACCATCGTGGCCGGCAGCGGCTGCCCCGGCGGCACGACGCCATGCCTGCGCAGCGAGAACCGCTCGACCAAGCAGACCCTGGACCGCGCCGCGGCCGACTTCAGCAAGGTCTTCGCCACTGCCGGCGCGCGCCATGACGTGGTCTACGGCCTGGCCTGGCAGCAGCGCGACATCGATTTCACTGCGGTTGATACGCGCTGGAACGCGGCCGGCGCGGTCGCCTCGGTGGAGATCGACCCGCGGCAGGTGCCCAAGACCGACGTGACCGCCTGGAACCTGTACCTGCGCGACAGCGTGCAGCTGCTGGACGAACGGCTGACGCTCAGCGCCGGTGCGCGCTACGACCGTTACGATTACTCACCGCAGGTGGATGCCACCTTCGTGGACCGCACCGGCACCGTGCGCGATGTGAGCTTCGCTTCGCCGAGCTGGCAGCTGGGCGCCGAGTACCGCTTCCTGCCCGATCACGCGCTGTGGGCGCAGGTGGGGCGTGGCTTCCGCGCACCGACCGTGGCGGACATGTATTCGCCGACCAGCGCCACCCAGGTCATCAACGCGCAGAACGGCCAGCCGCTGCTGCTCAACGACACCGTCTCCAACCCGGACCTGGAGGCGGAGAAGAGCCTGAATCTGGAGTTCGGCTACCGCTGGAGCACCGATCGCGCGCAGCTGGGCCTGTCGGTGTTCCGCGACCGCTACGAGAACTTCATCGAGTACACCAACCTGGTCCAGTCGGTACCCGGCGGCTTCCGCACCACCGCCACCGGCCCGGTGCTGTATTCGCGCAACTACACGATGCCGACCAACGCGGGCGAAGTGACGGTGAAGGGCGTGGAGCTGGAAGGGCGCTGGCAGATCAGCGACGCCTGGTCCTCGCGCCTGGCGGCCTCCTACAGCGAAGGCGAGAAGCGCAACGGCGACCCGCTGGAGAGCATCGTGCCGGCCAGTGCGGTACTGGGCGTGCGCTACGCGCCGTCGCCGGTGTGGAACCTCACCGCCAGCGTGACCCACGCCGTGGCCAAGAAAGCGAAGGACGCCTACACCACCGACGCCACCGGCAAGGTCATCACGCCCGCCTTCGTCGACAAGGCCGATGGCTACACCGTGCTGGATCTGTACGGCACCTGGAACGTCACCCCGCAGTGGAAGCTCAGCGCCGGTATCTACAACCTGACCAATGAGGAGTACTACCTCTGGCAGCGCGTGCGCAACATCAACAAGGGCACCAACACGCTGTACGGCTACGTCAACGATGAGGGCATCGGCCGCTACAGCGAGCCCGGCCGCAATGCGCGGATCACGGTGGCCTACAGTTTCTGAGTCGGGGCGCCGAGCCACTGCCGGACAGGCGCCAACGACCGGGCCGGTAGTGCCGGCCGCTGGCCGGCTCCCGAGACACACAAAAAAAAGGGCGACGCAGATGCGTCGCCCTTTTTGCGTTTCAGCGATGCCCGTAGGAATCAGCTGGCGCGACCGCCGCCGCCACCCTGGCTGCGACCGGCACCGCCACGGCGCTGGCCCTGCGGCTGGCCACCGCGCGGTGCACCGCGACCGGCGCCATCACGCTGGCCGCCACCGGCCTTCTTCGGGCCGGCATGGGCGTGGCGCGGGGCCTCGCTGTGCGGACGACGCGCATGCTTGCGCGGCGAACGATCGCCACCCGGCACTTCGGCCTTGCCCGGCGCACTGTTGCCCCAGCGGATCGGGGTCTGCGGCTCGAAGCCCGGCACGTCGCGGATGTCCATGTCCTTGTCGAGCAGGCGCACGATCTGGCGCAGCAGCTTGGCTTCGTCCTGGGCCACCAGCGAAATCGCCTGGCCGGTCGAACCGTTACGGCCGGTACGGCCGATGCGGTGCACGTAATCCTCGGCCACCATCGGCAGGTCGTAGTTGATGACCTTCGGCAGTTCGTTGATGTCGATACCGCGTGCGGCGATGTCGGTGGCCACCAGCACGGTCACGCGGCCGGCCTTGAAGTCACCCAGGGCACGCAGGCGCTGGCCCTGGCTCTTGTTGCCATGGATCGCCGCGGTCTTGATGCCGGACTTGTCCAGGAACATCGCCAGCTTGTCGCAGCCATGCTTGGTACGGCCGAACACCAGGGTCTGCTCACGGCTGTCCTGCGCCAGCAGGTGCAGCAGCAGTTCGCGCTTGCGCGCGCCATCGACCGGATGCACGCGGTGGGTGATGGTCTCGGCAACGGTGTTCTTCGGGGTCACCTGGATCTGCGCCGGATCGCGCATGAACTCCAGGGCCAGCTGCTTGATGCTCTCTTCGAAGGTGGCCGAGAACAGCAGGGTCTGGCGGTTCTGGCGCGGCAGCTTGGCGAGGATCTTCTTGATCGACGGCAGGAAGCCCATGTCGAGCATGCGGTCGGCTTCGTCCAGGACCAGGATTTCGATGCCGGACAGGTCGACGCTGCGACGCTCGATGTGATCGATCAGGCGGCCCGGGCAGGCGACCAGCAGGTCCACGCCACGGCGCAGCACGTCGAACTGGTTGCCCATGCCGACGCCGCCGTAGATGCAGGCGCTCGGGATACGCAGGTACTTGCTGTAGCCGCGCAGGCTGTCATGCACCTGGGTGGCCAGTTCGCGGGTGGGGGCGAGCACCAGTGCACGCGGCTTGCGCGGGCCATTGACGGCCTGCGGGTTGGTACCCAGGTGCTGCAGCAGCGGCAGGCCGAAGGCGGCGGTCTTGCCGGTACCGGTCTGTGCGCCGGCCAGCAGGTCGCGACCTTCCAGGGCGAGCGGGATGGCCTGCTCCTGGATCGGCGTGGGGGTATCGTAGCCCTGCTCGGTCAACGCGCGCAGCAGGAACGGGGCAAGGCCCAAGGATTCAAAAGACATCGGGTGGAAGCTCCAAAGACAAAGTAACGCCAGGCCGAATGGCCGGACGCGAGGCAGATCAATGTGATCGGCTGACTCGGAGCGTTCCCGTGAACCGCGCTGCGAGAATTGGGTGCAGTCGACGCGGTGCGAAGACTGGAATGCATGACGAATGGCGTCGGAGTGGGGGCGGGCGACGGATCGTTGATCCATATCGCCGGCGATCCCGAAGGGAAACGGACGGCCGCTGCAGACCCGGATAGTCTAACGGATGTTTGAGACCCATACCAAACTCCCCTGTTCAGCTTGGGAGGAGGAGGGCGGAACGGTCGAGCCACGCCATGCGGGGCTGCTCCTGCGCGTAGGCAATGCATTACGGTAAGGCGATGCGGCGGTGCAGCTGGTCGGCCCGCCAAGCATTTGATTACACTTGAAACCTATTTTCGCGATCCCGGATACCCACCCATGAAGCTTGGTTCTTTGAAGGAAGGCGGCCGCGACGGCACCCTGATCGTGGTCTCGCGCGACCTGCGCCAGGGCGTACGCGCCACCGGCATCGCCGCGACCCTGCAGCAGGCCCTGGAAGACTGGAGCCACCTGGCCCCGCGCCTGAATGCCCTGTACGAATCGCTGAACGATGGCGACGCCGACGGCGTGTTCGACATCGACCTGCAGGCGCTGGCCGCGCCGCTGCCGCGTGCCTATGAATTCGTCGATGGCAGCGCCTACCTGCCGCACGTGGCCCGCGTGCGCCGCGCCCGTGGCGCCGAAGTGCCGGAGAGCTTCTACACCGACCCGCTGATGTACCAGGCCACCAGTGCCGGTTTTTACGGCCCGCGCGACGCGGTCAAGGTGGTCAGCGAGGAGTACGGCATCGATCTGGAAGCCGAGCTGGTGGTGATCACCGACGACGTGCCCATGGCGGTGACGCCGGAGCAGGCTGCCGGCCATATCCAGCTGATCGGCCTGGTCAACGATGTCTCGCTGCGCAACCTGATCCCGGGCGAGCTGGCCAAGGGCTTCGGTTTCCTGCAGTCCAAGCCGCGCTCGGCGCTGTCACCGGTGTTCGTCACCCCCGATGAGCTGGGTGACGCCTGGCAGGACAGCAAGGTCCACCTGCCGCTGGCCACCCATATCAATGGGGAATGGTTCGGCGCGCCGGAAGCCGGCGTGGACATGCAGTTCAACTTCGCCCAGCTGGTCGCGCACGCCGCCAAGACCCGTCCGCTGGGCGCCGGTGCGATCGTCGGCTCGGGCACCATCGCCAACGAGGACACCAGCAAGGGTGCGTCCTGCTTCGCCGAACAGCGCACCGTGGAAACCCTGCGCGATGGCAAGCCGAGCACGCCGTTCATGTCCTTCGGCGATGTGGTGCGGATCGAGATGTTCGATGCGGCCGGCGAGAGCATCTTCGGTGCGATCGAACAGCGCATCGAGCAGGCGGCCAAGCCCTGAGCAACGGCCGGGAGACCGCCATGGAACCGATCGAGCTGTTCAGTTACTGGCGCTCCAGCGCAGCCTACCGCGTGCGCATCGGGCTGAATCTCAAGGGCCTGCCGCACCGGATCACCCCGGTGCACCTGGTCCGCGAGGGGGGCGAGCAGCACGGCGCGGCCTATGCCGCGCTCAACCCGCAGGAGCTGGTGCCGACCCTGCGCCATGGCGAGCGCGTGCTGCAGCAGTCGATGGCGATCCTGGAGTATCTGGACGAGGTGTTCCCGGCCCCGCCGTTGCTGCCCGCCGATGCGGAGGGCAGGGCACGGGTGCGTGCGCTGGCGCAGCTGGTGGCCTGCGACATCCACCCGCTCAACAACCTGCGGGTGATGCAGTATCTGGAGCGCACGCTGCAGGCCGGCGCCGAGGCACGCACCCAGTGGACGCTGCACTGGATGGCGGAGGGGTTCGCGGCGATGGAAACGCTGTTGGCCGGCGATGCCAGGACGGGCACGTTCTGCCAGGGCGACCAGCCCGGCCTGGCCGATGCCTGCCTGGTGCCGCAGCTGTACAACGCGCACCGGTTCGGGCTGGATCTGGCGCCGTACCCGACGCTGCAGCGGATCGAAGCCGCGTGCCTGGCCCTGCCGGCATTCGATGCAGCCAGGCCCGAGCATCAGATCGACGCAGGATGACGGTGGGCATCGACAGATCGACGCGGGGAGACGGGTAGGCATCGACCGTTGGTCGATGCGCCGTGTCAGATGCCCCCACCAACGGTGGGGAACCGCTAGAACCCGTGCGTGATCGCCGGTGCGGAGGCAGCCGAGTAATCTGCGTACGGATCGTGTTCGCTGCCGCCTTCGGACAGCCGGAATTTCAACGCCAGGCCATCGCGCGAGTCGGCCGCGCGCAGCGCCTCCTCCTGCTCGATGATGCCGTTCTTGGCCATCCGGAACAGGCACTGGTCGAAGCTCTCCATGCCTTCTTCCAGCGAGGCCTCCATCGCCGCCTTGATCTCGTGCACCTGGCCGCGGCGCAGCAGGTCGCGGATCATCGGCGTGTTGATCAGCACTTCGGTGGCCGGCAGGCGGCGCCCGTCCTTGCCCTTGACCAGGCGCTGGGAGACGACCGCACGCAGGTTCAGCGAGAGGTTCATCAGCACGTTGCGGTGCGCGCTCTCGGGGAAGAAGTTGAGGATGCGCTCGATGGTCTGGTCGGCGTTGTTGGAGTGCAGGGTGGCCAGGCACAGGTGCCCGGTTTCAGCGAAGGCGATGGCGGCCTCCATGGTTTCCGCATCCAGGATCTCGCCGATCAGGATCACGTCGGGCGCTTCACGCATCGCGTTCTTCAACGCGTCGTGGAAGGTGTGCGTGTCCAGCCCGACCTCGCGCTGGTTCACGATCGACATCTTGTGTTTGTGCAGGTACTCGATCGGATCCTCGATGGTGAGGATGTGCCCGGTCGTGGTGCTGTTGCGGTGGTCGATCATCGAGGCCAGCGAGGTCGACTTGCCCGAGCCGGTCGAGCCGACCACCAGCACCAGCCCGCGCGGGGTCATGATGACGTCCTTCAGGACCTGGGGCAGGTTGAGTTCTTCGATGCTGGGGATCTTGCTGCGGATCGCGCGGATCACCATGCCGACCTCGCCGCGCTGCTTGAACACGTTGACGCGGAAGCGCCCGGCGTCGGGCAGGGCAATGGCCATGTTGAGCTCGAGCTCGCGCTCGAACTGCGGGGCCTGGCCCTCATCCATCAGCGAGTAGGCGATCTTCTTGACCATCCCGGGCGGCAACCCGGTATTGCCCAGCGGATAGAGTTTCCCCTCGATCTTGATGTATACCGGTGCTCCGGTCGTCAAGAACATGTCCGACGCGTTCTTTTCGGTCATCAGCTTCAGGAAATAGCCGATATCCATGCGAAATGTTTCCCCAACAATCAGCGGCTTGCCATTGCAAGCGCACCGCAGGCTTCCGACAATGGCCGCGCACACAACTCTGGCGACGGCACCCCCAATGAAACCTAGCTTCGCACAAATACGACGGGCCCTGTATGTGACGGTGTGCGCATTCGCGCTCTCTGGTGCCGCACAGGCGCAGGATGGCGCGCTGGAACTGATGCAGGCCCGGCAGGCGGTCGACAAGGCCACCCAGGCCGATGCCGACCAGTACGCCCCGGACCTGATCGCCGTGGCCCGGCAGGGCCTGGAGCAGGCCCAGCGCGCCGCCGGTGACCGCCGCGAGCGCAAGAACGCGCCGATGCTGGCCGTTCGCGCCACGGTCGACGCCGACCTGGCCCGCGCCCGCAGCGAGGAAGCCACCGCTACGGCCCAGCTGCAGCTGCGCCGCAATGAAGTCACCCAGCTGCAGCGCCAGCTCGCCACCGGGGAAGACCGCTGATGATCTCCACCAAGATGCGCATGCCCTGCCTGCTGCTGGCCGCCAGCCTCAGCCTGCCGCTGATGGCCCAGGCCGCCGATGACCCGGCGGTGGCCCAGCTCACCCAGCGCCTGATGGCGATCCAGGCCAACCCGGATGCCGCCCAGCTGGCCGCCTTCGAGCGCCTGCAGGCCCAGCAGGCCGTGGCCGACCTGGCCAAGGCCAAGCGCCGCGATCTGGACCAGGCCCGTTACCTGGCCGAGCGCCGGGTCGAGATCGCCGAGACCAGCGTCCGTGCCGCGTTGGCCCAGCGTGAGGTCGACCAGCTCGAGCGCACCCGCAGCGAGTTGTTGATCGAAGCCAGCCGCCGCGATGCCCAGCGGGCGCGCCAGGAAGCCGAGCGCCTGCGCGTCCAGGCCCAGATCCAGGCCGAGGAAAGCGAGCGCCTGCGCCAGGCGGCCGAGCAGGAAGCGTTGGCCCGCCAGGACGCCGAAACCGCGCTGACCAGCGTGGCCGGCAAGCAGACCGCGCGCCTGAGTGCGGCCCAGCAGAATGCCGCCAAGCTGGCCCGTGAAGAAGCCGAGCTGGTGTCGGGCAGCAAGCTGCCGGGCTCGAAGTTCGAGTCCCGCGGGGAAGTGTTCACCTTCAGCGGCGACGCCTTTGCCGCCGGCAAGGGCAGCCTGTCCGGCGGGGCCAAGGGCCAGGCCAAGGCCCTGGCCGAGTACCTGAACATCGGCAAGAAGGGCCGGGTCCGGATCGAAGCCTATGACGCGGCCGCCGGCGTCGGCCAACAGCGCGCCGAGGCGCTGCGCGATGCACTCGTGGCCGCCGGTGTCAGTGCCAGCCGGCTGCAGGTCAGCGGCAAGAAGGCCGCGGCGACCAAGGCCCGTTCGGCGGAAGTCATCATCGCGCCCTGATGCCGGGCCGGTGTTGCGTCATGACCGCGGGTCATGACGCAACTGGTTGTTTTTGTTTAATTTCCGTTGTTCTGCGCGTTCAGCCTGAACCCTGCCTAGGCGCGGTCGACGATATCGTTTGAAAGGGTTGAACCGGTCCCGAAGCAAGCGTAGGGTCAGTTGTCCGGGTCGCCTTCCGCGGCCTGGACGATTGGAGGGCCGGCAATGCACCAGCGCCACGAACCACAGCAGTCGCAGGTCCAGTACGCACTGGACGCCGCCGCGGGTTCGCAGGTCACGGTTGCCCGGCACTCCGCCCCAAGCAGCGCCCCGTGCCGTCAGGCCGGGGCGTTCTTGTTTCTGCAGAAGCGATAGGAGGTTCATCATGTTTGAAGGTCAGCCCCAGAGCGATATCGACGCACGGCGCAAGCAGGATCCCGAATTCAAGGCGCTCTACGAACGGCACCAGAAGTTGAACAAGAAGTGCATGGATGCCGAGCTGGGTGTGCTCCCGATAGACAGCCTCACCCTGGGACAGATGAAGCGTGAAAAGCTGCTGGCCAAGCAGAAACTGGAACGGATGTACGCCTCCCCCGTGCACTGACCCCTCTTGCCACCCTACGTCGCGGGCGGTTCCGGTCTCCTCGTCGACCGGTGCCGTCCGCGCCGCTCCGGGTCCGTTCCCGCAGCGGCAATCCGGCCGCAGGGCCGATGAACGCGGCAACCTGACTTTCGCCGCCAACCGTCGGATAATCACCGGTCCGGCCGCATTGCGGCGCGAATCGATGTGAACCGATGGCAATCCACTCCTCCGTACTCGAACTCATTGGCCAGACCCCGATCGTCAAGGCCCAGCGCCTGGATACGGGGGTCTGCGAGCTTTACCTGAAGCTCGAGAGTGCCAATCCCGGAGGATCGATCAAGGACCGCATCGGCCTGTCGATGATCGAAGCCGCCGAGAAGCGTGGCGACCTCAAGCCGGGCGCGACCCTGGTCGAGGGCACCGCCGGCAACACCGGCCTGGGCCTGGCGCTGGTCGCCCAGCAGAAGGGCTACAAGCTGATCCTGGTCGTGCCGGACAAGATGAGCCGCGAGAAGATCTTCAACCTCAAGGCGATGGGCGCCGAAGTGCGCCTGACCCGTTCGGACGTGGCCAAGGGCCACCCGGAGTACTACCAGGACATGGCCAAGCGCGTGGCCGAGGAAACCCCCGGCGCGTACTTCATCAACCAGTTCGGCAACCCGGACAACCCGGCCGCGCACGAATTCGGCACCGGCCCGGAAATCCTGGCGCAGATGGACGGCGACCTGGACGCGATCGTGTTCGGCTGTGGCAGCTCGGGCACCATGACCGGCCTGTCGCGCGCCTTCGCCACCCTCTCGCCGAAGACCGAGCTGGTCCTGGCCGATCCGGTCGGCTCGATCCTGGCCGAGTACATCAATGATGGCGTGCTCAACGACAAGTCGGGCAGCTGGCTGGTGGAAGGCATCGGCGAAGACTTCCTGCCCTCGATCGCCGATTTCAGCCGCGTCACGAAGGCCTACGCGATCAGCGATGCCGAGAGCTTCCACACCGCCCGTGAACTGCTGGGCAAGGAAGGTATCCTCGGCGGTTCCTCCACCGGCACCCTGCTGGCCGCGGCGCTGAAGTACTGCAAGGAGCAGACCACCCCGAAGAAGGTCCTGGTGCTGGTCTGCGACACCGGCAACAAGTATCTGTCCAAGATGTACAACGACTACTGGATGCTGGACAACGGCTTCTTGGAGCGCCCGCAGTCGGGCGACCTGCGCGACCTGATCCTGCGCCCGTACGGCCAGCGCGACACTGTCGTGATCGGCCCGAACGACCTGCTGACCACCGCCTACCAGCGCATGAAGCTGTATGACGTGTCGCAGCTGCCGGTGATGGACGGCGACCAGCTGGTCGGCATCGTGGATGAAAGCGACGTGCTGCTGCATGTCTACGGCGATGAAGCCCGTTTCCGCGACCCGGTGGCCACCGCGATGGTCAGCAAGCTGGACCGCCTGGACGTGAAATCCCCGATCGAGGCCCTGCTGCCGGTGTTCGACCGTGGCCAGGTCGCCATCGTCATGGATGGCGCCAACTTCCTCGGCCTGATCACCCGCATCGACCTGCTGAACTACCTGCGCCGGCGCGTACAGTAAGCGTCTGTGTCGCAATGAACCCATGTTTATCCGCGTCAACGGCCGATTAAGCCACCGCTGATAGACTTCCGCTCCTTTTGCGGGGCCCCCCATGGGGGCTCCTCTTGCTGGGAAACAACATGTCCGATCACGCTTCTTCCGGGCACGGCGACCGCTCGCTCGCCCTGGCTACCCTGGCCATCCACGGCGGCCAATCGCCGGATCCGAGCACCGGCGCGGTGATGCCGCCGATCTATGCGACCTCCACCTACGCCCAGTCCAGCCCCGGCGAGCACCAGGGCTTCGAGTACTCGCGTACCCACAATCCCACCCGCTTCGCCTACGAACGTTGCGTGGCCTCCCTGGAAGGCGGCAGCCGCGGTTACGCGTTCGCCTCGGGCATGGCCGCCAGCTCCACGGTGATGGAGCTGCTGGATGCCGGCAGCCACGTGGTGGCGATGGACGATATCTATGGCGGCACCTTCCGCCTGTTCGAGCGCGTGCGTAAGCGCACCGCCGGCCTTCAGTTCAGCTTCGTCGACCTGACCGACCTGGCCGCGTTCGAGGCCTCGATCACCCCGCAGACGAAGATGGTCTGGATCGAGACCCCGACCAACCCGATGCTGAAGATCGTGGACATCGCCGCAGTCGCTGCGATCGCCAAGCGCCACAACCTGCTGGTGGTGGTTGACAACACCTTCGCCTCGCCGATGCTGCAGCGCCCGCTGGAGCAGGGCGCGGACCTGGTCCTGCACTCGGCCACCAAGTACCTCAACGGGCACTCGGACATGGTCGGCGGCATGGTGGTGGTCGGTGACAACGCCGAACTGGCCGAGCAGATGGCCTTCCTGCAGAACTCCATCGGCGCGGTGCAGGGGCCGTTCGACAGCTTCCTGGCCCTGCGCGGCCTGAAGACCCTGCCGCTGCGCATGAAGGCACACTGCGCCAACGCGCTGGCCCTGGCCCAGTGGCTGGAAAAGCACCCGGCCGTCGAGAAGGTTATCTACCCCGGCCTGACCTCGCACCCGCAGCATGAACTGGCGACCCGCCAGATGAATGGCTACGGCGGCATTGTTTCGATCGTGCTCAAGGGCGGTTTCGAGGCGGCCAAGCGTTTCTGCGAGAAGACCGAACTGTTCACCCTGGCCGAGTCGCTGGGGGGCGTGGAAAGCCTGGTCAACCATCCTGCGGTGATGACGCATGCCTCGATCCCGGTCGAGCGCCGCGAGAAGCTGGGCATCAGCGATGCGCTGGTGCGGCTGAGCGTGGGGGTTGAGGAGTTGGGGGATCTGCAGGTGGATCTGGAAGGGGCGCTTTCGAGCCATGAATGAGGGCGCAGAGCGTCCGCGCCACGGTGAGCAGCGGCGGGCCCCTTCGCTGGGGTTGCTGATGCTGAGCCTGTCAGCGTGGATCAGAGGGCAGCATTGGTTGCAGGCGATCTACCGCCATCGTCCGCAAGGTCTGCGCAATCGCGCTTCCTCGTTGCTGGCCGCGCGCGCCAGCGGCCGCGCGCGGTTTCCACGCACCCCCCGCTGGGCGCTGCAGCCCAGCGCCCACCACGGGACGCTCCGCGCGGAGAGATCTGCGGGCAGCGGTACCGGCGTGAACATCTTGGGTTACATACGGGGGCAGTTTGGCTTGGCCGAAAGTGCGCGCTTGTATGCGCGCGCGCTGATCGAAGCCGGGGCGGATGTTGCCCTGTACGACATCGACCTCGACCTGCCGCATGGCTGGGACGATCACAGCCTGGATGGCTGGATTGGCACTGAAACGCCCCACCCGGTCAGCATCCTCTTCGTCAACCCGGATTGCCTTCAGCCCGCCCTGGCGCAGATCGGTGCGGCACGGCTGCAGGGGCGATACCTGATCGCCTGCTGGTTCTGGGAGCTGGAGGCCATTCCCGAGGAATGGATAGAGGCGCTGGAGCACGTGGATGAGGTGATGGTCGCCAGTCAGTTCGTCGAGGATGCATTCCGGCGCGTGACCGACAAACCTGTGCTGCGTGTGCCGCTGCCCTTGAGCACGCTGCCCGACAGCGGCCTTGAGCGTGCGGATTTCGGCCTGGAGGAGGAGAAGTTCACGTTCCTGGTCACCTTCGACTTCAACTCCTGGATCGCCCGGAAGAATCCCTACGCTGTCTTGAATGCCTTCCGCGAGGCATTCCCTGCGGGTCGCGATGATGTCCGCCTGCTGATCAAATCAAGCAACGGTTTTCGCCACCCGGATCGCTTCCGGACCTTGTTGAAGGAGGTCGAGGCCGATGCCCGGGTCGTGGTCCGGGACGAGGTGATCGATCGCGCCCACGTCAATGCCCTTCAGCGCTGCTGCGATGTCTACGTTTCCCTGCATCGGTCCGAGGGCTTCGGCCTCGGTCTTGCCGAATGCATGGCGATGGGAAAACCGGTGATCGCGACCAACTGGTCCGGGAACCTGGACTTCATGGACGCCGACTGCGCGGCATTGGTGGGCTACCGGATGGTGGCGGTCCAGCCGGGCGAGTATCCGCACGGCGAAGGCCAGTACTGGGCCGAAGCGGATATCGCCGAAGCGGCCCTGTGGATGCGCAAGCTGGCCGATGATCCGCAGGCGGCGCGTGAACTGGGGCAGCGTGGGCGCGAGAACGTCACGCAGGTGCTTTCGCGCGAGCGGGCAGCCGAGCATATTCTTGCCCGCCTGGGTCAAATTGAACTGGACCGGTCGCGCCATGCCGGTAAGAACGATCTGGAAGAATCCGCCCGGAGGGGCACTCCATGAAAAACATGCTGCGAGCATTGTGGGCATATCGCTTCTTCATTCTTTCGTCCATCCGAAACGAGCTTCGGCTTCGTTTCATACGCAGCAGGCTCGGCGCGCTGTGGATGATCATCCACCCGCTCATGCAGGTGCTCATCTTCGCCACGATTCTGTCCGAGGTGCTGGCGGCAAAACTTCCCGGCATCGACAACAAATATGCATACGCGCTGTATTTGATGGCCGGTACCTTGTGCTGGACGATGTTCGCCGAGACGGTGGGCAAGTCAGTGAACCTGTTCGTCGACAGCGGCAATCTGATGAAAAAGATGGCGTTTCCGCGGATCTGCCTGCCGTTCATCGCCGGCGGAACGATGCTCGTCAACAACCTGCTGCTGCTGGTGGCGATCTTCGCGGTATTTGCCGTGCTCGGGCATTTCCCGGACATGCAGGCCTGGTGGCTGCCGGCGCTGATGGTGCTCACGCTGACGTTTGCGATGTCCATCGGGCTTCTGCTCGGGGTGCTCAACGTCTTCATGCGGGACATCGGCCAGGTCGTGCCGGTGGTGCTGCAGGCCCTGTTCTGGCTGACCCCCATCGTCTATCACATAAAGATCCTGCCCCCGAGCGTGCAGAAGGTCTTCAAGCTCAATCCGTTGTTCCCGCTTGTCACCAGTTACCAGAATGTCCTGGTGTTCAACAAGCCGCCCGTCTGGGCGGACCTGGTGTGGATGATTCTGACAACCCTTCTGATGGGAATGGCCGCCCTGATCGTGTTCCGGCGTGCCAGTCCTGAAATGGTGGATGCTCTATGAGCGGCGAGTTGAAGGTGGAGGGCGTAGGCAAGGCGTACCGTGTATGGCGCAGCGAGTGGCTGCGCGCTGCGCGCTGGTTCGGGATGCCCACCCGGCCACGCGAGGAGACCTGGGTGCTCAGGGATGTGTCCTTCTCCATTGCACCCGGTGAAGCGGTGGGTGTGATCGGACAGAACGGCGCGGGCAAGAGTACGTTGCTCAAACTCATCACCGGCACGGCGCAGCCCACCGAAGGCCAGGTGACACGGACAGGCCGGGTCGCGGCGATCCTCGAGCTCGGCATGGGCTTCAACCCCGACCTCACCGGGCGCCAGAACGCCTTCCATTCCGCTGGGCTCATGGGGTATTCCCAGGAGCAGATCGCGCAGGCGATGCAGGGAATCCAGGATTTCGCCGAAGTGGGTGACTATTTCGATCAGCCGGTCCGGACCTATTCCAGCGGCATGCAGGTGCGCGTGGCCTTCGCGGTGGCGACTGCATTCACGCCTGACCTGCTGATCGTCGACGAAGCACTGGCCGTGGGTGACAGCTACTTCCAGCACAAGAGCTTTGATCGCATGCGGCGTTTCCGCGAGGAAGGCACCTCGATCATGCTCGTGTCGCACAGCCCTGGCGACGTCAAGGCGCTGTGCGATCGGGTCATCCTTCTCGACAAGGGGCGCGTGCTCAGGGATGGCGCCCCGGATGAGGTCATCGATTACTACAACGCTCTGATTGCGCGAAAGGAAAACGAGCAGCTCACCGTAGAGCAGCGGCGCGACAAGTCCGGGTGGGTGATGACCCGCAGTGGGAGTGGCAAGGTGGTGGCGCGCAGGCTTCGGCTCGTGGATGCACACACGGGCGATGACGTCGCGCTCGCGACCGTGGGCCAGCGGTTGAGGCTGGTGCTGGAGGCCGAAGCGCATGATGCGATCCCCAGCTTGGTGCTGGGTTTCATGCTGCGCGACAAGCAGGGGCACGTGGTGTGGGGGAGCAACACATGGCATACCGGCCAGGTCCAGCGTGACATCGCGGCCGGCGAGTGCGTGCGTTACTCGCTGGATTTCACCTGCCGGCTCGGCCCGGGCTCATACTCGGTTTCCCCCGCATTGGTAAGCACCGAAACGCATCTGGTGGACAACTACGAATGGGTGGACAACCTCCTCGTGTTCGAAGTGATGAATGCTGGCCAACCCCTCTTTATCGGCAGTAACTGGCTCGACGCGTCGTTCGCGGTCGAGCGCGACGCCGTTGAACGCTGACGGAACCAGGAAAAAGCATGTTCAATCTGATTTCCTACGCCCAGAACTTTGAAGACGTCATCCTGTGGCGTGCTTTGGGCCATATCGAGCAGGGACGCTACATCGATGTCGGTGCACAGAGCCCCGATGAACATTCGGTCAGCCGACTCTTCTATGACAAGGGCTGGCGCGGCGTGCACGTCGAGCCGACCCAGCATTACTCCACCCTGCTGCGCGAGCGGCGGGCCGATGAGCAGGTCCTGCAGGCGGCCGTCAGTGATGCGCGGGGCGAGCTGCGCTTCTTCGACATCACGGATACCGGGCTGAGCACCACGGATGAGGCCATCGCGGCGTCGCGCCGTGAGGCGGGGTTCGACGTGCATGAAGTGCGCGTCCCGGCCATCACGCTGGATGACGTCATCGAGAAGGGAGGTCCCGGTGACGTGCACTGGCTCAAGATCGATGTGGAGGGCGCAGAGTTCCAGGTGGTAGCCGGTTGGCAGGGCGATCGCCGGCCGTGGCTGCTGGTGATCGAGAGCACACGACCGCTGAGCCCCGAGCCCAGCCACCAGCAATGGGAGCCGTTGGTCCTGCAGAAAGGCTATGAGTTTGCCTACTTCGATGGCCTCAACCGCTTCTATGTGAGCAATGAGCATCCGGAGCTGAAAGCCGCACTGACATGCGGGCCCAACGTGTTCGATGCGTTCGTGCTCTCGCCCGACTCGACCTTCTGCGCGGCCGCGAATGCCGTTGCGGCCGAGCGACAGGCTGCGATGCATGCCACGATCCACGGGCTTCACGGCAGTGTCCAGGAGATGGGCGCGCGCACGGCGGCGATCGAGGCTGAACGTGCGTCGGCGATCGAGGAAGCGCAAGGCCTGCGTGCGCAGGCCGAGGCGCTGCGCCAGGAGCTGGACGCGCAGACGGCCGAGGCCCAGGTTCTTCGTGGCGACGCCGCGGCGCTCCAGCATGAAGTGAGCGTTCTGTCAGAGGCGATGGAAGCCTACAAGGAAGACTTCGAGTGCGCGCGTGGGCAAACCCACTCCGAGCGTGGCGAGGTCGTGCGCCGGGATCACGAGCTGGCCGCCGAGCGTGAGCTCATCCAGCAACTGCTGAACAGCAAGTCGTGGCGCATCACCCGTCCGCTGCGCACGCTCTCCGGCTTCGCGCAGAGGTCCAGGACGTCGCCGAAGGATGTCCTGCGCGAGACGACCGTGGGCGCCATGCGCGCGGTGCTTGCACGTCCCCTGCTCGGGCGCTGGATAAACCAGTGCGTGAAGCTGGTTCCACCGCTTCACGAGCGGCTGAGGTTGCTCGCCAGCCACCGGGGCATAGTCGCCCCGTTGCCACAGGTGGCGATCGTTACCGCGCTTGGGCAGGTGACGAATTTTGATGGCCACGAAGATGATCAGCGCCTTTCCGCCCGCGCACGCTGGATCCACGCCCAGCTGCGCGCTGCACAGTCCAGACAGGAAGTTTGAGCATGCGTATCGTTATTGACCTGCAAGGCGCGCAGTCGGAGAGCCGCTACCGCGGTATCGGCAGATACAGCCTTTCGCTCGCCCTGGCTGTTGCACGCGACAATCGTGGCCACGACGTCCACATCGTGCTCAACGGTGCGTTTGCCGACACCATTGCGACCATTCGCAAGGCATTCGAGGGATTGCTTGCGCCGGGAAACATCCATGTATGGCACGTGCCTCTGCCCGTTCATGGCATGGATCGTTCAAACGTCGATCGCATCCGCGATGCCGAGATCATCCGCGAGGCGGCCATTGCGGCGCTGTCGCCGGATGTCGTGCATCTGTCGAGCCTCTTCGAAGGATACGGCGACAACTCCGTCACCAGCGTGGGCGTTGTGTCGGATGTTCCGACCGTGGTGACGCTTTACGATCTCATTCCGCTGATGAATCCAGCGACTTACCTGGATCCCGTTCCCCCGTATCGGATGTATTACGAGGAAAAGCTCGCTGATCTGCGCCGTGCGGATGCCCTGGTGGCCATTTCACAGAGCGCCGCGGATGAGGCCCGGGATGTACTGGGCTTCGATCGTGACAAGGTCTTCAATATCTCCGGCGCCTGCGACGACGTCTTCAAGCCGTTGCCGAAGGACTCCATCACGCTGCGCAGGGTGAAGGAGAAGTATGGCATTGCGACGGACTTCATCCTGTACACCGGCGGCTCGGACAACCGCAAGAACCTGGTGCGGCTGGTGCAGGCCTACGCGGGCCTCGAGCCCCGGCAGCGCAGCATGCTCAGGCTGGTGATGGCCGGCCGGATGCACGGTCCCCACATCGAGGAATTGATGGCACTGGGGGCCGCGTCCGGGCTGCGGACGGAAGAGCTGATCTTTACCGGCTATGTGTCCGACCGCGACCTGGTCGCACTCTACAACCGCTGCCGGTTCTTCGTGTTTCCCTCCTGGCACGAAGGCTTCGGCCTGCCCGTGCTGGAAGCCATGAACTGCGGGGCGGCAGTGCTCGCCTCCGATGCGTCGAGCATCCGGGAGATCGCCACGCGCAAGGACGCGATGTTCGATCCGATGGACGTGGCGTCCATCCGCGATTGCATGGCACGCCACCTAGATGATGAGGCGGCGCTGGTAGACCTGCGGGAATACGCGCTGACGCGTGGGGCGCAGTTCTCATGGCCCCTGGTGGCGGCTGCACTGCTGGATGCGTGCGAGACCGTGCATGCCGGACACAAGGCCAAGGTAGTATCTGCCGATCGGATCCTGTTGGATGCGACGACCGCGTTGGCCGCCAGGGCGGATCGGGAGCCGTCCAGCACGCTGGCACTGTCCGATGCGCTGGACAGATCCATTTCCCCGATGCAGCGCCAGTTGCTGGTGGACGTATCCGAGCTGGCCGCGCACGACCATCGAACCGGCATCCAACGCGTCACGCGCGCTGTCGTCTCGGAGTGGATGGCCAACCCGCCGGCCGGGTACCGGATCCAGCTCATCCGGATCGACCGCGCTTCACGTCAGTATGTGTGCGCGAACGAATACATGGGGCAGTTGACTGGCCAGCAGGGCCAGGATGGCCCCTTGGTCTGCCATGCCGGCGACGCCTTCCTCGGTCTTGACCTAGTAGGGGATACGGCATCGCTTATCCCGCACTGGTTCGAGTATTTCCGCGCCACCGGTGTCAGCATCGCCTTCGTCGTCTACGACATCCTGCCGGTCCGACACCCTGAGTGGTGGCCGTTGGACGGCGGGCGTTATCACGAGCGCTGGCTGCGCGCGGTGGCCGAGTATTCGGATCGGTTGATCTGCATTTCCGCGGCGGTTGCCGAAGACGTGCGCAGCTGGATGGACCAGAGCCTGCTCGAGCATCGGCCCGAACTCTCCTGGTTCCACCTGGGGGCGGACATCACCGGCAGCACCCCAAGCAAAGGCCTGCCGGCAGACGGTCCGTCCATCGTGCAGCGGATAAAGGCCGGAACCAGCTTCCTGATGGTCGGCACCCTGGAGCCGCGCAAAGGCCACGCGCAGGCGCTGGCGGCCTTCGAACGGCTGTGGTCGGACGGCGAGGACGCGATGTTGGTCATCGTGGGCAAGCGCGGGTGGCTGGTGGATGAGCTGTGCGACCTGATCGCCCGCCACCCCGAGCGCGGGCGACGCCTGTTCTGGCTGGAGGCCATCAGTGACGAGTATCTGGAGCAGATCTATGCTGCCTCGTCCTGCCTGCTCGCTGCATCCCAAGGCGAGGGGTTCGGCCTGCCCTTGATCGAAGCGGCCCAGCTTGGCATGCCGGTACTGGCACGCGACCTACCCGTATTCAGGGAGGTCGCGGGCGACCATTCCAGCTACTTCAGCGGTGTGGGCTTCGACGCCCTGGCCGACGCCGTGGTCGATTGGATGCGTGCAGAGAAGGCGGGCACGCTGCCCGACATCCAGAAGTTGCGGTGGCTGACCTGGAAAGAGAGTGCCAAGCAGCTCGAACAGGCCCTACTGGCGCCGCTGGCGGTGAAAGGGCGGGGAGGGTCCCGTAATGTATGATCCGGCCCTGTTGACAGGGACGGGGGCCCGCAGGGGACCAGTCATGGAACGGCCACCACGCGCCCGCGAGCCGCAGCATCGCGGCGTCATTATCAAACAAGAGTGAAGGAACTATGAGCAGCAAGAAGGCGATCATTACCGGTATCACCGGACAGGACGGTGCGTATTTGGCCCAGCTCCTGCTGGAGAAGGGCTATGAGGTCCATGGCGCCTATCGCCGCACGAGCTCGGTGAACTTCTGGCGCATGGACGAGTTGGGGGTCACCCGGCATCCGAACCTTCATCTGGTCGAGTACGACCTCACCGATCTTGGCACCACGATGGCGATGGTGCAGAAGATCCAGCCGGACGAGATCTACAACCTGGCCGCCCAGAGCTTCGTCGGCGTGAGCTTCGAGCAGCCCTCCACCACGGCGCAGATCACCGGCGTGGGTGCTCTGAACCTGCTCGAGGCGATCCGCCTGCTGAATCCGAAGATCCGCTTCTATCAGGCCTCGACCTCGGAAATGTTCGGGAAAGTCCAGGCAGTGCCGCAGAAGGAAGACACGCCGTTCTATCCGCGCAGCCCGTACGGTGTCGCCAAGCTCTACGCACATTGGATCACGGTCAACTACCGCGAGAGTTACAACATCTTCGGTTCCAGCGGCATCCTGTTCAACCACGAGAGCCCCCTTCGCGGTCGTGAGTTCGTGACGCGCAAGATCACCGACTCCGTCGCCAAGATCAAACTGGGCCAGCTTGATGTGCTGGAACTGGGCAATCTGGATGCAAAGCGCGACTGGGGTTTTGCCAAGGAGTATGTCGAGGGAATGTGGCGGATGCTGCAGGCCGACGAACCGGATACGTTCGTGCTCGCCACCAACCGCACCGAGACGGTCCGTGATTTTGTCACGATGGCGTTCAAGGGCGCCGGTATAGATGTCGAATTCCGCGGCAGCGACATCAATGAAACGGCGGTCGATACCGCGACGGGCAAAACGCTGGTTCGCATCAACGAGAAGTTCCACCGCCCGGCTGAAGTGGACCTGCTGATCGGTGATCCCGCCAAGGCAGAGCGCATTCTCGGCTGGAAGCCACAGACCACGCTGGAGGCACTGTGCCAGATGATGGTCGAAGCGGACCTCAAGAGGAATGAGCGTGGCTTCTCGTTCTGATCTCGCCCACAAGCGGGTCCTGGTGACGGGAGCGTCCGGTTTTACCGGGCGCTACATGGTGGCCGAGCTTCAGTCCCAGCAGTGCCATGTCATTGAGGTAGGCTCGCAGGGCGGCGTGCCTGGCGCGCATGAATCGCATCTCGCTGACCTGCGCGACGCGCAGGCGCTGACGGCACTGGTCCAGGCGACGCGGCCCGATGTCATCGTGCATCTGGCTGCGCTGGCCTTTGTCGGCCATGGCAGCGTGGAAGAGTTTTACAGCGTCAACCTGATGGGAACGCGAAACCTGCTTTCAGCGGTGGAGCAGGCTGGGCTGGCGCTGGATCGCGTATTGCTGGCAAGCAGCGCGAACGTCTACGGCAATGCTGCTGCGGGGGTGCTGGATGAAGGTACCCCGCCTGCACCGGCCAACGATTACGCGGTCAGCAAGCTGGCGATGGAGTATGTCGCCGGGCTGTGGAAGGAGCGGCTGCCGATAACAGTCGTGCGTCCGTTCAATTACACCGGCGTTGGCCAGGCAGAGCAGTTCCTTGTCCCGAAGATCGTGTCCCACTTTGCCCGTCGAGCGCCCCTGCTTGAGCTCGGCAATTTGGAGGTATCCCGGGATTTCGGCGACGTCCGCGCGGTGGTGTCCGCCTATCGGCAGTTGCTTGAGACACCTGAAGCGGCCGGCCAGGTGGTGAATGTGTGCTCCGGTCGCGGCCACACCCTGGCCGATATCCTGGCCATGTGTGAAACCCTCAGCGGCCACTCCCTGGACGTACGGGTAAACCCCGCGTTCGTGCGGGCCAATGAAGTCAAGGTCCTGCTCGGAGATAACCGCCGCCTGCTCGACCTGATCGGCAGTTGGAACAGCCCGCCATTGGAACAGACGCTTGCCTGGATGCTGCAGGCAGCGGCCCCCGGCACGCCGGTCGGCGGAGCCGGCTGAGCACCGGCTCCTCGCACGCTCGTGCGGCGAAACTCGCTTACAATTGCTTAACTAACAGGGGGCGGTTCCACGGCATGCCCACGGCATGCTGGCCGCTCACCGCTGATCCCGAGGATAGGGTTGCATGTCTGACAATCAACAACGCGTATTGGTGACTGGTGGCGCCGGCTTCCTGGGATCCCATCTCTGTGACCGTCTGATTGCAGCGGGCCACGACGTCCTCTGCGTGGACAATTTCTATACCGGCAGCAAGAACAACGTCGAAGGGCTGATCGGGCACAAGCATTTCGAACTGATGCGCCACGACGTCACGTTCCCACTCTACGTCGAGGTCGATCGCATCTTCAATCTGGCATGCCCGGCTTCGCCGGTTCATTACCAGTACGATCCGGTGCAGACGACCAAGACCAGCGTGCACGGCGCGATCAACATGCTCGGCTTGGCCAAGCGCGTGGGCGCCCGCATCCTGCAGGCGAGCACCAGCGAAGTCTACGGGGATCCCGAGATCCACCCACAGGTGGAAGGCTACTGGGGACGCGTGAATCCGATCGGTATCCGCAGCTGCTACGACGAAGGCAAGCGCTGCGCTGAAACCCTGTTCTTCGATTACTGGCGGCAGCACCAGCTGGAAATCAAGGTCATGCGTATCTTCAACACGTATGGTCCCCGCATGCATCCCAACGATGGCCGGGTGGTCAGCAATTTCATCGTGCAGGCACTGAAAGGCGAGCCGATCACCATCTATGGCGATGGTACGCAGACGCGCAGCTTCTGCTATGTCGATGACCTCATCGAAGGCATGCTGCGTTTGATGGATTCCCCAGCCGATTTCACCGGCCCGGTCAATATCGGCAATCCGGGCGAGTTCACCATGCTCGAGCTTGCCGAGACGGTGATCCGCTTGGTCGGGGGAAGCTCGAAGATCGAACACCGCCCCCTGCCTTCGGATGATCCGAAGCAGCGTCAGCCGGATATCAGCTTGGCAAAAACGACACTCGACTGGCAGCCGAAGGTCGCACTCGAGGATGGACTGAAGGAGACCATCTCCTACTTCCGCCATCGTCTGCAGGCCTGAGGGAAGCGAACATGCGCAAGATCGTAGTGATGCCGGTGTACGAGGACGTCGAGGCGTCCACCAAGCTGTTCCAGGAGTTGCGGCGCACCCAGGGTTCGGCAACCTACATCGTCGCCGTGGATGACGGCTCCGTCCGCCAGCCGGTGGATGTCGCTGCGATCTCTGCTGCCGGCCTGGAGGGTGTGGTCATCCGGCTACGACGCAATGTTGGCCATCAGCGCGCCATCGCGATCGGCCTGAGCTACGTCGCAGAGAATTTCGGCGACGATGCCGTCGTGATCGCGATGGATTCCGATGGTGAGGACACGCCGGAGAGCATCACCGAACTTATCGCCGGCCTGGATGCCGCCGATGTCGATGTGGTGGTCGCAACGCGCAAGAGCCGCGTGGAGTCGCTGAAGTTCAAGACGTTCTACATCGTCTACAAGATGCTGTTCTCGCTGCTGAGTGGTCGGCAGATCAGCTTCGGAAACTTCATGGCGGCCAAGATGCCTGCCGTGCGCCGCCTGGCGTCCATGCAGGAGTTGTGGACGCATGTGGCCGCGTCCGTGCTCGGCTCGAAGCTTCGCGTGCGGACCTGTGCGCTTGATCGCGGCCCGCGCTATGCGGGGCGAAGCAAAATGAACTTCGTCGGCCTGGCGCTGCATGGCTTCCGTGCGTTGATGGTCTTTGCGGAAGACGTGCTGGTGCGTGTGGGGATTGCGTGCGTCCTGGTGGCCGGGCTTTCGGTCGCAGGCGGTGTGATCGCCATGCTGCTCAAGGCCCTCGGATTTGCGACGCCGGGCTGGTTCTCGCTGGCATTCGGCATCCTGCTGCTGGTGTTCCTGCAGACGGCCGCGCTGACGCTGATCGTGCTCATGCTCTCGGGCATGATCCGCAGTGGCGGGGTACTCGCCACGAGTACCTATCGCGAGTTCATCCATGAGGTCCTGCATGCCCGCGCGCGGTGAGACCGGCCTGCGCGGGCAGCTGTTGCGTTACATCATCAATGGGCTGGTAGCTACGGCCGTCCATTACGCGGTGCTTCGCTTCAACATTGAAGTGCTTGAGATCCCGCTTGCCGGCGTGGCAAATGCGATCGCTGCCGTTTTCGGTATCGCCGTTTCCTTCATCGGCAGCCGCTACTTCGTATTCCGTGCCGTTGACAAGGGCATCGTCCGGCAGGGCGCGCTGTTCCTTGCAGTCTATGCGTGCATAGCCGTCCTGCACGGTCTGGTTCTCTATGTATGGACCGATCGGATGGGGTATGACTACACGATCGGCTTCATTCTTGCGACAGGCATGCAGATGGCGTGCAGCTTCGTGGCGAACAAACTCCTGGTGTTCAAATGAACCGCTACCTCCGTGCCGCTCTTGCCACTGCGGCATTCGTCGTTGTGCTGCTCTGCGTCCATTACGCGCATATCCGCTTCCTGCGGGTCGACGTCGTGCTTTATGCGGCCTTGCTCGATGCAGTCGTGGCGATCGTCATCACCGCGCTCGGACTGTTTCTGTTTCGTCAGGCGGCCCATTTCTCCGGGCTGGAGCGCGCCCTGCTGGTCCTGTTCTGGGCGATGGGCGGGTATGCATTCGCGATCAGCGTGCCCACCGTGGTCGACCGCTCGCTCTCCTTCTACATCCTGGAGAAACTCCAGCAGCGCGGCGGTGGGATCCAGCAGGCGCGGATGAAAGATGTGTTCATCGACGAGTACATGGTCGAGCATCGCTTGGTGGATATCCGGCTGACCGAACAGCTCCAGTCAGGAACGATCACGATCAACGATGGATGCGTGAGATTGACGGAGAAGGGGCAGAACGTGGCCAGTCTTGGCCGCTTCTACCGCACCCATTTCCTGCCCAAACAGCGGCTGATCATGGGTAACTATTCGTCGGATCTGACCGATCCGTTCCGCAGCAGCGCACAGCAGGTGGACTACCAGTGCCGATGAGACTGACCGCCTTCCTTGCCAGCAAGGCCGGTGCCTGGACCCTACGGGTGGGCGGCATGCTGCTGGTGGCTGCATTCGCGGTCGCATGGGCGGCATTCGTGCTTGGCCCAGTGCCGCTGGATGTCCACGATACCCACTGGATCTGGGGCGACCTGGCACAGGTGCACATCGCCTGGCAGCAGTACCTTTCCGATCCGGATGTGCAGTGGCTGAGTTCCACTCGCCTGAGCTATCCGCAGCCGCTGAGCATCTCGTTGTTCGACCCGATGCCGCTGCTGCTGCTGCTCGCGCGCCCGTTCGCTGCGATTGCCGATCCTGGAACCCAGTTCTTCGGTTATTACTTCCTGTCCTGCCTTGTGCTGCAGGGTGTGTTCGGCTATTTCGCCGCGTTGAACGCGCTTCGCCTCGGCGGCGTGTCGAAGGGAATCTCTTCGATCGTCATCGCAATGCTGGTCGGTGTGCTGTTCGCGAGCATCCCATACACATTCTATCGTTTCCAGGGGCACACGGCACTGTCCTCCCACTGGATCCTGGTGCTGTCGATATGGGTTTCGCTGGCAGGCTGGGACTGGCGCGGCGCACGCTGGTATGCAGCAAACGGTGCGGTGGTGTTCATCGCGACGGGATTGAATCCGTATCTGGCGCTGCTGGTCTGTGCGAGCACGAGCGTGCTGGTCGTGATGTCCTGGCGGGTGCTTGGCCTGCGCGAAGTCGTGCAACGTGTGCTCGTGGTGGCAATGATCGCCGCGCTGGGCCTGGCCTTGTTCGGATTCATGGACGGATCAAATGCCTACAGCGGAGGTTACGGCGTCTATTCCATGAACCTGCTGGGCCCATTCGATTCAAACGGTGTGGCCCGCCTGCTGCCGCTGGACGTGCCCGATGCCACGACCGGGCAGACGTTCGAGGGCTACACCTATGTAGGACTCGGCGTACTGTTGCTGGTGCTGGCCGCGTTGCTTGCCTACGTGAACCATCGCGCCGGGCCGAACCGCTTTCCGTTCGTCCCCGCCCTGTGCGTGGTCGTCTGCTGCACACTGCTGGCCCTCTCGGCCACGGTGACGCTGGCTACCCACGTTCTCGAGATTCCGATTCCCAAGCTCGCGACCTACCTGCTGTCGCGGTTCCGCGGCAGCGGCCGCCTGTTCTGGATGGCCGGTTTCTGGCTCATTCTCATTTCCGTCGTCGCCTGTTCCATGCGATTCGGTGCGCGGCGTGCGGCGCTGCTGCTTTCCGTGCTGGTGGTCGTGCAACTCGTCGATATCCGCTCCATCGGTAGCAACGTGCGCACGACCATCGCCTCCGCGAACGCGCTCCGGATTGCAGGTGTGCCGGCCGGTTCCTACAGCGCACTGCTGGTTTTCCCGGCCTGGCAATGCGACAACCAAGGCACGCCCGGCGGCGGAGTGCGCAATTACGAGGCCGTCGGACAGCTCGCAGCGACGCTCGGCATCCCCACCAACAATTTCTACGCCGCCAGAACGCCGGCCGATCAGTCCGCGTTTCATTGCGACTACGCCGCCCGCCTGAAGCAGCCGGATCCGCGTGCTGTGTACCTCGTCTCGACAGCCTTGCTGGAGACGTACGGTGACGGCTTGCGTGCAGCGCATGCGTGTTCGCCGCTGGAAGGGGACGAAGGAGCCTGGAAATGCATGCCGCAACAGCCGTAAGGATGGCAGGGCGTCCCACTGTCGTGACGGCAGTCGGCTGGGCCGTGGCCCTGCTGGCAGTGGGGTGCGTGCTGTACGCCGCGCTTCGCATCGCGCAGTTCAACCCGACCGATTATGCAGCCTGGCAGGCGGACTGGCGGTTGGCTGCGGAATGCATAGGCCGCGATGCCTATCCCTGTCCAGGGATGAGCAAATTCCCCCTGTCCTATCTGGTGGTCGCCTGGATCGCGGCGACCTTCGATGGCAGTGATCGCGTTGCGTTGACATCGGTCAATCTGCTGTTTCTCACGCTTCCCCTGCTGTGTCTGATCCCACTGCACGGCGTGCGGCGGCTGTGGCTGACCGGCTGGCCCTTCGTGCTGGCCCTCGCGTTGAGCCCGCTGCCGGTGTTTTATGTGGCCAGCGGCGCGCTCGAAATCCAGTCGGGCATCCTTTCCGGCATCTACATCGGCGCGTTCGCAATGGCATTGGCCACGCCCGGTCTGAGGGTCCACGGCTGGCTCGCCGTCATCCTGGTCGTATCCGGCTTTACGTTCCCGCTCTACAAGGACACGATCGGTGCCTTCGCAGGGCTCGCCATCGTTGTTCTGCTGTGGCGGCAGCGTGCGCATCTGGTGGCCGTGTGGAAGCAGGACGGAGGGCGCCGGGCACTGATCCGTACCGCAGCCCTGGCCGCCTTGCCCGTGATGTTCGCGCAGATCGCCGGTGCGGCCTACAGCGCGTTCAAGTACGGGGTGCCGCTTCCGGTGGCCTACATGGAAGAAGCGCAGCACACCGCACCGGGCCTGGCCAAGAGCGCGGAGTTCCTGTTCGGATCGCTGTTCTCGCCTAACGGCGGTCTGCTCATCTTCTGGGGCCTGCCCGGCTTGGTCGCCCTGTGGTGCTGGCGCTGGTCAGGTTGGAAGCTTGATCGGGCTGCGGTCATGGCTGGCATCGCGGTGCTGGCCATCTCCTGCCTCGCATTCGCACGTTGGTGGGCACCATTTGGCTGGGATGGTTGGGGCAACCGTCTGCTGGTCCCGGCCGCGCTCGGACTAGTGGTGGCCATCATGATCTCGCTGCGTCCGGTCGAGCAGGGGGCTGCGGTGCCCGTCATGCACCGGCACCGTGCCTCGATGGTGGCCAGTCTGCCCCTCCTGGTCTGCTCGGCTTACTACGTCGCCATTCCCTATTTGTCACCGGTCGGCGCCGCAATGCCCGCCACGCTCTGGCCGGGTCCGCACTGCGCACGGCTGCAGCAGGCGATTCCCGACGAGGCGCTTGCCAATGGGCTCGCCTTCTGGAAGAGCGGCGTCTACTACAACTGTGCGAGGGAGCGCATGCTGCATGTGCCCGCTCCGCAATACTCACGTCATTGAGATGAGTCGCATGAAGATTGCAATTGCTGGTACCGGTTACGTTGGCCTTTCCAATGGTGTGCTGCTGGCCCGGCACCACGAGGTGGTCGCGCTTGACCTTGTCGCCGAGAAGGTAGAGAAGCTCAATCGCGGTGAGTCGCCCATCGTCGACGCGGACATAGAAGCGGCGCTGGCCGGGAGTGAACTCGATTTTCGAGCCACGCTGGATCCCCGTGATGCCTACGAAGGCGCCACATTCGTCATCATCGCCACGCCCACCGATTACGATCCGGTGACGAATTACTTCAACACGCGCTCGATCGAATCGGTCATCACGCAGGTGCTGGAGATCAATCCGCAGGCGACGATGATCATCAAGTCGACGATCCCGGTGGGCTTCACGACGAAGGCGCGCGATCAGTTCGGCACCGACAACATCATCTTCTCCCCGGAGTTCCTGCGTGAAGGTCGTGCCCTGCACGACAACCTCCACCCCTCCCGGATCATCGTGGGCGACCACTCCGAGGCGGCAAGGACCTTTGCATCGCTGCTGCAGGAAGGCGCAGAGAAGAAGGACGTCCCGGTCCTGTTCACCGATTCCACCGAGGCCGAAGCCATCAAGCTCTTCGCCAACACCTATCTGGCCATGCGCGTGTCCTACTTCAACGAGCTGGACACCTATGCCCAGACGCATGGCCTGGACAGCCGGCAGATCATCGAGGGGATCTCGCTGGATCCGCGGATCGGCGGTGGGTACAACAACCCGTCGTTCGGGTATGGCGGCTACTGCCTGCCCAAGGATACCAAGCAGCTGCTGGCCAACTACCAGGCGGTGCCGCAGAATCTGATCCGCGCCATCGTCGACTCGAACACGACCCGGAAGGACTTCATTGCCGCCGATATCCTCGCGCGCAAGCCCAAGGTCGTCGGCGTGTACCGGTTGATCATGAAGGCCGGCTCGGATAATTTCCGGTCGTCCAGCATCCAGGGGATCATGAAGCGGATCAAGGCAAAGGGCGTCGAGGTGATCGTGCATGAGCCGGCGCTCGAGGCCACGGAGTTCTACAACTCCCGTGTGGTCAACGATCTGGCCAGCTTCAAGGCTCAGTCGGATGTCATCATCAGCAATCGGATGGCGGAGATTCTCACGGATGTGGCCGACAAGGTGTATACGCGGGATCTTTTCGGCGACAACTGACGGTGTAGCGACGGCCCTCGTGCCGTGCAACGAAAAGGGCCGGGTATCGCTACCCGGCCCTTTTCCGTTTGCGAGCTCTGGCGGGCTCAGGCCCGCCCGTAGCTGTCCTCGAAGCGAACGATATCGTCCTCACCCAGATAGCTGCCGGACTGTACTTCAATCAGCTCCAGCGGCAGCCTGCCCGGGTTCTTCAGGCGGTGGGTGACGCCCAGCGGGATGTAGGTGCTCTGGTTCTCGGTGAGCAGGATGACCTCCTCGCCACGCGTCACCTCGGCGGTCCCACTCACGACGATCCAGTGTTCGGCGCGGTGATGGTGCATCTGCAGGCTGAGGGTCGCACCCGGCTTGACCGTGATGCGCTTGACCTGGAAACGCGTGCCGCTATCGATGGAGTCGTAGGCGCCCCACGGTCGGTAGACCTTGCGATGCGCGGCTGCCTCACTGCGGCCGTCCCGCTTGATCTTCCCGACGATCTCCTTGACATCCTGTACACGGTCCTTGTGACCGACAAACACGGCGTCGTCGGTTTCAACCACCACCACGTCCCGCAGGCCGACCATGGTGATCAGTCGCGTGCCGTATGCGTAGCTGTCTTTGCAGTCCAGCGCGATCACATCGCCGTGGTAGGCGTTGCCGTCGGCATCCTTGTCCGATACGTCCCAGAGTGCCGACCAGGAACCGACATCGTTCCATCCGGCATCCAGCGGCACGACGGCGGCATCGGCGGTCTTTTCCATCACTGCGTAATCGATGGAATCGTTCGGGCTGGCGGCAAACGCGTCTGCATCCAGGCGGACGAAGTCATTGTCGCGGCTGGCCTTGTCCAACGCGGTGCGGCATGCGGCAAGGATGGCCGGCTGGAGTGCTTCCAGTTCGGAAAGGTAGCGCGAGGCCTTGAACAGGAACATGCCACTGTTCCAGTAATACTCGCCGGAAGCGACATACTGCTCGGCGGTCTGCAGGTTCGGCTTCTCCACGAAGCGCTCTACAGCGCGTACGCCGTCCCCACTGACGGCCTTGATGTAACCGTAGCCCGTTTCCGGCGCGGTCGGCACGATGCCGAAGGTGACCAGCTTTCCTGCCTCGGCTGCAACCGCGGCCTGCTGCACGGCAGCGTGGAACGCCGGCTCGTTGCGCACCACATGATCCGATGGAAGCACCAGCAGCAGCGCATCGTCGCCATTGGACAATGCCTGCAGCGCGGCGATGGCAATCGCCGGCGCGGTGTTTCGACCAATCGGCTCCAAGATCAACGCTTGGGGAGCCACGTTGCACTCACGCAGTTGCTCGGCCGCCATGAACCGATGTTCCTGGTTGGCGACGACAATCGGCGGCTTGCCGGCGATGGAAGCAACGCGCTTCCACGTGGCCTGCAGCATGGTGTCGTCGCCGACGAGAGGCAGGAACTGCTTCGGATACACCTCGCGCGACAGCGGCCAGAGACGGGTGCCGGAGCCGCCGGAGAGGATCACGGGAATAATAGGCAACATGTTGTTTCTTCCTGAATCAATTATTGGATGGACTGCCGCCGATCAGCGCGGTCAGCTCATCGGTACGGGACTTCAGCAGTGCCGCGTCTCCACGGCTTTCCACATTCAGGCGTAACAGCGGCTCGGTGTTGGAGCTGCGCAGATTGAAGCGCCATTGTGCGAACTCGGCACTGACACCATCGGTATTATCCATGGTCGGCTGCTGGCTTTCGTAATGCGCCAGCACGCGGGCCACCGTCGCCTTGGCGTCATCGACGCGGAAGTTGATTTCGCCGCTGCAAGGGAAGGCTTGCATGCGATCGGCCACCAGCTCGCCGAGCGTCTTTCCGGTGCTGGAAACCAGGCCGGCGATAAGCAGCCACGGAATCATGCCCGAATCGCAATACGCGAATTCACGGAAATAATGGTGGGCGCTCATCTCGCCGCCATAGATGGCGTCTTCAGCACGCATGCGCTCCTTGATGAATGCATGGCCCGTCTTGCTCATGATCGGCACGCCGCCGGCCTGCTCGGCCATCTCCACGGTGTTCCAAGTCAGGCGTGGGTCATGGATGATCTTGCCGCCGGGCGTACGTGCGATCAGGGTGGGGGCCAGCAGGCCAACGAGGTAGTAACCTTCGATGAAGTTGCCCTCGGCGTCGAAGAAGAAGCACCGGTCGAAATCGCCGTCCCAGGCGATACCGAAGTCGGCACCGTGTTCCCGTACAGCGTCCCGGGTCGCGCTGCGGTTTTCCTGCAGCAGCGGGTTGGGAATGCCGTTGGGGAAGCTGCCATCCGGTGCGTGCTGGATGCTGATGAATTCGAAGGGCAGGTGAGGGGCCAGCGCGTCGATGACGATGCCTGCACCGCCGTTGCCGGCATTGGTGACGATCTTCAAGGGCTTCAGATCGTTGAGGTCGACATAGCCCAGAAGATGCTGGATATACGCCGACTTGCCCGTATCCCGGGTCACACTGCCCTTACCCTGGCCCAGCGGCGTATCCGACGCTGCGAAATCCCGGACGGTGAAAAGCCCAGTGTCGCCACTGATTGGCTTTGCATCCTCGCGGACCAGCTTCATCCCGTTGTAGTCCATCGGATTATGGCTGGCGGTGACCATGATGCCGCCGGCCGCCTTGCGATGGAATGTCTGGAAATACACTTCCTCCGTTCCGCACAGGCCGATATCGATGACATCGCGAGCACTGGCGGTCAGCCCCTCGATCGCCGCAGCGTGCAGCTCGGGGCTGCTGAGGCGGATGTCGTGACCCACCACGACGGGGCCAGGCCCGAGCAGGGCGGCGGTGCCTGCACCAATGCGGCGGGCAAGGCGCTCGTCCAGCTCATCCGGAACGCGACCACGGATGTCATAGGCCTTGAAACACGAAAGGGTCATCAATGCACTCCTGACGGGGGTGACCGCTAATTATATGGACAGCTTTCGCAAGGCCGGGTGATCCCGGAGGCATCGCTGTGCCAATGCCGACAGAATCAGTGACGCTGGATAACCCGTTGATTATCCAGCGTCTTGATGCCATGTTCAGCCCAACGCGGCTTCCAGCTCCGGCAGCAGGGTGAACAGATCCCCCACCAGGCCGATATCGGCGATCTCGAAGATCGGCGAGTCCGGGTCCTTGTTGATCGCCACGATGGTCCCGGCGTCCTTGATGCCGGTCAGGTGCTGGATGGCACCGCTGATGCCGACGGCCACGTACAGCTCCGGCGAGATGATCTTGCCGGTCTGGCCGACCTGCAGGTCGCTCGGCACATAGCCGGCGTCCACGGCGGCGCGGGAGGCACCGACCGCGGCACCGAGCTTGTCGGCCAGCTGGAAGATCACCTTGAAGTTCTCTTCCGAGCCCACGCCACGGCCGCCGGACACTACACGCTTGGCGCTCTGCAGGTCCGGGCGGTCGGTGGCACCGGCGGCGAGGCCGATGAAGCGGGTGTGGCTCGGCAGAGTCGCATCGACGCTGGCCGCTTCCACGCTGGCGCTGCCGCCCTTGGCTGCTTCCGGCCAGGAGGCGGCACGCACGGTGGCCACGACGATCTGGTCGGCCGGGACCTCCACGGTGATGATCGCGTTGCCGGCGTAGATCGGGCGCTTGAAGCTGTGGCTGCCTTCGACGGTCATCAGGTCCGAGACCTGGTTGACGCCCAGCAGGGCGGCCACGCACGGCATCAGGTCCTTGCCGAAGGTGGTCGAGGGGCCGAACACGTGGGTGTAGCCGGTGGCCAGCTGCGCGATCTGCGGAGCCAGCACCTGGGCGAGCGCCTGCGCGTTGGGGGCGTTGGCTACGGTCAGCACCTTGGCCACGCCCGCCAGCTGCGCAGCCTCGGCGGCCACGGCGGCCGGATCGGCGGCCAGCACCAGCACGTCGATGCTGGCGCCGCTGATCGCGAAGGCCGCGCTGACGGTCTTGGCGGTGGCGGCGTTGAGCTTGCCGTCGTGGTGTTCAGCGACAACGAGGATCTTGGTCATTACAGCAACCCCTTCTGCTTGAGTGCGGCGACCAGTTCGGCCGCGTCCTTGACCATCACGCCCTTGCTGCGCTTGACCGGCGCGGCGTACTGGGTGGTCTTGAAGGTATCGGCGGCATCCACGCCGAGGTCGGCCAGCTGCAGGGTCTCCAGCGGCTTGGCCTTGGCCTTCATGATGTCGGGCAGCTTGATGAAGCGCGGCTCGTTCAGGCGCAGGTCCGTGGTGACCACGGCCGGCAGGTCGACTTCCAGCGTTTCCAGGCCGGCGTCGACTTCACGGGTGACCGTGGCCTTGCCGTCGGCAATGTCCAGCTTGCTGGCGAAGGTCGCCTGCGGGCGGCCCCACAGCGTGGCCAGCATCTGGCCGGTCTGGTTGGCGTCGTCGTCGATGGCCTGCTTGCCCAGGATCACCAGGTCCGGCTGTTCCTTCTCGACCAGCTTGAGCAGGGTGCGGGCGGCGGTCAGCGGCTGGATCGCCTGGTCGGTCACGACATGGATGGCGCGGTTGGCGCCCATGGCCAGGCCGTTGCGCAGGTGCGCCTGGGCATCGGCCGGTGCGATCGTGGCGACCACGACCTCGGTGGCGATGCCCTTGTCGCGCAGGCGAAGCGCTTCTTCCAGGGCGATTTCATCGAACGGGTTGGGGGACAGCTTGACGCCGTCGGTGACCACGCCGGAACCGTCCGGCTTGACCTGAATGCGGACGTTGTAGTCCACCACGCGCTTGTACGCGACGAGGATTTTCATCTGGTGCTGGATCCTTCAATAACGGGAGAACGTCCGGTTCTTTGACTAGCAACCGGTTCGGGGGTGGGACAGCGATTCTAACTGGCGCAAGGGCACCATGCGAATGCGTATGGTTATGCTGCAGCGCGTCATGAAATCGACGGAAAACGCCGACTGTTCAAGCTGCACGGGCAGTCGTGAAGACGGCCGCCATGTACCCTGTGGCGCTGAGTCGGGGCGCCACCAGGCCCCCTGCACGCACATCGAACAGGAGAACGGGTAGTGCCCACATGGCTTGTCACCGGCGGAGCCGGATTCATTGGCGGTAACTTTGTCCTCGAAGCGGTCGCCAAAGGCGTGCGCGTCATCAATCTCGATGCGCTGACCTACGCGGGCAACCTCAAGACGCTGGCCTCGCTGGACGGCAACCCGGACCACGTGTTTGTCGGGGGCGACATCGGCGACCAGGCGCTGGTCTCGCGCCTGCTGGCCGAGCACCAGCCCGACGCGGTGCTGAACTTCGCCGCCGAAAGCCACGTGGACCGTTCCATCGACGGCCCGGGCGCGTTCATCCAGACCAACGTGGTGGGCACCCTGGCGCTGCTGGAAGCCGTGCGCGATTACTGGAAGGCGCTGCCGGACGACAAGGGCCAGGCGTTCCGCTTCCTGCACGTCTCCACCGATGAGGTCTACGGCACCCTCGGCGAGACCGGCAAGTTCAGCGAGACCACCCCGTATGCGCCCAACTCGCCGTACTCGGCGTCCAAGGCGGCCTCGGACCATCTGGTGCGCGCGTTCCACCACACCTACGGGCTGCCGGTGCTGACCACCAACTGCTCCAACAACTACGGCCCGTACCACTTCCCCGAGAAGCTGATCCCGCTGGTGATCGCCAAGGCCCTGGCCGGCGAACTGCTGCCGGTCTATGGCGATGGCAAGCAGGTGCGCGACTGGCTGTTCGTGTCCGACCACTGCGAAGCGATCCGCACCGTGCTGGCCAAGGGCCAGGTCGGTGAGACCTACAACGTCGGCGGCAACTCCGAGAAGCAGAACATCGAAGTGGTGCAGGCGATCTGCGCACTGCTCGATGCACGCCGCCCGCGTGAGGATGGCCAGCCGCGCGCCGGCCAGATCACCTACGTGACCGACCGCCCCGGCCATGACCGCCGCTACGCGATCGATGCCTCCAAGCTCAAGGACCAGCTGGGCTGGGAGCCGAAGTACACCTTCGAGCAGGGCATCGGCTTCACCGTGGACTGGTACCTGGACAACCAGGACTGGGTCAACGGCGTGCTCGACGGCAGCTACCGCCTGCAGCGCATCGGCACCACCGCCTGAGCGCGGTGATCACCAGACAGAGGACAACCGCATGACTCAACGCAAGGGCATCATCCTCGCAGGTGGTTCGGGCACGCGCCTGTATCCGATCACCAAGGGCGTCAGCAAGCAGCTGCTGCCCGTGTACGACAAGCCGATGATCTACTACCCGCTCAGCGTGCTGATGCTGGCCGGGATCCGCGACATGCTGATCATCAACACGCCGCACGAGCAGGCGCTGTTCCAGAGCCTGCTCGGCGATGGCTCGCAGTGGGGCATGAACATCGAGTACGCCGTGCAGCCGAGTCCGGACGGGCTGGCGCAGGCCTACCTGATCGGCAAGGACTTCATCGGCGGCAAGCCGAGCTGCCTGGTGCTGGGCGACAACATCTTCCATGGTCATGGCCTGCGTGAAGTGCTGCGCAATGCCGACCAGCGCGATACCAGTGCCACGGTGTTCGGTTACTGGGTCAATGATCCGGAGCGCTACGGCGTGGCCGAATTCGACAAAGCCGGCAAGGTCATCGATCTGGTCGAGAAGCCCGAAAAGCCGCGTTCGAACTATGCCGTCACCGGCCTGTACTTCTACGACGGCAACGCGAGCGATTACGCCGCGGAACTGAAGCCGTCGCCGCGCGGCGAGCTGGAGATCACCGATCTCAACCAGCGTTACCTGCGCGAGGGCAACCTGCATCTGGAAGCGCTGGGTCGTGGCTACGCGTGGCTGGATACCGGTACGCACCAGTCGCTGCTGGAAGCCTCCAACTTCATCGAGACGATCCAGACCCGCCAGGGCTTGCAGGTCTGCTGCCCGGAAGAAATTGCGTTCGGCCAGGGTTGGATCACTGCTGAACAGCTGGAGGCGCTTGCCGCCCCGTTGATCAAAAACGGCTATGGCCAATATCTCCATAAGCTGGCTGTGCGAGGAGTGGTGCCGTGAAGATTGTCGAAACCAAGCTGCCGGGTTGCGTGGTGATCGAGCCGGCCGTGTTCGGCGACGAGCGCGGCTTCTTCTTCGAGACCTGGAACGCGGCCCGCTTCGGTGAGCATGGACTGCCGACGAAATTCGTACAGAGCAACGTCTCCAGCTCGTCCAAGGGCGTGCTGCGCGGCCTGCACTATCAGTGGCCGCGGCCGCAGGGCAAGCTGGTCAGCGTGCTTGAAGGCGAAGTCTACGACGTGGCGGTGGATATCCGTCGTGGCTCGCCGACCTTCGGCCAGTGGGCCGCCGTGGTGCTGAGCGCGGAGAACAAGAAGCAGTTCTGGATTCCGGAAGGCTTCGCGCATGGTTTCGCCGTGCTGTCCGAACGGGCGATTTTCAGCTACCTCTGCACCGAGGTGTACCTGAAGGACTTCGACGCCGGCGTCCGCTGGAACGATGCCGACATCGCCGTCGACTGGCCGATCAGCGCACCCACGCTGTCGGCCAAGGACGAGTCTGCGCCGTTCCTGAAGGACATCGCCGAGGACCGCCTGCCGGTCTACCAGCCGTGACGATCCTGCTGCTGGGGGCCAATGGCCAGCTTGGCCAGGAACTGCGACGCGCGCTGGCCCCGCTGGGTACGATCGTGGCGACCACCCGCAGTGGCGCGCTGCCCGATGGCAGCGCGTGCGAAGTGGCCGACTTCGATCAGCCCGCCTCGCTGGCCGCACTGCTGGACCGCGTCCGGCCGACGGTTGTGGTCAATGCCGCCGCCTACACCGCGGTGGACCGGGCCGAGGACGACCGGGAGGCGGCCTTTCGTGCGAACGCCGAAGCCCCCGGTGTACTGGCGCACTGGTGCGCGCAGGCCGGCGTCCCGTTGGTGCATTACTCCACCGACTACGTGTTCGACGGGCAGGGCACGCGCCCGTACCGGGAAGACGATGCGACCGCCCCGCTGGGCGTGTATGGCGCCAGCAAGCTGGCCGGTGAGCAAGCCATCCGTGCGGCCGGGGGACGACACCTGATCTTCCGCACCGCGTGGGTATACGCTTCCCACAGCGCCAACTTCCTGCGCACGATGCTGCGGGTGGGGGCGGAGCGCGACGTACTGCGCGTGGTGGCGGATCAGATTGGTACGCCGACGCCGGCAGCGTTGATTGCCGATGTGACCGCGCAGGCGCTGCAGCACGACGGCGCACTGTCGGGCACGTGGCATCTGACCGCCAAAGGCGAGACCAGCTGGCACGGCTTTGCCGAAGCGATCTTTGCGGACGCGGTCGCAACAGGCGTGCTGCCGCGGGCACCGATCGTCGAGGCGATCTCCACGGCCGAGTACCCGACGCCGGCCAAGCGCCCCGCCTATTCGCACCTGGATGTGGCGAAGCTGGAGCAGGACTTCTATGTCAGCTTGCCAAGCTGGCAGGAAGGACTGAAGCGGGTCATCGCGGACTGCTGACCCAGGCGTAGAGCCACGCCACGCGTGGCTGACGCGGTGTCAGGATTCCAGGCAGGGCAGCCACGCATGGCGTGGCTCTACCCGCAATAAAAAAAACCCGGCCTTGGCCGGGTTTTTTGTTTATCTGTTTGCCGTCGATCAGGTACGCCCGTACGTATCCTCAAACCTCACGATATCGTCCTCTCCCAGATAGCTGCCGGACTGCACTTCGATCAGCTCCAGCGGCAACTTGCCCGGGTTCTTCAGGCGATGGGTCACGCCCAGCGGGATGTAGGTGCTCTGGTTCTCGGTGAGCAGCAGCACTTCCTCACCCCGCGTGACCTCAGCCGTACCGCTGACCACGATCCAGTGCTCGGCACGGTGGTGATGCATCTGCAGGCTCAGCGTTGCGCCCGGCTTGACCGTGATGCGCTTGACCTGGAAGCGGGCGCCATTGTCGATCGAGTCGTAGGCGCCCCACGGGCGGTACACCTTGCGGTGCCAGGTCGCTTCGGGACGGCCATCGGCCTTGATCCGGGCGACCACCTGCTTGATCTCCTGCATGCGGTCGCTCTTGCCGACCATGACCGCATCATCGGTCTCGACCACGATCACGTCATCCAGGCCGACCAGCGCGATCAGGCGCTCGCCGTAGGCGAAGGTGTTGCGGCAGTCGATCGCGATCACGTCGCCGTGGTGCGCGTTGCCCTCGCCATCCTGTTCGGACACGTCACGCAGGGCGGTCCACGAACCGACGTCGTTCCAGCCGGCATCCAGCGGCACGACCACGGCGTCGGCGGTCTTTTCCATCACCGCGTAATCGATGGAATCCGACGGCACGGCGGCGAAGGCGTCTTTGTCCAGGCGGGTGAAATCGCTGTCGCGGCGCGCCTGCTGCCAGGCGGTGCGGCTGCCGGCCAGCATGGCGGGATTGAACGTCTCCAGCTCGGCCAGGAAGCGCGAGGCCTTGAACAGGAACATGCCGCTGTTCCAGAAATACTCGCCCGACTGCACGTACGCGCTGGCGGTTTCCGCATCCGGCTTCTCGACAAACCGATCCACGGCGCGGACATCACCTTTGGAGGCCGCCTTGATGTAGCCGTAGCCGGTTTCGGGGCCGGTCGGCACGATGCCGAACGTCACCAGCTTGCCGGACTCCGCGGCCGGTACCGCACGCAGTACGGCAGCACGGAACGCCTGTTCGTCGGCGATTACATGGTCCGACGGCAGCACCAGCAGCAGCGCATCATCACCCTCGCGCGTCGCTTCCAGCGCGGCCACCGCGATCGCCGGGGCGGTGTTGCGGCCAATCGGCTCCAGCAGGATTGCCTGCGGCTGCACGCCCAGCTGCTGCAGCTGCTCGGCGGCGACGAAGCGGTGCTCCTCGTTGGCGACGATCAGCGGCGCGCGGCCGGCGATCGCTGCCACACGCTGCCAGGTGGCCTGCAGCATGGTCTGTTCGCCGGCCAATGCCAGGAACTGCTTGGGGTAGGACTCGCGCGACAGTGGCCACAGGCGGGTGCCGGAGCCGCCGGAAAGGATGACGGGAAGAAGGTTCTGCATGGTGGGGGTACTCGCCTCAGGCGTCCTTGAGCAATTGGGAAATTTCATCGGTGCGTGCGCGCAGCAGCGCTGCGTCGCCGCGGGTTTCAACATTCAGGCGCAGCAGCGGCTCGGTATTGGAACTGCGCAGGTTGAAGCGCCACTCGCCGAAATCGGCGCTGATGCCGTCGGTGTGGTCCAGCGCCGGCGCCTGCGCGGCGTAATGCTCCATCACGCGGGCGACGGAGCGCTTGGCATCGGCGACCTTGAAATTGATCTCGCCGCTGCACGGGAACTTCTGCATGCGCGCTTCGACCAGATCGGCCAGCGAACGTCCGGACTCGGACACCAGCGCGGCGATCAGCAGCCACGGGATCATGCCGGAATCGGCGTAGGCGAACTCGCGGAAATAATGGTGCGCACTCATCTCGCCGCCGTAGACGGCATTCTCCGAGCGCATTTTTTCCTTGATGAACGCGTGGCCGCTCTTGCACAGCACCGGCTGGCCACCGGCTTCCTCGACCATTTCCACCGTGTTCCAGGTCAGGCGCGGGTCGTGCACGATCTTGCCGCCGGGCTGGCGCGCGAGGATCGCCTGGGCAAGCAGACCGACCAGGTAATAGCCTTCGATGAAGCGGCCGTTATGGTCGAAGAAGAAGCAGCGGTCGAAGTCGCCATCCCAGGCGATGCCGAAGTCCGCGCCATGCTCGCGCACGGCCTGTGCGGTGAGCTCGCGGTTTTCCGGCAGCAGCGGATTGGGGATGCCATTCGGGAAGCTGCCATCGGGCTCGTGGCAGATGCGGATGAACTCCAGCGGCAGGTGCGGGGCGAGCAGATCCACGATCGTGCCGGCGCCGCCGTTGCCGGCATTGACGACCAGCTTCAAGGGCTTGAGGGCCTTGGGCTCGATGTAGCTCAGCAGGTGCGCGATGTAGGCGCTCTTGTCCGGATGCGACTGCAGGCCGGCGCTCGGCTCGGCGGCGGGGGCCTGGTCGGCCTCGACCGCATCGGAGATCGCGAACAGGCCGGTATCGGAGCTGATCGGGCGGGCCTGCTCCTTGACCAGCTTCATGCCGTTGTAATCCATCGGATTATGGCTGGCGGTGACCATGACCCCGCCGGCCGCTTTCAGGTGGTCCACCTGGAAATAGACTTCTTCGGTCCCGCACAGCCCGATGTCGAGCACTTCGCGGCCGGCGCCGCGCAGGCCGGCTGCCAGCGCATCCTGCAGGGCCCCGCTGGTGAGGCGGACATCGTGGCCAACCACCACCGTGCCGGGCGACAGCTGCGCCGCCAGGGCCACGCCGATGCGACGGGCCAGATCTTCGTTCAGTTCATCCGGAACCCGGCCGCGGATGTCGTACGCCTTGAATGCGGGGAGCGTCATCTATTCAGTCCTTCTGACAGTCAGCGCACTAGTTTAGCCGCTGCCGTGTATGGGAATCGTTTTCACCGGGGCGGGCCGGGTCAATGCCGGAGCCCGGGGGCAGGGAAAGCCCCGGGCAATGGCTACAATGGCCGCTTACATCAACGAGGTGAGGGCGTAGATGAGCAAGTCCCCAGACAACGCCGGGCGACGTGGAAAGCAGTACGCCAGTGCGGCTGAAGCGCTGCAAGGCGCCATCGCCGATGGCCAGACCCTGGCGGTCGGCGGGTTCGGCCTGTGCGGTATTCCCGAGGCCCTGATCGCCGCGCTGCGCGATTCCGGTGCCAAGGATCTGACCGTGATCTCCAACAATGCGGGCGTGGATGGCTTTGGCCTCGGCCAGCTGCTGGCGACCCGCCAGATCCGGAAAATGATCTCGTCCTACGTGGGCGAGAACAAGGAATTCGAGCGCCAGTACCTGGCCGGTGAGCTGGAGCTGGAGTTCAACCCGCAGGGCACCCTGGCCGAGCGCCTGCGTGCCGGCGGTGCCGGCATCCCGGCCTTCTTCACCGCAACCGGCTACGGCACGGTGGTGGCCGAGGGCAAGGAAACCCGCGAATTCGATGGCAAGCACTACGTGATGGAGACCGCGCTGCGCGCCGACGTCGCGCTGGTCAAGGCGTGGAAGGCCGACGAGGCCGGCAACCTGGTGTTCCGCAAGACCGCGCGCAACTTCAACCCGGCCTGCGCGATGGCCGGCAAGCTGTGCATCGTGGAAGTGGAAGAGGTGGTGCCGGTGGGCAGCATCGACCCGGACCAGGTGCACCTGCCGGGCATCTACGTGCACCGCATCGTGCACAACCCGCACCCCGAGAAGCGTATCGAACAGCGTACCGTGCGCCAGGAGGCGAACTGAGATGGCCTGGACCCGCGATGAAATGGCACAGCGCGCCGCGCGCGAACTGACCGACGGCGCCTACGTGAACCTGGGTATTGGCCTGCCGACCCTGGTCGCCAACCACATTCCCGACGGTGTGGATGTCTGGTTGCAGTCCGAAAATGGCCTGCTCGGCATCGGCCCGTTCCCGACCGAGGCCGAGGTCGACGCCGACCTGATCAATGCCGGCAAGCAGACGGTGACCGCACGCGCGGGCGCCAGCTACTTCGGCAGCCACGACAGCTTCGCGATGATCCGCGGCGGCCACATCAACCTGGCCATCCTCGGCGCGATGCAGGTCACCGACAAGGGCGACCTCGCGAACTGGATGGTGCCGGGCAAGATGGTCAAGGGCATGGGCGGGGCGATGGATCTGGTCGCCGGCGTGCAGCGCGTGGTGGTGCTGATGGAGCACACCGCCAAAAGCGGCGAGCACAAGATTCTGCCCGAGTGCAATCTGCCGCTGACCGGTGTCGGCGTGGTGGACCGCATCATCACCGACCTTGCCGTGTTCGATGTCACTGACACGGGCCTGGTGCTGGTCGAGGCGGCTCCGGGCGTGGGTATGGATGAGTTGAAGGAAAAGACCGGCGTGGCGTTCAGCGACTGACCGATCCGGCTACACCGGCCGCAACTCTGCCGCGGCCGGTGAAGCTGTCATCCGTGGCGAGCTCCTCCAGCCAGGAGCCCGCTGACCAATGGCCATCAGCCACGCACTGAAGGGGCACTAGTACTCCAGCGCCTTCCAGCTGCAAGTGCTCCACATCCTCGCCAATGGCGGCGCAGGTGTTGCTCAGGAAAGCCAATGCGCCCTCATGGACCTGAGCAAGAGATGCCATCCCGTCATCGGACAGTTCCGGTGAGGAGAATTGAGCCTCGCGCCCGTTCTCAGTGTTCCGGAACCCGCAGAACTGCCCGGTCGGAGCGGCCAGGAGTGCCTCTAGCAGCAAGTCATGCTTCAAGATCGATGAGGTGCTGTCTGGTGCAGAACGACCGTCGTGATAGCGTCCGGCGGCCCAGCCAAAACCGTCCAGTTTGCTCACACTCGCGCGTAGCGCAAAGTACGCTCCGTCCAAGGGGCGGCCGATCATCATGGACAAGTAGGTTTGGATGGTGCCTGCGTAACCGAGGTCTGAGATCAGGACCTGCTGATCGCCGACGGTCTCTTCCCAGTAGCCAAGGTAGTCATCCCGCTCCCGCGCTGCGATGGCCAGTAACGAGGGCAGCGCAGGCTCAACAAGCGCGACAACTTCTGTGAGCATATCGGGCAGGTAGATTTCCTTGTCAGCCTGTGAGCGCAACGCGCCACGTACTACAGCAGCGGCCTCCTCGCCCAGTCGCGAGGACACCATGTTTATCAGAGGGCCGGTGTAGCTTCCATGCAACAGGCGCGGCAAATCGGCTTCGCCTCGGAGGCTGGCCATGCCAGCGGCCCGGCGGGATACGAGCAGGTAATGCGAGTCGAATCCAGTGAGGGCAGGCACCTTGCTGGAAAGCAGATCCCAGGCGCGCTTCAGCAGATACCCTTCTCGGCTGAGAAACAGCACGGCTGCGGTTCCTCTCTCTTTGGCGACGCGAGATACCCAGACCAAGTAGTCCAGGACAACTGGGCCGAGCACGGCATATCCCGTTGCATAGGCATCCAAGGTGGGGGTAGGCGCAATGCTGGCGGGATCCAGATCGCCACGGGCCTGGAACTGGTTGACGACAAGGCCCCGCCACAACTGCTCTGACCAGGGTGCCTGGGTGCCTTCCCGATGTCGAAGAGGGCGTAGGCCTGGCACTACGTCCAATAGGGCAGAACCACGCAGGGCATGCACGGGCGTCAACAATCCAGCCAGTTGTGGCATCTGCACGTCCGCATGCTCATTGTCACCAACATGCAGCCACCGGGTTTTTGGCACGGATTCGCGTGCAGAAATATCTGCCCAGGTGGCAATTTCGTCTTTGCGCCTGCCTGTCTGACATGAGACCCACCATTCTTGCGTCAGGTCTGAGATGGATGCAGGAAGGACGCCCAAGAGCGCCGACGTTGGCAAATACATGTCTGACAATGCCACCAAGCGCTTTCCCTTCAGCGATCGCACTGCCGCTACTAGGCCATCACGCGGGCTCAGCATTCGCCGTTCCATCGATAGCTCCACGTCAAGCAGGAGGCTCGGCTTCTCTACTGAACGGGTCTCAGCGAAGCGCGCATAGATCTCGTCAATTGTTGGGTCGCGACCCAAAGAAAGCCTGGCGCGTTCTTCAGCCTGCTCCCGAAGCTGGTGAAAATCGGGGACGCCGTACCTCGTCGCCACGTGGAAAGAGAGATAAGCCCGTGCTGCCTGCGGCGTCAGGAATGGGCGAGTCACCAACGTATCAAAGACATCCATTGTTACCAGATCTGCATCGAGAGCAGAAAAGAGGAGGCGCTCTGCGACCGGCATCGAGAAGGCATCCAGCCAGTTCCGCTGGCCCTCGCTGGTGAGCATGGGCGTGTCCTGTCCAGCCAAGACGCCAAGAAGGTAGCTTTGCTGTCGGATCAATGTCGCAAAGATCCGCTCCACGGCATGCTGCAGAGTTCCGTCGATCTGTCCCTTCTCTTCAGGGAACTCAGCAATAGCCAGATTCAGCTCGAACAGCGGGCGTAGGGCATCGACCCGTGCCCAGAACATGGAGCCTGCCGGGAAATCGATGTAGGCGTTGCGGTCGATGACAATGCCGAGCCGGGCAGCCAACGCTTCGCCCACCTCTGCATTGCTCAGCCAGGTGTGCGCCCACAAAGGCACACCTTCGTAGCTTTCGGGATAAACCAGCCCCAGACGCGGTTCTGCCTGGAACATGCCGAGGATCCAAGCTACTCGTTGCTCGGTACCTAGCAGGGACGTCAACAGGTAGTGGCGCCAGCTCTCTTGCTCGCTCCCTGTATACAGCGACTTCTTGGTATGGATGTGGCCAATGACATCCAGGCTCAGGATCTCATCCCTGAAGGTAACCAGCATGGGCGCAATGTCTCGGCCACGATTCGGCACGATGCGCACATGCAGAGCAGATACTCGCGAAAGCAAGCCGAAGCGCTGTTCTGCGCGTGCTTTGGCATCTTCATCCATCACGGAGACGAGCAACTCAAAGGGTACGGGCACATTGCCCAGCAAGGTGGCGAACTCCTCGATCAGATCCGGGTAGAAGACGTGTGCCATGATGCCGACGCGCTGCTGGAGCTGCGCCAATGGAATAGGATCTGGGAACGTATGCTCCGCCGGTTGGGCGACCCGACTGCGAGAAGCACTTGCTTGCCGCAGGCGGGAGGAAAAGCCTCTAAGTCCCATCGCGCGAATCACCTTGAATGACCGGCACACAACAGACCACAGTCCCGGCAGCCCTCCGCCGTGACGCGAAATCGCTTGTTCAGCTGCGAGAAAATAGCGCGAAAGCCGCCACATCATGGTTGCAGACCCGCGTCATGTTTGACTACGGAGCATACCGCTGAGCCGGTAAAGACGCTTCGCATGGGCACTTTTGGGGTAGCCGGGCTACTCGCGGGGCTGCCGAGGCAAAACATGACCATTTGTTGCGGTTTCCAAGATGCCGGTCTGGCTGGCATCCATTTTCGATCTTTGGCGGGCAAGGGGCAAATCAACCTGGCCGGTGCTGAGATGCGCATGCCGGCGAAGGGATGCTAGCGTTCCCCCATGGATCTCCACCTCCCCGACGCCCAGGTGCACTGGCACCGCCACTGGCTCTCCCGTGACGCCGCCGACACCCTCCAGCGCACGCTCCGCGACGACGTCCCATGGGAGGTGCACACGATCCGCATGTTCGGCCGCCAGGTCGATTCCCCGCGCCTGAGCTGCTGGATGGGCGACCCGGCCGCGCGCTACCGCTATTCCGGTACCGAGTTCGTGCCGCAGCCCTGGCATCCGGCGCTGCTGCCGCTGCGCGATCAGTTGGCGGCCTTCTGTGGCCATGCGTTCAACAGCGTGCTGCTCAACCGCTACCGCGATGGCGATGATGGGATGGGCTGGCACAGCGACAACGAGCCCGAACTGGGGCCGGCACCGGTGATCGCGTCATTGAGTCTGGGCGCGGCGCGGCGGTTCCTGCTGCGGCGCCGGGACGACCATGCGAAGAAGGCCGAGGTCCTGCTGGACCATGGCGATCTGCTGGTGATGGGCGGGCAGACCCAGCGCCATTACCAGCATTCGCTGCCGAAGAGCGCCCGGCCGCTGGCCGAGCGCCTGAATCTCACGTTCCGCTGGATCAACGCACCCGGGCAGGGGTGACCGCGCTGCGGGCGTGATCCTGCTCGCCGGTCACCAGCGTCCAGCCCACCACGTTCGTGGTCAGTGTCTGCAGCCCCTGTTCCAGCGCGGCGGTGACCTGGGCAACGTCGGTGCTGCCGACCGGGTTTTCCTGGCGGAAGGTGCGGTCGGCGACCACGCGCTGGTCGATCACGTGGATCAGCTTGGCGTTGACTTCGATCAGCGCGGTCGGCGTAGCCTGGCCGCGGTAGTCGGCTTCGAAGCGGCGCACGTCCATGGCCAGTTTGTAGTCGGCCCGGATGCCGGTGGTGACCCGGGCCACCCCGTTGATGCGGCCGGAATCCTCGAAACCGCGCACCAGCGCGTCATCGAGCATGTCGGTGGCCGGCTGGGCCCAGCTCACGCCCTTGTAGACCTCCAGTTCGGAGGGAGTCGGGCGCACGTTGATGCGCGGGCTGTCGACCACGCGCGCGGCGCTGGGCTTGACCAGCACCAGCTGCCAATCGACGGTCGGCCAGCTCGGGTCGGCCTGGATGCGGACCACGGGCGAATAGATGGTCACCGCGCTGCGCTCGTTGCTGCCCAGCAGCGAGCAGCCGCCAAGCGCGGCGATCAGGGCGATCGGCAGCAGGGGCCGGAACAAGGTCGGGCGGCTCATTTGGGTTCGAACTCCTTGGGTGCGTCGCGGCCGAGCAGATAACGTGCCGGGTTGTTGTCCAGGCGGTCGCTGACCCGGCGCAGGTCGCGGATCAGGCCGCGCAGCTCGGTCAGGGTCGGGCCGAGCTGGGCCAGGCCATCGTTGGCGAAGCTGTTGATCGCCGCACGGTTCTCGCCAAGGATCGAATCGGCGTTTCCGGCGGCCGAATCCAGCTTGCTCAGCGTGGTTTCCAGCTTGTCCAGGATCGGCGGCAACTGCTGCACCAGGTTCTTGTCCAGGCGCTGGATGGTGCCGTTGGTGCTCTTGAGGGTGACATCCAGGCTGCGCGCGGCGTCGCGCGCGCTGAGCAGCAGCGCCTGGGTGCCCTGGTCGCGGTCGGCCAGGCCGCCGCTGATGGTTTCCAGGTTGGCCAGGGTCGCGTTGATGCTGGCCACGTTGCGGTCGCTCAGCACCTGGTCCATGCGCTCGACGATGCGGTTGGCCACGTCGGTGATGTTCTGCAGCGCCGACGGCGTGGTCGGGATGATCGGGGCCGGGTCCTTGTTGACCGCGGTCAGCGCGGCGGACTGCGGCGTGCCGCCACTGAGCTGGATGATCGACGGACCGGTCAGGCTGGTGATCGCCAGTTTGGCGCGGGTGTCGGTCTTGACCGGCGTATTGGAGTTCAGCCGGATCCGCGCGACCACCTGGCGCGGATCGTCCGGGACCAGGTTCAACTCGGTGATCGAGCCGACCGCGATGCCGTTGTACTGCACCGGGCTGCCCACCGACAGGCCGGTGACGGCCTCGCGGAACACCACGCGGTATTCCGTCCAGGTGCGGTCGGAGGAGTACTTGGCGGCCCACAGGCCGAAGGCCAGCAGCGCCAGTCCCACCACCAGGGTGAAGGCGCCGATCAGGACGTAATTGGCTTTGGTTTCCATGGCTTACTCGCTCTCGTGCTTTGCATCGCGCGCAGCACGCGCGCGCGGTCCGTGGAAGTACTCCTGGATCCACGGGTGGTCCAGTTGTTCGATCTCGTGCAGCGGGGCATTGGCGATGACCTTCTTGTCGGCCAGCACCGCCACCCGGTCACAGATCGCATACAGCGTGTCCAGATCATGTGTGATCAGGAAGACAGTCAGGCCCAGCGCTTCCTGCAGGGTCTTGATCAGGCGGTCGAAGGCGGCCGCGCCGATCGGGTCCAGCCCGGCGGTGGGTTCGTCCAGGAACAGCAGCGGTGGATCCAGCGCCAGCGCACGGGCCAGGCCGGCGCGCTTGCGCATGCCACCGGACAGCTGCGAGGGCAGCTTGTTGATCGCATCGGCGGGCAGGCCGGCCAGCTTCACCTTGAGCAGGGCCAGTTCGTAATGCCAGCGCTCGGGCAGCTCGCCGTGATGTTCCTTCAACGGCACCTGCACGTTCTCGCCCACGGTCAGCGAGGAGAACAGTGCACCATCCTGGAACAGCACGCCGGTATTGCGTTCGATATGCAGGCGGTTGGCCGGGTCGCTGGAGCGGGCATCGACGCCGAGCACCTCGATCTGACCATCGTCAGGCGTGCGCAGGCCGAGGATGCTGCGCATCAACACTGATTTGCCGGTGCCCGAGCCGCCGACCACGCCGAGGATCTCGCCGCGACGCACATCCAGGTCCAGCCCGTCGTGTACCACCTGCGCACCGAAACGGTTGGTCAGCCCGCGCACGCGGATCAGCAATTCGCCGTCATCGGTGGCGGCAGCGTCGCGGTCAGGGGCCGGGGCGGTGTCGGTGATCATCGGTTACCAGCCCATCTTCATGAACCACAGCGCGGCGAACGCGTCGAGGATGATCACCAGCGAAATGGCCTGCACCACGCTGGAGGTGGTGCGCTCGCCGACCGACTGCGCGGTGCCTTCCACCTTCAGGCCTTCCAGGCAGCCGATCAGGCCGATCACCAGCGCGAACACCGGCGCCTTGGACAGGCCCACCAGCATGTTGCGCACTTCCATGGTGTCGTGCATCCGCGCGATATACATCTGCGGCGGGATATCCAGATCGAACGCACCCACGGTGATGCCACCGGCCAGGCCGGCGACCATCGCGATGAAGGTCAGCAGCGGCAGGGTGATCAGCAGGGCGATCAGCCGCGGCAGCACCAGCAGATCGACCGGGTCCAGGCCCAGCGTCTTCATCGCGTCGATTTCTTCGCGCGCCTTCATCGCACCGATCTGCGCGGTGAACGCACTGGCGGTGCGGCCGGCCAGCACGATCGCGGTCAACAGCACGGCGAACTCGCGCAGGAAGGCGATGCTGACCAGTTCGACCACGTAGATCTCGGCGCCGAAGTCGCGCAGGATCGTGGAGCCGAGGAAGGCGATCACCGCACCCACCAGATACGACAGCAGTGCCACCAGCGGCACCGCATCCAGGCCGACCTGTTCCATCTGGGCGACGGTGGCGGTGAGCCGGAAACGGCGCGGTTCCTTGATCAGGCGCGCGCCCTTGACCAGGTTCTCGCCGAGGAAGCTGGCCAGCGCCACGATGTTGTGGCCCATGCCGTGCACGCTGACACCCAGCCGTTCCAGTGCGGCCAGCACGCCGAAGTCGCGCTTGGCCTTGGGCCGGTCGTCGGCGACTTCCTCGATGGTGGAGACCAGCGCACGATGCTCCTCGCGGAACGTCACCGCGTCCTCGCCGAGATCGGCGCGGTGGGCCACGCGCAGCAACTGCAGCACGCCGGCCGAGTCGAGCAGGGTGATCCCGCTGGCGTCCAGACCGGTCACCTTCTCCGGAAGGCCACGCAGCACCTCGGCCGCGTCCAGCGCGGTGCGTAAAGTCCAATGACCAGACAACCGGATCAGACCGGGGTCTTGGGCATCCTGCTCGAGATGGGGGGCTTGGTCTGAGGTCATGTAGGCGTCCTGCGCGCAGCATAACCTGTCCGGGTGCATGGCTCGCGTATGCGCCGGACCGGGCTGAACGCGTTGCTCGGCAACACCGGGGGCGTCATGCCGCGATGCGATGCCACCGGGATTCTTCAGGCCGGGGCGTGTTCGGGTAATACTACGCCGCATGTCTGCCGACGCCCCCACCATCGTTGCACCACCGGCCACCTACGCACAGCGCGTGGCCTTCGTTTCGGAAATGGCCGGGCGCCTGCACAGCTATGGCACTACCGCGCAGCGGCTGGAAGCCGCCGTGGTCGCGCTGGCGCAGCGGCTGGACCTGGATTGCGAGCCGTGGTCGAACCCGACCGGCCTGATCCTGAGTTTCAGCGACCCGACCAAGGCGATCGGTTCGTCGGACATCACCCGCGTGATCCGGCTGGCGCCGGGCGAGAACGACCTGCATAAACTCAGCATCGCCGATCAGATCACCGATGCGGTGGCCAGCGGCACCATGAGCATCGCGCAGGGCCATACCGCGCTGCGCCAGCTGGACAAGGATCCGGGCCGCTGGGGCAAGATCCGCACCATTCTTTCCTACAGCCTGGGCGCGGCAGGCGTGGCCGGCCTGTGGAAGTTGCCGTGGCTGGATATCGCCACCGCAGGCGTGATCGGCCTGCTGATCGGCGTCATGGGCATGTATACCGACCGCCGCCCGGCCACGCGCGAGGCCAATGAAGCATTGGCGGCGCTGCTGGCCGGCTCGGTGGCGACCCTGGTGGCCTCCTTCATCGGGGCGCTCAACCTCAACACGGTGATCATCGCCTCGCTGGTGGTGCTGCTGCCCGGGATGTCGCTGACCAATGCGGTCAACGAGCTGGCCAGCCAGCACTGGGTCTCCGGCACGGCGCGGTTTGCCGGTGCGGTGACCACGATTCTGAAGCTGACAGTGGGCGCGGTGATCGCAGTGACGCTGTCGGGCATCGTCGGGCTGGAGCCGCTGGTGCGCGCCTCGCGGCCGCAGGCCGATTGGGTCGAATGGGGCGCGTTGCTGCTGGCCGCGTTCGCGTTCGCGATGCTGTTCAAGGCCAACCGTCGCGATTTTCCGTGGGTGATGGCGGCGGCCGTCGCCGGCTATGCGATCTCCAAATTCGCCGGACAGGCGTGGGGCATCCCGGCCGGCATTTTCATGTCCGCGATGCTGCTCACCGCCGCAGGCAATCTGTTTGGTCGGCTGGCGCAGCGCCCGGGCGCGATCATCCGCCTGCCCGGCATCATCATGCTGGTGCCCGGCAGTACCAGCCTGCGCGGCGTGTTGACCCTGGTCCAGCAACAGGACATGAGCGCCGGCCAGACCGTGCTGATGACCGTGCTCAACGTGGTGATGGCGCTGGTGGCCGGCCTGCTGTTCGGCAATCTGCTGATCCCGGCGCGCAAGAATCTTTGACCCTTCCGGTCACCGCGCGCGCCATCAACGGGTACGAAAACGCCGGCGCGAGGCCGGCGTTTTCATGTGAAGCAGTGACTGACCGGCTTACTTCTTGATCAGGAACTCTTCAACCTTCTTGCCCTTGGCAGTATGCGCAGCCAGCCAGCGCGGCTGCTTGCCACGGCCGGTCCAGGTTTCCTTCGGGTTGGCCGGGTTGCGATACTTCGGAGCGACCTTGCCGAGCTTGCGCACGGCCTTGGCCGGGGCCTTGGTGGCCTTGCTCGCGGCACGGCCACGTGCGGCCGGGGCGGCACCGCCGAACAGTTCTTCCACCGAATAGCCCTGGGCCTTGGCCAGCTTGGTCAGCTGTGCGCGGACCTTGGTGATCGCCGGACGCTTGGCCACGATGGTCTGCTGCTTCTTGGCGTTCTTGATCAGCGCGCCCAGCTCTTTGGCGGACAGGCCGCTCAGGTCGATACTCATCTACTACTCCGCAATATATGAAGGACAGGGTGAGCCGGTCCTTGGCGTCGGAAACAGCATACATTCTCTTTTGCGAAATACACAAACAAACCGGAGTTATTGAAACCGGGTCCGCCATTGAAAAGGCCGGGTTATTCACCCGGCCTTTGTCATTACTTCGTCAATTTTGCCAGCAGCGCGTCCTTGTCGAGGACCTCCGCTTCGGCGGCATTGCGCGCGCGGTACTCGAACGTGCCGGCGGCGACGCCGCGTTCGGACACCACGATCCGGTGCGGGACGCCGATCAGTTCCATGTCGGCGAACATCGCGCCCGGGCGCAGGCCGCGGTCATCCAGCGCCACATCCAGGCCGGCGGCCTGCAACTGCGCAAGCAGCTCGGCGGCGGTGGACGACACGGTCTCGTCCTGCTTCGGATTGATCATGCAGACCACGACCTGCCACGGCGCCATCGCGTCCGGCCAGATAATGCCGGCATCGTCGTGATTCTGTTCGATCGCCGCCGCCACGATGCGCGAAATGCCGATGCCGTAGCAGCCCATCGCCAACACCGCAGCCTTGCCGTTTTCGTCAAGCACGGTCGCATTCAACGCCTGCGCATACTGGCGGCCGAGCTGGAACACATGGCCGACTTCGATGCCGCGCGCGATCTTGAGTTCACCGCCATCGGCGGCACGATCACCGGCCTTGGCGTTGCGGATGTCCGCCACTTCCGGTTCGGGCAGGTCGCGGCCCCAGTTGACGCCGGCGATATGGGCACCGGCTTCGTTGGCACCGATGACGAAATCGGCCAGCGCGGCGACGTCGCGGTCGGCCACGATGCGGATCGGCTGGGCCGGATTGAGCGGGCCGAGGAAGCCCGGCTCGCTGCCCAGATGCGTGGCGATCTCCGCCTCGCTGGCCATGCGGTAGCCCTGCAGACCCTCGACCTTGCCCAGCTTGATTTCATTGACGTCGTGATCGCCGCGCACCAGCGCCAGCACGAAGCCGGCCTCGCTCATGATCGCGACCGACTTGACGGTGCGCTCCAGGCCCAGGCCGAGCAGGGCGGCGACGGCTTCGCAGGTCTTCTGCGTGGGCGTATCGATCCTGCGCAGCGCTTCGCTGGCGGCCGGGCGCTCGCCCGGGGCCGCGGCGATGGCCGCTTCCATGTTGGCCGCGTAATCCGAGCCGGTGGAAAACACCAGCGCGTCTTCGCCCGACTCGGCGATCACGTGGAATTCCTGCGAGGCGTCGCCACCGATCGCGCCGGAGTCGGCCTGCACCATGCGGAAATCCAGGCCCAGGCGGGTGAAGATGCGGCTGTAGGCCGACTTCATGTTCTCGTATTCGCGCACCAGGCACGCATCGTGCAGGTGGAAGGAATAGGCATCCTTCATCAGGAATTCGCGCGAGCGCATCACGCCGAAGCGCGGGCGGATCTCATCGCGGAACTTGGTCTGGATCTGGAAGAAATTGACCGGCAGCTGCTTGTAGCTGGACAGCTCCTGGCGCGCGAAGTCAGCGGCAGCCTCTTCCGCGGTCGGGCTGTAGCAGAACACCTGCTCCTTGCGATCCTTGAGCTTCAGCAGCTGCGGGCCGAACTTTTCCCAGCGGCCGGTGGCTTCCCACAGTTCCTTGGGCTGGATGGTCGGAATCTGGAATTCCACCGCGCCGGCGCGCTCCATTTCCTCACGCACGATGCGCTCGACCTTGCGCAGCACGCGCAGGCCCAGCGGCGACCAGGTGTACAGCCCCGAGGCCAGCTTGCGGATCATGCCCGCGCGCAGCATCAAGCGGTGGCTGGTCAGCTCCGCGTCGCTGGGGGTTTCCTTGGTGGTGTGCAGGTGGAACTGGGAGAGGCGCATCGTCGGCTTCGCTGAACGGCAGAAGCCGATATTCTGCCAGTCCGGCCGCCGCGATGGGTGTTGCGGTTGGTTTTGGCCGCCTCGACGGGGCCGGTGGCTCAGGCCTTGGGGGTGCAGTAGGCCTGGATGGCGGCCTCGGCCAGGGTCTTCTGGGCGCTGCGCTGCTCGTCGGTCAGGGCGGTATCGGCCGTGCCGTCGCCATCGGCGTCCTGCATGACCTTGCCCGGCCCGTTGAGCAGGGTGAGATTGCCGCGGGCGTCGGTGCAGGCCTTGTTCTCGGCCGGGGCGGCGGCGGTCTCGCGCGGGAGCGGGTCCCGGTTCTCGACCTGGCGGGCCTCGTACTTCTGCCCGGCCGGTGGCTTCTCCGAATACTGGGTGACGCCGTTGGCATCTTTCCACTTGTAGACAGTGCCGGCGCTGGCCGTGGCGCTGGCGAGCAGCAGCAGGCCGCTCAGACGGGACAGGGCACGCATGGCAACTCCGGGAACGGGGCAGAACCGCGATTGCAGCACCCCGGGCCGGTGCTGGCAAGCTAAACTGGCCGCATGGATCAGATGAAACCCCCGCCGCGCTCGCGCAGCATTTACCTGCTGCCCAACCTGTTCACCACCGCAGGCCTGTTCGCCGGCTTCTACGCGATCATCGCCGCGGCCAACGGCGACTTCGTGAATGCCGCGGTCGCGGTGTTTGTCGCAGCGGTCATGGACGGCCTGGACGGCCGCGTGGCCCGCCTGACCGGCACCAGCAGCGAATTCGGCGTGCAGTACGACTCGCTGGCCGATCTGGTCAGCTTCGGCATGGCCCCGGCCCTGGTGATGTACCACTGGTCGCTGTCCTGGCTGAAGTTCGACGACCCGGTGATGGGCCGCGTCGGCTGGGCGGTCGCCTTCCTGTATGCCGCCTGCGCCGCGCTGCGCCTGGCCCGTTTCAATACCCAGGTCAGCGTGGTCGATAAACGCTGGTTCATCGGCCTGGCCAGCCCGGCCGCCGCGGGCCTGATGATGTCCTTCGTCTGGGCCTTCGCCGATGGCAACCTCGGCTGGGACGGCAACCAGCTGCGCTATGTCGCGCTGGGCGTGACCCTGGTGGCGGCGCTGCTGATGGTGAGCCGGATTCGCTTCTGGAGCTTCAAGGGCAGTGGCGAGAAAGGACCGCGCGCCGATCGCGTGCCGTTCCTGGCGCTGGCCCTGGTGCCGATCGCCATCGCGATCATGGTCATCGATCTGCCGCGCGTGCTGTTCGCGGTAGGCGTGGTGTATGCCTTGTCCGGCCCGTGCTACTGGGCGTGGCAGCGCACCCGCAAGACGGTCGAGCCGAACGCGTGAGCGGGCAGGCGCTGCCGCCATTGTGGTCGCCGGCGCAGCAGTCCTGGCTGCAGGCGATGGGCTATACGGTGTTCGTCGACGGCAGTGTCGAGCCGGAGGCCGCTGCCGTACCTGATGTGCAGCTCAGCGCGGCGCCGCTCGCAGAGTCGTCCGTGCCCGTGCGCCAGTCGCGGCCGGCACCGGCGGTGGATGCGCCCGCACCGGTGCGCCGAAGCGCGCCGCGCACGGTCGAAGAAGGCGCGCCGCCGCCCGTTCCGGCGGCCACGCCGGCACGCGCAGGCGGAGGCCGCCGCGCCGCGGTGCGGATGCCCGATCGCCTGCAGATCGCCCTGCTACGCGCCTCCGGCTGCAACCCGGCCGAGCCGGACACCCAAGTCTTGATGGCCAGCTGGAACCTGGATGAACTGCGCAGCAGCGCCGCCGCCAAGCGCGCGTTGTGGCCGCAGCTGCGCGCCCTGCGCAAACGGGGCCGGTCGTGAGTGCGGTGAGCTCGCCGCGGCCGTTGTCGCTGCGCGCGCTGCGCGAAAGCGACCTCAATGCGGTGATGGCCATCGAGGTGCGCGGTTACCCGTACCCGTGGACCCGCGGCATCTTCCAGGACTGCCTGCGTGCCGGTTATCCCGGCCTGGCGATGGAAGAGGACGGCCTGCTGATGGGCTACGGCCTGCTCAGCATCGCTGCCGATGAAGCCCATATCCTCAACATCTGTGTGGACCCGCTGTGCCAGTCCCGTGGCCACGGCCGCTACCTGCTGCGCGCGCTGGTGAAGCTGGCACGCGACCATGGCGCGCACCGCGTGTTCCTGGAAGTGCGCCCGTCCAATACCTCGGCCGTGGCCCTGTACCACAGCGAAGGGTTCAATGAGATCGGCCGCCGGCCGCGCTATTACCCCGCCCGCGACGGGCGCGAGGATGCGCTGGTGATGGCGATCGAGCTGGTCGACGACGACATCCAGGTGATGCCGCCGCTCTGACGTCCCGATGTAGAGCCACCCCATGGGTGGCTGCTGTTCGATCCGGCCCGTACGGGGTGTGGCTGTCGTAGACAGGCGCAGCCACCCATGGGGTGGCTCTACGTGATCCGCAGCACCACTGCCCCGAGCACGATCAGGCCGGCGGCGATCCAGCGTTGGCGGGTGACCCGTTCGTGCAGGATCCAGGCCGAGATCAGGATGCCGAACAGGATCGAGGTTTCGCGCAGCGCGGCGATCATCGCAACCGGCGCCACGGTCATGGCCCACAGCGCCAGGCCGTAGGAGATCAGTGTCCCGAACCCGCCCACGATGCCGTAGGCCCAGTTGCGGCGGGCATAGTCACGCAGCGCGCCGGCGCGGGTGCACAGCGCCCACAGGGGCAGGGGCAGGCCGGAGAGCAGGAACAGCCACAGGGTGTAACTCACCGCGGCGCCCGAGTGGCGCGCGCCCCAGGCATCGACCAAGGTGTAGGTGGCGATGACGCCGGCATTGAGCAACGGCAGCCACAGATGCTGGCGCGAGGTGCCGCGGGTCATGCACAGGATGCCCAGGCAGATCAGCGCGATTCCGCTCCACGCGATCCACGCCAGGCGCTCACCCAGAAACAGCGTGCTGATCAGCGCCACCAGGATCGGCGCGCAGCCGCGCATCAGCGGGTAGGACGCGCTCATGTCGGTCAATTGGTAGGTACGTGCGACGAGGACGTAATACCCGACCTGGAGCAGGGTCGAGGTCGCCAGCCATGGCCAGCTCTGCGCGGCGGGTGTGGGCATGAACGGCAGCGCGATCGCGGCGATCACCGCCGCCGAGCCGGTGACCAGGATCGTGGTCAGCAGCGTGTCGGTGCCGCGTTTGACGATCGCGTTCCAGCTGGCATGCAGCAGGGCGGCGAACAGCACGATGCAGAAGAGGGACAGCGACATCGTGTCGGCGGTCATTCAATCCGTGGACGAACCCGCATCATGCCGCAGATGGGCAGCCATCGGGCCCGTAACCGCGCGGGCCGGGCCCTACCTACGTTATCGGCCCAGGGTAGAGCCACCCCATGGGTGGCTGCACGCCATCCCGCCCCGGAAGGCAGCCACGCATGGCGTGGCTCTACCCTGGCCCCGCAGAAGCAGCCACGCATGGCGTGGCTCTACCCTGGCCCCGCAGAAGCAGCCACGCATGGCGTGGCTCTACCCTGGCCCCGCAGAAGCAGCCACGCATGGCGTGGCTCTACCCGTGCGCTTACAGCTTCGCGCGCTGCGAGCGCAGGCCATCCAGCTGGGCGGTCCATTCGACCAGGCGCACGCGCTCCTGCTCGACCACGGCCGCGGGCACCTTGTCGGTGAACTTGGCCAGCTTGGTCTCGCTCTTTTCCTTCTCCGATTCCACCCGGGCGATTTCCTTGTCCAGGCGCGCGCGTTCGGCGCCCAGATCGACCAGGCCCTCCAGCGGCACCAGCAGGGTGAGATCGCCCACGATCGCAGCGGCGGCCGGCGGCGTGTCGCTGCCGTTGGCCAGCCATTCGATGCGCTCCAGCTTGAGCAGGAAAGACAGCGACGAGGTGAAACGGGTCATGCGCGCGCGGTCGTCGTCGTTGCCACCCTGCAGCAGCAGCGGCACCAGCTTGGACGGCGGCACGTTCAACTCGCTGCGCACGCGGCGCAGCGCGTTGACCATCGACTTCAGCCATTCCACGTCGGCTTCGGCACGGGCGAAATCACCCGCGAACTCCTCGGCGGTCGGGTACGGACGCAGCGAGATGGTGTCGTCGGTGATGCCCAGGCGCGGGGCGACCTGGCGCCACAGCTGCTCGGTGACGAACGGGGTCAGCGGGTGCAGCAGGCGCAGCAGCGCTTCGAGCACGTACAGCAGGGTGTGGCGGGTGCTGTTGGCATCGTCGGCGTCGGCACCGTTGAGGGCCGGCTTGGTCAGTTCCAGGAACCAATCGCAGAACTCGTTCCAGGCGAATTCGTACAGGCACTGCGCCAGCAGATCGAAGCGGTAGTTGGCGTAATGCGTCTGCGCTTCGGCCGAGACCGCGGCCAGGCGTGCCAGAATCCAGCGCTCGGCATCGGTACGCGGCTGCGGCACGCCGGTGAAGCTGCTGCCCTCGGTGTTCATCAGGGTGAAGCGGCTGGCGTTCCACAGCTTGTTGCAGAAGTTCTTGTAGCCCTCGGCGCGGTTCATGTCGAACTTGATATCGCGGCCGTGGGTGGCCAGCGCGGCGATGGTGAAGCGCAGCGCATCGGCACCGTGGGCGATGATGCCCTCGGGGAATTCGCGGCGGGTCGCCTTCTCGATCTTCGGCGCGTCCTTGGGCTTCATCAGGCCGGTGGTGCGCTTGGCGACCAGGTCCTCGATGGAGATGCCATCGATGATGTCCAGCGGGTCGAGCACGTTGCCCTTGGACTTGGACATCTTCTGGCCCTGCGCATCGCGGATCAGGCCGGTGATGTAGACGTCCTTGAACGGAATCTTCCCGGTGAAGCTGTCGGTGGCCATGATCATGCGGGCCACCCAGAAGAAGATGATGTCGAACCCGGTGATCAGCACCGACGACGGCAGGTAGCGCTCGAAACCGCGCGCGTCCATCGCCTGCTCGTTCGGCCAGCCCAGGGTGGAGAACGGCCACAGCTGCGAGGAGAACCAGGTCTCCAGCACGTCGCTGTCCTGGTGCAGGGCGAGGTCGGCAGCGAGGTTGTTCTTCGCGCGGGCCTCGGCTTCATCACGGCCGACATAGCAGTTGCCCGCGTCGTCGAACCACGCCGGAATGCGGTGGCCCCACCACAGCTGGCGGCTGATGCACCAATCCTGGATGTTCTCCATCCAGTGGCGGTAGGTGTTGATCCAGTTGGCCGGGACGAACTGGATGCTGCCGTTCTCGACCAGCTCCAGGCCGCGCTTGGCCAGCACGTCCATCTTCACGAACCACTGGTCGGTGAGGTACGGCTCGATCACCTGCTGGGTACGATCACCGCGCGGCACCTGCAGCTTGTGCGCCTTGGTCTCGACCAGGATGCCGAGGTCTTCCAGCTCGGCCAGGATCACCTTGCGCGCTTCGTAACGGTCCAGCCCGCGGTACTTCTCCGGGGCGTTGTCGTTGATCGCCGCCACCGGGGTGAACAGGTTGATCATCGGCAGGTTGTGGCGCAGGCCGACCTGGTAATCGTTGAAATCGTGCGCGGGGGTGACCTTGACCACACCGGTACCGAACTCGCGGTCGACGTAATCATCGGCGATCACCGGGATCTCGCGGTCGGTCAGCGGCAGCTTCACCATTTTGCCGATCAGATGCGCATAGCGCTCGTCGTCCGGGTGCACCATCACCGCGGTATCGCCGAGCATGGTTTCCGGGCGGGTGGTGGCCACGGTCAGGGTGCCGCTGCCATCGGCCAGCGGGTAGCTGATCGACCACAGGAAGCCGTCTTCCTCAACGCTTTCCACTTCCAGATCGGAGATGGCGGTCTTCAGCACCGGATCCCAGTTGACCAGGCGCTGGCCACGGTAGATCAGGCCCTGCTCGTGCCAGCGCACAAACGCCTCGACCACCGCTTCGGACGGCTGCGGGTCCATGGTGAAGGTGCTGCGCGACCAGTCGCTGGAGGTGCCCAGGCGGCGCATCTGGCGCTCGATGGTGTCACCGGACTGCGCCTTCCACTCCCACACCTTCTCGATGAAGCCGTCGCGGCCCAGCGAATCGCGGGTCTCACCGGTGTTGGCCAGCGCCAGGTTGCGCGACACCACCATTTCGGTGGCGATGCCGGCGTGGTCGGTGCCGACCTGCCACAACGTGTCGTAGCCGCGCATCCGGTGGTAGCGCACCAGCGCATCCATCAGGGTCTGCTGGAAGGCATGGCCCATGTGCAGCGTGCCGGTCACGTTCGGCGGCGGCAGCAGGATGGTGTACGGCTCGCCCTTGCCGGACGGCTTGAAATGGCCGGCATTCTCCCACGCGTCGTACAGCGCGGTTTCAAAGGTTTTCGGGTCGTAGCTGGAGGCGAGTTGGGTCATGCGGGAACCAGGATCGAATACGGAAAGTGGGGGTGCCGGAAGCTCAGCGCCCGAAGGCGCGGCGGATCTTCTGGTCGGTATGGAACTGTGAGACCGCGTAGGCGGCCCAGATCGCGGCGGGCCGCCAGCCAGACAAGGACAGCCGACTGACAGTCGGCTCTACCTTCGAGACGTTGAGGATGCCTGTGATCGGGCGGCCGATGGTGAAGAAGGCGAACCAGGGAAAGATCAGGGCGATCAACAGGCGCATCAAGGGTCTCCGGGGGCGGCGGCGACCGGACGGGCGCCGCGCGGGTTACATGTCGTACTTGTTCAGCTCAAAGCCCAGCGCCTTGTACTGGCGCCAGCGCTCGCGCAGCGGTTCGCGCGCTTCCGGGTCGGCCGGGACCACCTCCAGCACGCGGTCGCAGGCGGCCAGGTAAGGATCGTCACGCAGGTTGATGACCAGCGGCCGGGCCGGGGCCTCGGTACCGGGAACGGCGATCAGCACCAGCGCCTCTTCCTCGTCCATGTCTTCGCCGGCGATCTGGTGCGGGATGTAGGCATCGTTGTCGAACGCCCACAGCAGTTCGTCCAGTTCTTCGGCCTGGGCCTGGTCGCGTGCCAGCACCAGGGTGAACAGCCCGGCGTCGTTGGCCTTGCGGGCCAGCTCACAGACCAGCCGCAAGGGCTCGGTCAGGAAGCGGGGCTTGGCGATCAGGTAAAAATCAGCACGGGACATGGCAGGGCCTGGAGCGAAGGGAGAACCCGGCGCCAGGCCGGGCGGGATCGCGGCTACCGATGGGCGGCCGCGATCGGGCAGGGCATCAGGCGCGGGCGACCTGGTCCAGCAGCCACTGGCTCAGCAGGCCGACCGGGCGGCCGGTGGCCATGCCGCGCTTGCCTTCGTCGCTGGCCACGCCGGCGATGTCCAGATGGGCCCAGCGCTGGCCTTCGGCGAAGCGCGACAGGAAACAGCCCGCGGTGATCGCACCGGCCCAGCGGCCGCCGATGTTGTAGATATCGGCGAAGCTGGAATCCAGCATCGGCTGGTACTCGTCCCACAGCGGCAGGCGCCAGGCGCGGTCGAACACATGCTCACCGGCGGCCAGCAGCTCGTTGGCCAGGTCGTCGTGCTTGGTCATCAGGCCAGCGGTCTGGTGGCCCAGCGCGACCAGGCAGGCACCGGTCAGGGTAGCCACGTCGATCAGCGCGGCCGGCTCGAAGCGCTGCGCGTAGGTCAGCGCGTCGCACAGGATCAGGCGGCCTTCGGCGTCGGTGTTGCCCACTTCGATGGTCTTGCCCGACATCGAGGTGATCACGTCCGAGGGGCGGTAGGCATTGCCGTCGATGGCGTTTTCCACCGCCGGCACCACCACCACCAGGTTCAGCGGCAGCTTGGCCGTGACGGCCGCGACGAAGGTGCCGATGACGTTGGCGCCACCGCACATGTCGTACTTCATCTCTTCGATGCCGCCCTGGGTCTTCAGGTTGACGCCACCGGTATCGAAGGTGATGCCCTTGCCGACCAGCACGTAGGGCTTGGCGTCGCCGCCGTTGTTCCACTTCAGCACCACCAGGTGCGGGCGGTTGGCCGAGCCACGGGCCACGGCCAGCAGCGAGCCCATGCCCAGCGCTTCCATCTGCTGTTCGTCCAGTACCTCCGCTTCGGCGCCTTCATGCGCCTGCGCGAACGCGACCGAGGACTCGGCCAGGTAGGCCGGGGTGCAGACGTTCGGCGGCAGGTTGCCCAGCTCGCGGGCGTACTGCACGCCGGCGGCGATGGCCTGGCCCTGGGCCAGCGCCTGGGGGTCGGTGCCGGCGATGGCCAGCGTGGTCAGGCCCGGTTCGTCGGCCTTCTTCTTGCCCAGCGTGGCGCTGTAGCGGTAGGCGGCGTGGTCGGCGGTGATGATGGCCTGGCGGATGTTCCAGGCGGCATCGCGGCCCTTGACCTCGATCTCGGTCAGGGTGAACAGCGCGTGGTGGTTGACCCCGCTCTTCAGGGCGCGGCTGGCATCGCCGACCGCCTTGAGGTACTGCGGCACGCCGAATTTGGCCGGTTCGCCCAGCCCGATCACCAGCACGCGTGCGGCGGTGACGCCGGGCAGATCGTGCAGCAGGGTCGTGTTACCGGTCTTGCCGCCCACGTCGCCGCGGGCGATCAGGGCCGACAGGCGGCCACAGGACGCGGTGTCCAGGGCCTGTGCCGCCGGGCTCAGGGTCTGGTCGGCATAGGCGCCGACGATGACGCAATCGCACTCGGCCGAGGCCGGTGCTGCGTGGTTCAGGGTGAATTCCAGGGCCATTGATCAGATTCCGTTGGCAAATCCGTACAATCGCGAGCTGTTTACGTCCCGTCAGTAGACTGGGCAGCACCGCGAACGAATCCGAGAGTTTAAACCACCGCCCCATGTCGAAGCTCGATCGCTATCTCCTGCGTGATTTCGTCCAGAGTTTCCTGGCCACCCTGATCGTGTTGCTGGTGGTGAGCGTCGGTGGTGTCCTGGTGGACATCCTCGGCAACATCGCCGACGGCCGCCTGCCTGCCCGCCTGCTGTTCTCCCAGCTGGGCCTGCAGTTCATCGTCTATATGCCGCTGATCCTGCCCCTGGCGCTGATGCTGGGCCTGCTGCTGGCCACGGCCCGGCTGTACCGGGACTCGGAAATGGCGGTCATCACCGCCATCGGGGTCGGCCCCAAGCGCCTGCTGCGCCCGCTGCTGATGCTGGTGGTGCCGGTGGTCGGGCTGATCGCCCTGTGCTCGCTGTGGCTGGGCCCCTGGGCCGATCGCACCGGCGAGACGATGATCGACGAGGCCAACCGCAGCGTGGTCATGGCCGGCCTGGAGGCGGGCAAGTTCACCCCGCTGCCCAATGGCGGCGTGGTCTACCTGTCCTCGGTCTCCCCGGACGGCACCCAGCTGGGAAAGGTCTTCCTGCAGCGCCAGAAGGAGGATCGCCTCGAGGTGATCTCCGCCGATCACGGCCGGATGTACTTCGAAGGTGCCAAGCAGCGCTATCTGGAACTGGACGATGGCCACCAGGTGGAAGGCCCGGCCAATGGCGCGCTGGACTACAAGCTGATGACCTTCGCCCGCAACGACGTAGCCATGCCCGACGGTGCCGAGACCCGCAAGGACGATGACCCCGAGCTGCTGCGCACCACCCAGCTGTTCGGCGATGAACGCCCCGAGGCCCAGGCCCAGCTGCACTCGCGTATCGCCCCGCCGCTGATCGCACTGGCCTTCGCCCTGATGACCCTGCCGCTGGCCCGCAGCTCGCCACGCCAGCAGCGCTATGGCCGGATGATGCTGGCCTTCCTGGCCTACATGGTCGGCATGAACCTGATGTTCATCGGCACCCGCTGGATCGCCGATGGCAAGATCCCCGCCGTGGCGGGCCTGTGGTGGCTGACCCTGCCGCTGCTGGGCCTGGCCCTGTGGATGTATTTCCGCGACGGCAAACTGTCGCGCCCCCGGAGGACCGCATGAACGTGTTGCGCCCCATGCGGTTTGATCTGTACCTGGGCCGTGCCGTGTTCGGCACCGTCCTGCTGACCTGGGCGGTGCTGGTCGGCCTGGACGTGGTGATGGCCTTCTCCGGCGAGTTCAAGGACGTCGGCAAGGGCAGCTATACCCTTGGCCACGCCGCCGCCTGGGTGCTGTACACCGTGCCCCGCCGTGCCTACACCTTTTTCCCGACCGCCGCCGTGATCGGCGCGCTGATGGGGCTGGGCCAGCTGGCCGCCACCTCCGAACTGACCGCGCTGCGTGCGCTGGGCCTGTCGCGCAAGCGGCTGAGCGTTTCGGTGGCGATCGCGCTGTCGCTGATGACCGCGGTGATGGTGTTCAGCGGCGAAACGCTGGGCCCGTGGGGCCAGAGCAAGGCCGACGACATCAAGATCAGCGCCAAGTGGGGCAGCAGCCTCAGCGCGGCCCGCTACTCGGGCGTATGGGCGCGCGAAGGCGATACCTTCCTCAACGCCCAGAGCGGCGATGAGCAGTTGCAGGCCGGCGGGGGCACGCGGCTGATCCTGCACGACGTGCGCCTGTACAAGATCGCCGACGACGGCCGCCTGGCCTCGCTCACCTATGCGACTACCGCCGAGCACGGCGCCGACGGCTGGGTGTTGAACAAAGTCCGCCGCGACACGTTCGGTGAGCGTTCGGCCACCCGCGAGACGGCCGAGTCCGAGCCGTGGGATTCACGCCTGGATGCGGCGGCGCTGGCCAGCGGCATTTCCAAGCCGCGCAATCTGACGGCGATGGATCTGCGCACCAGCATCGAGTACCGCAAGCGCAATGGGCTGGACGCGCGCGATTACGAGGATGTGTACTGGAGCCGCTGGTTCTATCCGATCAATGTGCTGGCGCTGTGCCTGGCGGCGGTGCCGTTCGCGTTCGGTTCGCTGCGCAGCGGTGGCATGGGCAAGCGCTTGTTCCTGGGCATTCTGTTCGCGCTGGGCTTCTGGTTGCTGCAGTTGTTCTTCGGGCGCATGGCAGGTGCGTTGAAGTTCGATTACCGGATTGCGTATGCGCTGCCCCCGATCGTGATGATGGTGGTATCCGGGTTGTTGTTCCGACGAAAGTCGGGCTGATTTTTCTGCTCGAGCGGAAGATGTCAAACGCTGCAAGAGCCAAAGACCAAAGCCAAAGACCAAAGCCAAAGCGGCCACCATGATCTCTCAGGCAGGCGCGACGGGCTCACCATTCCGGGACCCGCCGCAAGTCCCGCTCCGCGGCCGGCCCAGCTGCTGGCGGCTGTGCGTTCGACCGGATGCGAGGCAGTGCCTCGCGAGCCATCCGCTCTCACCCATGTAGGCTCGTGTGCTGCCATCCATGGCAGCACACGGTCCCGGCCTGGTAATCCCGCCGCGCCTCCGACAGTGTGCTGGTGGGGGAGGGAGAGCAGCCGGGCATGGCCCGGCTCTACCGTCCTGATGGGTTGGCGCAGTGCTTCGGTAACCGAACAACCCGCGTCCCGCTGGCCCGGTCATGCCAGGTCAACCGCTGCCGATCCACCAGCGCCCACCAGAACCCCAGGCCGGCCGTCAGCACCGACAGGGACCCCACCGCATACCGCAGCCACAACTGCCTGCGCGTCGGCCCTGTGTCGTCCAGCGACACCACCCGCAACCGCCACGGCCGCATCCCCAGCGTCTGCCCGCCGCGGCGCCAACTCATCGTCGCGTACAGGCCTGTCACGACCCAGCAGCATGCCCACAACGCCCACTGCCACGCGCTGAACGGGGCGATGTTCTCCCGCGCTGCGTGACCGCTGATCGTGTAGACCGCCACGAACACCGCCCCCAGCAGCATCCACAGCGCCAGGGCGGGGAAGAAGTCGTACAACAGTGACAACAGACGCCACAGCAGCAACGATGCAGGGCGATCAGCAGCGGGGGACGACAGCGCGGTATCGGTCATGACCCGGAGCATACCCGGCCCGCTGCCCGCGTTCGATGGCCCACGCACGGCCTGCTCCGTATGCTGTGCGCATGTCCGATGCCACCACCCCCGCACTGCGCCGCCAGCTCATCCAGCACCTGCCCGAGCTGCGCGACGACGACAACGTCCGCATCCAGCGCTTCCTCGACACGGCCTGGGCCGAACACGGCCTCGCGCGTGCCAGTCTGGACAGCTACCGGCGCGATCTGGAAGGTCTCGCGCGCTGGCGCGATGGCGCGGCCGGGGGGCTGGCCGGTCTCGATCGCGCCGGGCTGTTCGACTACCTGGCCTGGCGCTCCCGCCATGGCTGGTCGCCGCGCAGCAATGCCCGCCTGCTTTCCGCGCTGCGGGCCTTCTTCGCCGATGCGGTCCGCCGCGGCGAGCGCAGCGATGACCCCAGTGCGTTGCTCGATCCGCCGAAGCTGCCGCGGCTGCTGCCCAAGGCGCTGGCCGAAAGCCAGATCGATGCGCTGTTGGCCAGTCCCGACATCGACACGCCGCTTGGGCTGCGCGACCGCGCCATGCTGGAGTTGATGTATGCCGCGGGCCTGCGCGTCAGCGAACTGGTCAACCTGCCGGCCAATGCCGTGAATCTGCGCCAAGGTGTGCTGCGCGTGACCGGCAAGGGCAGCAAGGAACGGCTGGTTCCGCTGGGGGAAGAATCCCAGCACTGGCTCGAACGTTATCTGGCCGAATCGCGCCCGCAGCTCACCGGCAAGCGCAACGTGCCGACGCCACAGGACGGCGCTGTGCCGATGTTTTTGGAGCCCTCCCTGCATCCCTTGAGCCGCCAGCAGTTCTGGGGGCTGGTGAAGAAGTACGCGGTGCTGGCCCGGATCGACCCCGCCCGGATCAGTCCCCATGGCCTGCGCCACAGCTTCGCCACCCACCTGCTCAACCGGGGCGCCGATCTGCGCGCCCTGCAGATGCTGCTCGGCCACAGTTCGCTGTCCACCACCCAGATTTACACGCTGGTGGCCCGCGAGCACCTGCAGAAGCTGCACGCCAAGCACCACCCGCGCGGCTGAGGCGGGGCCAAACGCGGCCGCGCCTCACCGTTCCACTGCGGTCCAGCTGCGTGAGCAGGCAGCTGTGCGAGAATCCAGCCTGACCTCTTACACCGGAATGCTCGATGCTCCGTGTTGCCATTGCGGCGCTCTTCGGCGCGCTCAGCCTGTCTGCCTGCGCGCAGCAACCGTCCGCTCCGGCGGCCAAGACCACTGCCGCCACCCCGGCCACTGCCGGTGATGCCGACCAGCGCGTGCGCACCGCGCTGCAGCAGCTGGACCCCACCTTCCAGCCTGATTTCATCGGGGCCGCGCCGTTTGCCGGTTTCCGCGAGGTGCTGGTCGGTGGCCAGGTGCTGTACGTCTCTGATGACGGCCGCTACCTGATGCAGTCCCAGCCGTACGACATCCAGAACAAGGCGCCGGTCAGCAGCCAGGGCCTGCTCAGCTACCGCCGCAAGCTGCTCGATGGCGTGCCGCACAACGAGCGCATCGTGTTTGCCGCGCCGAATGCCAAGTACACCGTCAGCGTCTTCACCGACATCGAGTGCGGCTACTGCCGCAAGCTGCACCAGGACATCGCCGAGCTCAACCGCAACGGCATCACCGTGGAATACCTGGCCTTCCCGCGCATGGGCCTGGGCAGCCAGGACTACACCGACATGATCTCGGTCTGGTGCGCTGCCGACCGCAAGCAGGCCCTGACCGCCGCCAAGACCGGCAAGGCCGTCACCCCGAAGAACTGCACCAATCCGGTGGCCATGCAGTACAAGCTCGGCCAGCAGATGGGCGTCAACGGCACCCCGGCGATCTTCGCCGCCGATGGCACCCAGCTCGGTGGCTACCTGCCGCCGGCGCAGCTCAAGGCCGCGCTGGAACGTGTCTCGGCAGGCGGCAGCCGCTGAAGACAGAACGCCCCGGCCAGGCCGGGGCGTTTTCGTTGTTGCGATCAACGCGGCGCGTCCCTGCGGGATCCGCGAGGCAGCGCCCCGTGTCAGGCGGGCTTACTTCAAGCCGTCACTGATCGCCTTGGTCAGGGTGCCCTGCGCATCATCGCCGCTGAACTCCCAGAAGAATGCACCGCCCAGGCCCTGTGCTTTCACATAGCCCATCTTCTCGGTGACCATCGCGGGCGTATCCAGACTCCAGAACGTGGTGCCGTTGGAGATCCACGTGGCCTTGGCGACGTTGTCGGTGTACACCGGCCAGTTGAGGGTCTTCAGCACCTTCCAATCTTCGATACCGGCTTCGTACGTGCCCGGTGCCGCGCCGCTGGCGCTCTTGTAGAGCCCATTGTTGCCGCTGGCCACGCCGGTCCAGCCACGCCCGTAGTAGCCGATGCCCAGGTTCAACTTGCTGGCCGGTACCCCGCGGCTGAGGAAGGCTTCCATCGCATCGTTGCTGTTGTAGAGCTTCTGGTCGCCGGTGGAGGGATCAGCCGGTGAATCGAACAGGGCCGAGTGATGGTTGGTCTGCGGATCCCATGCGCCGTGGAAGTCGTAGGTCATCACGTTGATGAAATCCAGGTACGGGTGGTAGCTGGCCGGATCGGTCACCCGGATCTTGTCCACGCCTGCGCCCACGGCCACCGTCAGCAGCAGCCCGGGCCGCACTGCGTCGAGCTGGCGGCGGAATTCGGCCAGCAGGGCGGTGAAGTTGGCATTGTCGGCCGGTGTGCCGCAGCTCAACCCGCAGGCCACCGGGTACTCCCAGTCGATGTCGATGCCATCGAACACGCCGAGTGCCGCACCCGCGCCGCCGGCACCATCGGCGACCGGCAGGTTGCCCTTGATGTAGGCATCGATGCACGAGGCCACGAACGCCTGCCGGTTGGCCGGCTGCGCTGCGCTGGAGAACCCGCGCGACCAGGTCCAGCCGCCGAGCGAGATCAGCACCTTGATGTTCGGGTGTTTGGCCTTGAGCTGCTTGAGCTGGTTCCAGTTGCCACGCAGCGGCTGGTCCCAGGTATCGCCGACGCCACTCACGCTGGCCCCGGCAGCGAAGGATTTGCCGTAATCAGCGTACGCATCGCCGCCCACGCCGGTGTTCGGGTCGGAGGCCTGGGTCACGCCCACTTCGCAGCGGTTGTTGCGCACGTTGCCGAAGGCGTAGTTGATGTGGGTCAGCTTCGCTGCCGAGCCGCTGGTATCGATGTTCTTGACCTGGTAGTTGCGGCCGTAGATGCCCCATTGGGTGAAGTAGCCGATCACCCGCTTGTTGCCGCCGCCCCCGCCACCGGCGGCCGTGGTCACGCTGATCGAACTGCTCTGCGCCGACGCATTCCCGGCGTTGTCACGCGCGCGCACCGTGTAGGTGTAGGCCGTGCTCGCGGTGAGGCCGCCGTCGGTGTACTGGGTGGCACTCGGCGAGCCGACCAGGCTGCCGTTGCGGTACACGTCGTAGCCGGCCACGCCGCTGCCGCCGCTGTTGTCGGTGGCGGCATTCCAGGCCAGGTTCACCGTGGTGGCGGTCCTGGAAGGTGAAGCCAGCCCACCCGGCACGCTGGGCGGCGTGGTGTCGTTGCTGGCTGCGGTGACGGTCACGCTGACCGTGGCCGAGGAGGTCACCGCATTGTTGTTGTCGGTGGCCACCGCCTTGAAGGTGTGGCTGCCCGCCGAGGCATTGCTCCAGACCACGCTGTACGGCGCGCTGGTGTCGATGCCCAGCGAGGTGCCGCCGCGGAAGAATTCCACCTTGCTGACGCTGCCGTCGGTATCGCTGGCGTTGGCGCTCACGGTGATGTTGCTGCCGGCGGTGAAGCTGGCCCCGGCGGTGGGCGAGGTCAGGCTGACGGTGGGCGGTTGGTTGCTGCCGCTGCCATCGCAGGCGCCCAGGTTGGTGTAGTAGGGCGCGCCGGCCGGGTGGTCCGGCGGTGCGTTCCAGATGTCCTGGTTGGCGCGGTACAGCACGCCTCCCTTCTGCAGGGTCTGGCCGGCCAGATAAATGGCCGCGCCGTTCCATTCGGGCGCCCCGGTACAGTTCGCGGCCTGCACCAGGGTGGGCGTGCCGGCCGCAGCGGCCAAGGCCAGGGCCAGCAGCCAGCGCCGCGGACGCAGGGTGGGGGCTGGGGAGGTAAACGATGTCACTGCACGGCGCGCAATCGGGTCTGGCATGGTCGGTCTCCGATCAGGTGGTGTGTGCATGCCGCCGGGATGGCGGCATGCGTGCAGCAGTTCCGGACGCCGGTGAGAGAGGCCGGCAACGACATGGGGGACGGACGGCACCTGGCCGTGGGCCAGGTGGTGATAACGTTATCATGTAATCGGCGGCCAATCCGTGAACCAGTGCATGGTTCGGGTGTGAACTGGGCTGGGCACCGCCTGGGCCTGCCGATCCCCGGGGCCGGGCCGCGGCGGCCGAGTTGGGTACAATAGTGGGCCCCGTTCCCAACCACGGTTCCCCGGACATGATGGTCCTCGAGGGCGCATCCGCCCTTTCGCCGTTCCGCCGCGAACGTCTTGAATCCCGCCTGCAGTCCCTGGCCGCCGATCTGCGCATCACCGGTGCCTGGCATGTCTACTTCATCCAGACCGAGGGCGATGCGGCCCCGGACCCGGCGATCCTGAGCCGGATCCTGGAAGCCCAGCCCGCGCTGGCCGGGCGTGAGGACGGGGCGGTATCGCGCTTCGTGGTGCCGCGGTTGGGCACGCTGTCGCCGTGGTCGAGCAAGGCCACCGAGCTGGTCCGCGGTGCCGGGCAGCCGATCCGCCGGGTCGAACGTGGCCTGCGTATCGATCTGGCCGGATGGCCGGCCGACGCGGCCGCGCAGGAAGCGGTGATCCGCGCGCTGCACGACCCGATGACCCAGTCCGTGCTGGCCGAGACCGCGCAGGCGCAGGCGCTGTTCAGCGCCCCGGCCCGCGGTGAGCTGGAACGGATCGCGCTGGATGACCTGGAAGCGGCCAACACCCGCCTCGGCCTGGCGATGGCCCAGGACGAGATCGACTACCTGCGCCAGCGCTTCGGCGAACTGGGCCGCAAGCCGTCGGACGTGGAACTGATGATGTTCGCGCAGGCCAACTCCGAGCACTGCCGCCACAAGATCTTCAATGCCAGCTGGACCATCGACGGTGCCGAGCAGTCGCACTCGTTGTTCCGGATGATCAAGAACACCCACCAGCAGACCCCGCAGCACACGCTGAGCGCCTACAGCGACAACGCCGCGGTGGTCGCCGGTTTCCCGGCCGCGCGCTATCGCCCGGACCCGGCCAGCGGCCAGTACCGCAGCGAGGCCGTGGTCGATTCGGCGTTCTGCATCAAGGTGGAAACGCACAACCACCCGACCGCGATCGCCCCGTTCCCGGGTGCGGCCACCGGTGCGGGCGGCGAAATCCGCGATGAAGGTGCGACCGGCCGCGGCGGCAAGCCCAAGGCCGGCCTGACCGGCTTCTCGGTCTCGCATCTGCGCATCCCGACCCTGCCGCAGCCGTGGGAAGCGCCGCGCGCGCTGAACCCGCGCATGGCACCGGCGCTGGACATCATGCTGGACGGCCCGCTCGGCGGCGCCGCCTTCAACAACGAGTTCGGCCGCCCGAACCTGCTCGGTTACTTCCGCAGCTTCGAACTGCCCGAAGGGCAGGGCCTGACCCGCGCTTATGACAAGCCGATCATGCTGGCTGGTGGCCTGGGCGCGATCGACCAGAACCAGGTCGAGAAGCTGCGCCTGCAGCCCGGCGACGCGGTGATCGTGCTCGGCGGCCCGGCGATGCTGATCGGCCTGGGCGGTGGTGCCGCCAGCTCGGTGGCCTCCGGTGAGAGCGCCGAAGACCTCGATTTCGCCAGCGTGCAGCGCGACAACCCGGAAATGGAACGTCGCTGCCAGGAAGTGATCGACCGCTGCGTCGCGCTCGGCCTGGACAATCCGATCCGCTGGTTCCATGACGTCGGCGCCGGTGGCCTGTCCAACGCGATTCCCGAACTGCTGCACGACTCCGGCGTGGGTGGCGTGATCGATCTGGGCAAGGTGCCCGCCGATGACCCGTCGCTGTCGCCGATGCAGTTGTGGTGCAACGAATCGCAGGAACGTTATGTACTCGGCGTGCCGCAGGCGCGTCTGGCCGAGTTCGCCGCGCTGTGTGCGCGCGAACGTTGCCCGTTCGCCGCCGTTGGCGTCGCAACCGCTGAAGAGCGGCTCGTCGTGGCGTACGGCGCTACCGTGGGCAATACCCCGGTGGATGCCCCGATCGATCTGCCGATGGACGTGCTGTTCGGCAAGGCGCCGAAGATGCACCGCGACACCGTGCACCCGTCGGCGCCGCGCTGGCCGGCGCTGAAGACCGCGGGGCTGGACCTGCACGAAGCGGGTCTGCGCGTGCTGGCCCATCCCTCGGTGGCCTCGAAGAACTTCTTGGTCACCATCGGTGACCGCAGCGTCGGTGGCCTGACCGCACGCGAACAGATGATCGGCCCGTGGCAGCTGCCGCTGGCCAACGTCGCCATCACCTTGGCCGGTTTCGACACCGTGGCCGGCGAAGCGATGTCGATCGGCGAGCGCACCCCGCTGGCGCTGCTGGATGCGGCCGCGTCGGCGCGCATGGCGGTCGGTGAAGCGATCACCAACCTGTGTGCGGCGCCGGTGGATGCACTGGAAACGGTGAAGCTGTCGGCCAACTGGATGGCCGCGGCGGGCCATCACGGCGAAGACGCGCTGCTGTATGACGCGGTGCGTGCGGTCGGCATGGAGCTGTGCCCGCAGCTGGACCTGAGCATTCCGGTCGGCAAGGACTCGCTTTCCATGCAGGCGCAGTGGCAGGACAACGGGCAGGCGCACAAGTCGGTGTCGCCGGTGTCGCTGGTGATCTCGGCGTTCGCGCCGGTTGCCGATGCGACCGGCCAGCTGACCCCGCTGCTGGACCGTGACGCCGACAGCGAGCTGTGGCTGATCGGCCTGGGCGCTGGCAAACAGCGTCTGGGCGGCTCGATCCTGGCCCAGGTGCACGCCGACCATTCCGCGCTGCCGGCCTTCGCCGGTGCCGTGCCGGATCTGGACGATGCACAGCGCCTGCGCGCGTTCTTCGAACTGATCCGCGATGCGCGCCAGGCCGGCCTGCTGTTGGCATACCACGACCGCAGCGATGGCGGTGCGTTTGCCGCGCTGTGCGAGATGGCCTTCGCCTCGCGCCTGGGCCTGGACATCACCCTGGATGCCTGGGGCGATGATCCGTTCCGCAGCCTGTTCAATGAAGAGCTGGGTGCGGTGGTGCAGATCGCCAAGGAAGACCGCGCCGCGTTTGCTGATCTGGTCGAACGCCATGCACTGACCGAATGCGCGCAGCGCATCGCGCGTCCGACCACCGCCCCGGTGGTGCGTGTCTCGCTGCAGGGCGAAAGCCTGGTCGAGTGGCGCTGGGAAGCGCTGTTCGATGCCTGGTGGTCGGTCACCCACGCCATGCAGAAGCTGCGCGACAACCCGGACAACGCCGACCAGGAGCGTGCGATCGCGCGCAACTTCAACGCGCCGGGCCTGAAGCCCAAGCTGACCTTCGATATCAACGAAGATGTGGCGTCGCCTTTCATCAACACCGGCGCACGTCCGCGCGTGGCGGTGCTGCGCGAGCAGGGTGTCAACGGCCAGATCGAAATGGCGAACGTCTTCGAACGTGCCGGCTTCAGTTCGTTCGATGTGCATATGAGCGACCTGATCGAAGGCCGTGTCGCGCTGTCCGATTTCACCGGCCTGGTGGCCTGTGGCGGCTTCAGCTACGGCGACGTGCTCGGTGCCGGCCGCGGCTGGGCCACCTCGGTGCTGGAGCGCAGCGCGCTGCGCGATGCCTTCGCGGCGTTCTTCGCCCGCGAAGACAGCTTCGCGCTGGGTGTGTGCAACGGCTGCCAGATGATGAGCCAGCTCAAGGACATCATCCCCGGTGCCGAGCACTGGCCGCAGTTCCGCCGCAACCGCAGCGAGCAGTTCGAAGCGCGCACCGCGCTGCTGGAAGTGGTGGAATCGCCGTCGATCCTGCTGCGTGGCATGGCCGGTTCACGCCTGCCGGTCGCGGTGGCACATGGCGAAGGCCAGGCGGTGTTCGCCAATGCGGTCGATCAGGCGGCGGCGCGCGTGTCGCTGCGTTACATCGATGGCGACGGCAACGTAGCCACCCAGTACCCGCTGAATCCGAACGGCTCGCCCGACGGCATCACCGGCCTGACCACCACCGATGGCCGCACTACGATCATGATGCCGCACCCGGAACGCAGCCCGCGTGCGATCAACCACAGCTGGCATCCGCAGGACTGGAACGGCGATTCGCCGTGGCTGCGGATGTTCCGCAACGCAAGAGTATGGTGCGGCTGATACTGCGCATCGCCTCCCATTCGAGGCAGTGAAAACCGCGTGAAGAAACCGCCGGCTTGCCCGGCGGTTTTCTTTTGTACGCCCCACAACATGATCGGCAGCAATGAGTTACATCACGTTACAACGTGAAATGACGTTATCGCCGTTACTCACATGTATCTAACAAAATCCTTCAATAACGCGTGGTTTTTGTGACGCACTTCGCGGTCATATGAATTTCAATGTCAAAGTCTTGACGTTGTTCAAACTGTACGTTAACACTGCATCCTCATTTCGACAGCGTTCAGTTCCACAGTAACCGCATGGATGGCGTGCACGCTGTAGGTATCTGCCAGCCATTGCGCACAACGCAGTAAATCAAGCGAAAAAACGCCCCCAGGGGACGTTGGACCACGCGGTCCGGCGTTGGCGTCGCTTTGCCTAAAACCAGCCCAATCAGGAGCCGCATCGATGAATCGGATTTATCGCAAGGTCTGGAACAAAGCACTGGGGCAGATGGTCGTCGCCTCGGAATTGGCCAGCAGCCAGTCCTCGGGTGTCGTCATCGATCAGCGCCGAACCTCTGGCGGACGCAACACCGCACTGCTCTGCGCCGCCATCGCGTTGACGCTGGGAGTGGGCATGGCAGGCGGCGCGCAGACAGCGCGTGCGCAGTCGGTGGAGGTGGGTGGGAACGCGAACTGCGTGGTTCTGAACAGCACGGTCATCGACAGCTGTGTCGTTGATGGCAATGCCACCGCCTCGGGCACCAATGCGGTGGCGATCGGCAGCAACAGCACGGCCTCCGGGGCGAACAGCGTGGCGCTGGGCGCCGGCTCGAAGACCAACCGCGCCAACACGGTATCGGTGGGTGATGCGGGCAAGGAACGGCAGGTTACCAACGTGGCCGCCGGCACCGCCGCCACGGATGCGGTGAACAAGGCACAGCTGGACAAGGTTGCAGTGGCAGCCGAAGGCGCGACCCGCTATTTCAAGGCCGACGGTGACGGCAACGATGCCGACGCGGCGAAGATCGATGGCGAAGGTGCGCTGGCCGCAGGGGCGAGCGCCAACGCGGACGGTGACGGCGCAACGGCGCTGGGCCACAGCAGCCAGGCCATCGGCAATGCGACCACTGCAGTGGGCAGCGAAGCACTCGCGGTCGGCCTCGGGGCGAGCTCGTTCGGCCAGGGCAGCCTGGCCTTCGGTGATGCGAGCATCGCACTCGGCCAGAGCGCTGCGGCGTTCGGTCTGGGCGATGTCGCGCTCGGTGCATCGGCAGTGGCGGCCAGTGAAAACGGCGCGGCCACCGCGATTGGCGGTCTTGCCGAAGCCAGCGCCGATGGCGCGACCGCGATTGGTGGCGGCGCACTGGCCATCGGCCCTGGCAGCACCTCGCTGGGCCGCGGCGCGGCCAGTGCCGGCGAAGCGTCGGTGGCGGTCGGTGCGTTCAGCGTCGCGGTCGCCGATTTCAGTGCGACGCTGGGTGCGAATTCCGCTGCGGTTGCGGTAGGCAGCGTGGCGCTCGGCGCCGGCTCGTACGCCGATCGCGTCGACACGGTGTCGGTCGGCAATGCGCAGAGCGGCCTGCGCCGCCAGATCACCAATCTCGCCGACGGCACCGATGACAGCGATGCGGTGAACAAGGCGCAGCTCGATGCCGTCGGCGCCGTCGCCGCCAACACGGACAAGTACTTCCAGGCCACCGGCAGCAGCGACAGCGATGCCGGTGCCTTCGCGGCAGGCGACAACGCTACGGCGATCGGTGAAGCATCCAACGCGCTGGCCGACGGTGCGACCGCGCTCGGCAGCGGCGCCACGGTGACCGCGCAGAACGCAACGGCGGTCGGTTACAACGCCAGCGCCACCGGCCAGAACAGCGCGGCCTTCGGCACCAATGCGCAGGCCAATGGCCCGGGCAGCGTGGCGGTCGGCGGTGCTGCGGTGGATGCCGATGGCAATCCGCTGATCACCAATGGCGGCGTACCGGTCGATACTGGCGCGACCAGCGCCGGCGTGGGTGGCACGGCGGTCGGTGCAAGTGCGGAAGCCTCCGGGTTCGCTGCGTCGTCCTACGGCGTCGGCGCGTACGCGGCCGGTGCACAGGCGTCGGCCTTCGGCGCGGTGGCCAACGCCACCGGCGACTATTCCACTGCGGTCGGGACGCAGAGTGTGGCGACCGGCAACAGCAGCACGGCCATCGGTGGCCCGGCGGATCTGCTGCCGGGGCTGGGCTTCTTCGTGCAGACCCAGGCCAGCGGCGAAGCCGCCACGGCCGTCGGCGCAGGTGCGATCGCCAGCGGCGATTACGCCGTGGCCAACGGCACCCTGAGCGAAGCCTCGGGTACTGAAGCCACCGCCGTGGGCTACTTCGCCTATGCCCCGGGTGAGGGCGCCACTGCACTCGGCGCGGAGACCTGGGCCAGCGGGGAACTGAGCACGGCGGTCGGTTTCTACAGCACCGCGCGCGGCGCCAACAGCGTCGCGCTCGGCGCCAACTCCACTGCCACCCGTGACAACACCGTCTCTATCGGCGACGTTGGCAATGAGCGGCAGATCACCCATGTCGCTGCAGGCAGCGAAGCGACCGATGCGGTCAACAAGGCCCAGCTCGATGCAGTGGCCAGTTCGGCCTCGGCGACATCGGCGCAGTTCAAGGCGAACGGTGCGGCCGGCGGTGCGGTCGGTGCTTACGCGCAGGGTGAGGATGCGCTGGCGGCCGGTGAGGCCAGCAACGCATTGGGGGCCGGTGCAACGGCAGTGGGTGGCGGCGCGACCGCCGTCGGCGATGACACCGTCGCGCTGGGCCGTAACAGCAGCGCCACCGGCAATGGCAGTGTCGCCATCGGTGGGCTGGGCCAGGCCTATGACGAGTACAACCAGCCGCTGGTCGATGAGCAGGGCAATGCGATCCTGATCGGTGCGACCGCGGCGCCGGACAGCGTGGCGGTCGGTGCCGGTGCTCAAGCTACCGGCACCACCAGCAACGCCTTCGGCAGCGGCGCGCAGGCCACCGGCAGCAACAGCCTGGCCAGCGGCTACAAGGCCCGCGCGACCGGCGATTACAGCGTGGCGCAGGGCGACAATGCCTTCGCCAGTGGCGAAGAAACCACGGCCACCGGTGCCTATGCATGGGCCACTGCCGATGGCGCCACCGCCTTCGGTTCCAGTGCATGGGCGACCGAAGCCAACGCGACCGCAGTCGGCCAGTCGGCCTGGGCCAGCGGCACCGGATCGACCTCGATCGGCTACAACAGCTGGGCGCGCGGCAGCAGTTCCACCGCGCTCGGCCGTGGTGCCTTCGGCTACGGCGACAACAGCGTAGCCGTAGGATTCCAGGCCCTGGGCAACAGCATCAACACCATCGCCATCGGCACCAATGTGGTGGCCGGCGGTGAAAGCGCGATCGGTATCGGCGCCGGCAGCAATGCCAGTGCGTCCAACAGCGTGGCGCTCGGCGCGGGTGCGGTCGCTGATCGTGCCTACACCGTCTCGGTCGGCAACGATGGCCGGCAGCGCCAGATCACCCAGGTCGCCGCCGGTACCGAAGGCAGTGATGCGGTCAATCTCGATCAGCTGAGCGCAGCCACCGATCAGTTCCAGGCCAGCGGTGATGGTGTTGCCGTCGCCGGTGGCGAGGAGAGTGTGGCCGCCGGTGCAAACGCGGCGACCGATGGCGATTACGCCACCGCAGTCGGTTCGAGCAGCTTCGCAGCCGGCACCGGTGCAGCGGCGATCGGCAGCGGCGCGTTTGCGCTGGCGGACAACGCTAGTGCCGTCGGCTTCAACGCCGTCGCCAGCGGTGCCAACGCAAGCGCAACCGGTGCCAACGCACAGGCGACCGCCGAATACGCAACAGCCAGCGGTGCCGAAAGCCTGGCCTCGGGTGAGCAGAGCACCGCGACCGGTGCGGCCAGCGTCGCCTCCGGCGCCGGCAGCCTGGCCGGTGGCGCGCTGTCCGACGCGGCCGGTGAAGAATCCGTGGCGTTGGGCTACTTCAGCAGCGCCAGTGGCGACGGCGCGACCGCGGTAGGTGCCGAAAGCGTGGTCAGTGGCACGCTGTCGGCCGGTTATGGCTTCGCCTCCGAAGCCACCGCCAACTACACCACCGCGATCGGCGGGTATGCCGTGGCCTCGGCTTTCAACGCCACCGCGCTGGGCAGCTTCGCGCAGGCGACCGGCTCCAACAGCGTGGCCCTCGGTGGTGATGCTGAAGCCTCCGGAGCCTACAGCACCGCCACCGGCCAGGGCAGCCTGGCCAGTGGCATCAACAGCGTGGCCGTCGGTGGTGCGCTGTTCGGCCTGCTGCCTACCGAAGCGTCGGGCAATTACTCCACGGCTGTCGGTGGTGGAGCATGGTCGCCCGGCGTGAACAGCACCGCGCTCGGCAACGCAGCAACCTCCACCGGGGCCAACAGCGTTGCGCTGGGCGCGGACTCGATCGCCGACCGCGATGACAGCGTCTCCGTCGGCAGCGCCGATGCGCAGCGCCAGATCACCCACGTCGCCGCCGGTACCGACGGCACCGATGCGGTGAACGTGAACCAGTTGAATGCGGTGGCCGATGCGGCCGCCACCACTAGCAAGTTCTTCCAGGCCAGTGGCAGTGCCGACAGCGATGCCGGTGCCTACGTGGAAGGCGACAACGCGCTGGCTGCCGGTGAGGCCGCCAATGCCATCGGCAACGGCGCCACCGCGCTGGGCAGTGGCAGCACCGTGATCGCCAATGAATCCACCGCCCTGGGCTTCAATGCCACGGTCACCGGGGACAACGCCGTGGCGATCGGCAGCAACGCCAGCAGCAGTGCTGCCGGGGCAGTCGCCATCGGCGATCTGAGCGCGGCGTCCGGTGCGGCGTCCGTCGCCATCGGCGGTGGTTCGCTGTCGCAGGGCTTCGGTGCGGTCGCGATCGGCGCTGGCTCGGAGGCGGCAGGCCTGGCCGCGACGGCGGTCGGGTACGGTGCGTGGGCGCTGGGCCGCGAGTCCACCGCGATCGGCAACTTCGCCACCGCCGACGGCTGGCAGGCCAGCGCGTTCGGCGCCAATGCCAGTGCCGCCTTCTTCGGCACCGCGCTGGGCAGCAATGCGCAGGCGGGCGAGGTCGCCACGGCGGTCGGCCAGGGCACGCGTGCGGACATCGCCGGCGCCGCCTTCGGCGTGCAGGCCAACGCCGGCCAGTATGGTGTGGCGGTCGGCAACAACGCCGCCACCGCCGAGGACGGCGTGGCCGTAGGCTTCAACGCGTTGGCCGGTGCGGATGCGGGCAGCGTCACCCAGGGCATCCAGACCACGGCCATCGGCAGCGAAGCCTGGGCAACCGAAGACGGTGCCACCGTGGTGGGCTACAACAGCTACGCGCAGGCGCTGAACTCCACCGTGGTCGGCAGCAACACGTGGACCACCAAGGACGCCGACAACAGCGTCGCGCTCGGTGCCGGTTCGCTGGCCGACCGTGCCAACGCCGTGTCGGTCGGCGCCGCAGAAGCCTGGACAGACGCCGCGGGCGTGGTGCATGCGGCCATCGACCGGCAGATCACCAATGTCGGTGCCGGTACCGAAGACACCGATGCGGTCAACCTTGCGCAGTTGAAGGAGGTGGCGGCCACCGCCGAAGCCACCAGCAAGTACTTCCAGGCCAGCGGCAGCGACGACAGCGACGCCGGTGCCTACGTGGAAGGCGACAATGCGCTGGCTGCCGGTGAGGCCGCCAACGCCATCGGCAACGGCGCCAGCGCACTCGGCAGCGGCGCCACCGCCATCGCGGACAACGCCACGGCCGTCGGTTTCAATGCCCTGGCCAGCGCTGACGGCGCCGCGGCCCTGGGCAGTGACGCGCAGGCGACCGGCGAAGACAGCGTGGCGATCGGCAACGGCGCCAGTGCCAGCGAGATCGGTGCGAGCGCCACCGGCGCCGGTGCACAGGCCGGTGGTGCATACGCCACAGCGACCGGCAGCCAGTCCACGGCGGCCGGCCAGCAGGCCACCGCCAATGGCTTCCGCGCCAATGCCTCCGAAGCCGGTGCATCGGCCTTCGGCAGTTACAGCGAAGCGACCGGCCAGCTCTCGTCCGCGCTGGGCTACGGGGCGGTCGCCTCCAACGCCTACGCCGTGGCGGTGGGTGCGGCCTCGACGGCCTCCGGCGCTGGTGCGGTGGCGGTGGGTGAGTACTCCGAAGCCACCGGCGATGAGAGCGTGGCGATCGGTGGCACGACCTTCTTCGGTCTGCTGCCGTCGCGCGCATCGGGTACCGGTGCCTCGGCCTTCGGTGCGGGCGCGTGGGCAACCGATGATTACGCCACGGCGATCGGCTGGAACTCGTGGGCCGATGCGGGCAATGCCACGGCACTGGGTGCCAGTGCCAGCGCGGAAGGCGTGAACAGTGTTGCGCTCGGCGCCGGTTCCACCGCGGATCGCGACAACTCGGTCTCGGTCGGCACCGCCACCGCGCAGCGGCAGATCACCAACGTCGCCGCTGGTACGGAAGGCACCGACGCGGTGAACGTCGATCAGCTCAGTGCGGTCGCCGATGTGGCCGAAACCACCAGCCGGTTCTTCCAGGCCTCGGGCAGCGGCAACGGCGATGACGTCGGCAGCTTCGTCGACGGGGCGTATGCCACTGCGGCGGGTGAGGCGGCCAATGCGTTCGGTACCGGGGCCTCGGCCTACGGCAGCGGCGCGCTGGCGTCGGGGCGCAATGCCTCTGCGTCGGGCTTCAACGCCTCGGCCACGGCCGACTCGGCGACCGCCATCGGTGGTGCGTTGTATTACGAAGATGAGAACGGCAACGTGTTGCTCGACAAGGCCACCAGCGCCAGCGCCGTCGGTGCCACCGCGCTCGGTGCGGGGGCGCAGGCCGACGGAAGCTTCAGCACCGCGACCGGTGCCGGTGCCACGGCGGCCGGGTTGCAGTCCTCGGCCTTCGGCTACAGCGCCGAAGCCGGCAGTGACTACAGCACCGCCGTCGGCACGTTCAGCGCGGCCAGCGGCGCGCGCACCACGGCGTTGGGCTACGGAGCCGAAGCCAGTGGCGATTACGCCTCCGCACTGGGCTGGGGCAGCGCCGCCTCGGGCAGCTACGCCAATGCGATCGGCTACGCATCACAGGCCAGCGGCGACAACAGTGTGGCTGCCGGTTCCAACGCCTGGGCAACCGCGGCACGCACCACGGCGGTCGGGCAGCTGGCCTGGGCGACCTCGCAGGGGTCCACCGCCATCGGCCAGGACAGCTATGCCTACAGCGGCATCAATGCCACCGCACTGGGCACCAGTTCGTCGGCCAGTGGTGCCGGCAGCGTCGCGCTCGGCGCCGGTGCCCGCACCAGCGAGGCAAATGTGGTCTCGGTCGGCGGCGGTAACGGCACCACCGGCCCGGCGACGCGGCGCATCACCAATGTCGGGGATGCGGTCAATGCCAGTGACGCGGTGACCAAGTCGCAGCTGGATTCGGTCGCTACCACGGCCGATGCGGTCGGCAAGCACTTCCAGGCCAGCGGCAGCGGCGTGGCCACGGCCAGCGGCAGTGATGCACTCGCCGCCGGTTCCGGCGCCACGGCCAGCGCAACACGCAGCAGTGCACTGGGTACCGCAGCGGTCGCCTCGGCCACCGGTGCCACGGCCGTCGGTGCCGATGCCTCGGCACGCGGTGCCAACAGCACCGTGATTGGTCGCCAGGCCTCGACCAATGCGACCAACGGCGTGGCGATCGGCAACGGTGCGTTCGCCAGCAACGGGGCCAACAGCATCGCGATCGGGTCGGCGGCAGGCGTCTCCGGTGCCAACGCGGTGGCATTGGGCGCCGGCTCGCGCGCGGTCGAAGCCAATGTGGTCTCGGTCGGTGGCGGCAACGGCACCGATGGCCCGGCGACACGCCGCATCGTCAATGTGGGTGCCGGTCGCATCGCGGCGGGCAGCACCGATGCGGTGACCGGCGGCCAGCTCAACACCACCAACCAGCGCGTGGGTGCGGTGGAAACCCAGGTCGGTGATATCGACACCCGGATCGGCTCGGTCGAGAACGTCACCGCCAATGCGCTGACCTACGACGACAGCAGCCGCGACACGCTCACCCTCTCGGGTCTGCAGGGCACCACGCTGGACAACGTCGGCAGCGGTTCGATCGCATCCGGCAGCCGCCAGGCGATCAACGGCGGGCAGTTGTTCCAGTCGCTCACCGATGTCGCCACCTTCCTCGGCGGCGGGGCCAGTGTCGGCATGCAGGGCGTGTTCGTTGCGCCGAACTATGTGATCCAGGGCGCGACGTACAGCAATGTCGGCGATGCACTGGGTGCGCTGGACCGCAAGGTCAGCGACCTCGATCAGCGTGTCGCCGGTGGCAGCAGTGGCAGTGCACGTGCACGGACTGCCTCGCTGGCGACTGCCAGCGTCGCAGCGGACACCAGCGCTGTGCAGGAGGCCAGCGTCATCAGCGCTGCCAGCGAAACCGTCGTCGCCAACGTGCAAGGCGCGCCGACCGCTGCAAGTGTCGGCAGCAGTCAGCCAATCAACGCGCCGGCGGCCGCACCTGCCGCCGTCAACGCGGTGGCGATGGGTGACGGTGCCGTCGCAAGCGGGGCCTCGGCCACGGCCATCGGCCAGGGCGCGACCGCCTCGGCGGCCAACTCGGTGGCGCTGGGCCAGGGCTCGGTCGCCGATCGTGCCGACACCGTCTCGGTCGGCAGCGTCGGCAACGAGCGACAGGTCGCCAACGTCGCGGCCGGTACGCAGGCCACGGATGCGGTCAACAAAGGCCAGCTGGATGGCGGCATCGCGACCGCCAACAGCTACACCGACCAGCGCTTCACCTCGATGGCCGACAGCTTCGACATCTACAAGGGCGAGATCGACCAGCGCCTGCGTCACCAGGACCGCCGCATCGATCGCCAGGGCGCGATGAGCGCGGCCATGCTCAACATGGCCACCAGCGCCGCCGGCGTGCGCACCCAGAACCGCGTCGGTGTCGGCGTCGGTTTCCAGGGCGGTGAATCGGCCCTGTCGCTGGGCTACCAGCGTGCGCTCAGCGAGCGCGCCACGGTGACCCTGGGCGGTGCCTTCAGCAGTGATGACAGCTCGGTCGGCGTGGGTGCCGGCTTTGGCTGGTAAGCCGTTTCAACGCGGGGCCGTGCGCGGCCCCGCCGCAACGCAATGCAAGGCCTGAGGGGGCGGGTCACGGGAACCCTGGCCAGGGCCGGCCAGGGAGCTCGCATGGAGTGTTGGCCTGAACAGTCGTTTGATCCATGACCTTGAAGAGGACGTCAACGTGACCAGTAAGCAGAACCTTCGCATCAATGTGCTGGCAGCCGCCGTGCTGTCGTTGTCCGCAGGCGCCAGCGCCTATGCCGCGGGCCTGCCGGCCAAGGAGCCGGTGCGCCAGCCGGCTGCCGCCCAGGGCGCAGAGCGCATCATCGTCAAGTACCGCCCCGGCAGTGCCGCGGCCACGGATCGTTCGGCCAAGCTGACGGCCGTGCAGTCGGCGGTCGCCCGCGCCAGTGTCGGTGGCTCCGCCGCCGGGCGTGCCAGCGCGGTGAACCCGCAGATCGTGCGCAAGCTCGGTGTCGGTGCCGATCTGATCCGCCTGCAGGGCCGCTTGAGCCCGGCCGAACTGCAGAAGGTGCTGGCCGAGATCAAGGCCGATCCTTCCGTGCAGTACGCCGAAGTGGACGTGAAGCTGCAGCGCACCGATGTGCGCCCGCGCGACGCGACCCCGCAGCTGGTGCCGAACGATCCGTACTACGCGCAGTACCAGTGGCATCTGAACAGCGCTACCGGCGGCATCAATGCGCCGGCCGCGTGGGACATCGCCCAGGGCGAAGGCGTAGTGGTGGCGGTGCTCGATACCGGCATCCTGCCGCAGCATCCGGACTTCTCCGGCAATCTGCTGGAAGGCTACGACTTCATCAGCGACGCGGAGACCTCCCGCCGCGTCACCGATGACCGCGTGCCCGGCGCGCTGGATTACGGTGACTGGGTGGAGAACGACAACGAGTGCTATGCCGGCTCGCTGGCCGATGACAGTTCCTGGCACGGCACCCACGTGGCCGGCACCATCGCCGAATCCACCAACAATGGCGTCGGCATGGCAGGCGTCGCGTACAAGGCCCGCGTGCTGCCGGTGCGCGTGCTCGGCAAGTGCGGCGGCTACCTCTCCGACATCGCCGATGCGATCACCTGGGCCTCCGGCGGCACCGTTGCCGGGGTTCCGGCCAATGCCAACCCGGCCGAGGTCATCAACATGAGCCTGGGCGGTGGCGGCGCATGCGATGCGCTCTACCAGGACGCCATCAACGGTGCGGTATCGCGGGGCACCACCGTGGTGGTCGCCGCCGGCAACTCGGCCTCCAACGCGGCCAACTTCCGGCCGGCCAGCTGCGCCAACGTGGTGGCGGTCGGCGCCACCCGCATCACCGGCGGCATCGCCTACTACTCCAACTTCGGCCCGGTAGTGGATCTGTCCGGCCCGGGCGGTGGCGGCAGCGTAGACGGCAACCCGGGCGGTTACGTGTGGCAGTCCGGCTACAACGGCCTGACCACGCCGACCTCCGGTGCCTACAGCTACATGGGCATGGCCGGTACCTCGATGGCCTCTCCGCACGTTGCGGCGGTGGCGGCGCTGGTGCAGGGCGCGGTCGCCGCGGCCGGCAAGGATCCGCTCACCCCGGCCGCGCTGGAAGCACTGCTCAAGCAGACCGCGCGGGCGTTCCCGGTGACCATCCCGACCGCCACCCCGATCGGCACCGGCATCGTCGATGCCAAGGCGGCCCTGGACAAGGCGCTGGAAGAAGAGTGCACCGAGAACTGCGGTCCGGTGGCGACCCCGCTGACCAACAAGGTCGCCGTGGGTGGCCTGAGCGGCGCCGGTGGCAGCGAAGTGCTTTACAGCTTCGAGGCGCAGGCCGGCAAGGTACTGAGCCTGCTCACCTACGGCGGCAGCGGCAACGTCTCGGTGTATGTGAGCCAGGGCAAGGAGCCGACCGCGACCGCGTTCGATGCCAAGTCCACGCGTCCGGGCAACAGTGAAACCGTGCGCTTCACCGCACCGGTGGCCGGAACGTATTACATCAAGGTGGTGGGCGAGTCCGCGTTCAGCGGCGTGAGCATTCTCGCCAACCAGTAATACGGGTCAAACGCCACGGGAGTCCGTCATGTGACGGGCTCCCGTTTTTACATCTGGACGGTGTGGAATCCCGCGTACGATCGCGGTGAACTGCTAAAGTCGCAGCGGTTGCCAGGAGAAGCTTCTTGAACGCGGTTGCCCAGGACCCCACTGCAGAATCCACCGCTGAATCCCGCATCGTCGGGGTATTGCTGGAGAAAGGTCGGCTCAAGGACAGCGATCTGGCCCGCGCGCGTCCGCTGCACCGTGAATCCGGTGGCAGCCTGCTCGGCCTGCTGGTCCGCCTGGGGCTGGTATCAGAGCGCGACCATGCACAGACCTGCGCCGAGGTTCTCGGGCTGCCGCTGCTCGACGCCAAGGCCGTGCCGGAATCGCCGCCCGAAGCGCTGCTGGACGGGCTGCCGCTGACGGTGCGATTCCTCAAGCAGTTTCATGTCTGCCCCCTCGCGTTGCAGGACGACGCGCTGGATCTGTGGCTGTCCGATCCACAGGACCCGTATGCGGCCGACGCCGTGCAGCTGGCGATGGCGCTGCCGGTCCGCCTGCATGTCGGCCTGCGCTCGGAAATCGATGATCTGATCGAGCGCTGGTTCGGCCAGGGCCGCAGCGCGATGGGCGCGATCATCGAAACCGCGGACGGTGAAGGTGCGGCGGTCGACGACATCGAACACCTGCGCGACCTGGCGTCCGAAGCGCCGGTGATCCGGCTGGTCAATCTCGTGATCCAGCGGGCGGTGGAACTGCGCGCCTCCGATATTCATATCGAACCGTTCGAGAATCGCCTGAAGGTGCGCTACCGCGTAGACGGCGTGCTGATCGAAGGGGAAAGCCCGCCGGTGAATCTCACCGCTGCGGTGATCAGCCGCATCAAGATCATGGCGCGGCTCAACATCGCCGAACGTCGCCTGCCGCAGGACGGCCGCATCATGCTGCGCGTGCAGGGCAAGGAACTGGACCTGCGCGTGAGCAGCGTACCGACCGCGCACGGCGAAAGCGTGGTCATGCGTCTGCTCGACCGCGACACCGTTGTGTTCGATTTCCATCGGTTGGGGTTCACCGAGGCGTTCCTGCCGCAGTTCCGCAAGGTGCTGGAACAGCCACACGGCATCCTGCTGGTCACCGGCCCGACCGGTTCGGGCAAGACCACCACGCTGTACACCGCGCTGAGCCAGCTCAATACCGCCGACGTCAAGATCATCACCGTCGAAGATCCGGTGGAGTACCAGATCGAAGGCATCAACCAGATCCAGGCCAAGCCGCAGATCGGGCTGGATTTCGCCAATGCGCTGCGCAGCATCGTGCGCCAGGACCCGGACATCATCATGATCGGTGAAATGCGCGACCTGGAAACCGCGCGCATCGCGATCCAGTCCGCGCTCACCGGCCACCTGGTGCTGTCCACGCTGCACACCAACAACGCCGCAGGCGGCATCACCCGCCTGCTCGACATGGGCGTGGAAGATTATCTGCTCACCTCCACCATCAATGGCATCCTGGCCCAGCGCCTGGTGCGCAGGCTGGAGCCCCAGCACGCCCAGCGCTATCGCGCATCGCCCGAAGAGATCGATAAATTCGGCCTGCGCCGGCTGCAGCCGGAGGGTGAGATTTTCCTGTATCGAGCGCAGCCCTCGGCGATCGCACCGACCGGGTACCTGGGCCGGACCACCATCGTGGAATTCCTGGTGATGAACGATGCGCTGCGCAGTGCGGTGATGCGTCGGGCCGGGATGGGCGAGATCGAGCAGATCGCGCGTGCCGCGGGCATGCGCACCATGTACGAAGACGGGCTGTCCAAAGCCCTGCAGGGCCACACCACGCTGGAAGAAGTGCTGCGCGTGACGGAGGATGCCTGATGCGTGCCTGCGGCCAATACCGGGTGGGTGGCTGAGCATGCCCCAGTACCGCTACAAGGCGCTCAATGCCCACGGCGAACTGTTCGATGGCCAGATGGAGGCAGCCAGCGAAGCGGAGGTCGCCGCGCGGCTGCAGGACCAGGGCCACATGCCGATGGAGGCACGTCTGGCCAGCGAGGGTGTCGCTGGGGCGTCGTCGTGGCTGGCGCTGCTGCGCCGCAAGCCGTTCGATGGCGGCGCGCTGGTGCAGTTCACCCAGCAGCTGGCCACGCTGCTCGGTGCCGGCCAGCCGCTGGACCGCGCGCTGAGCATCCTGCTGGAACTGCCCGAAGACGAGCGTACCCGCCGCGTCATCACCGACATCCGCGACATCGTGCGCGGTGGCGCACCACTCTCGACCGCGCTGGAACGCCAGCACGGATTGTTCTCCCGGCTGTACATCAACATGGTGCGCGCCGGTGAGGCCGGCGGCAGCCTGCACGACACCCTGCAGCGACTCTCGGATTACCTCGAGCGCAGCGCCGAGCTGAAAGGGCGCGTGATCAACGCGCTGATCTACCCGGCGATCCTGTTGGTGGTGGTCGGCGGTGCGCTGCTGTTCCTGCTGGGTTACGTCGTGCCGCAGTTCGCGCTGATGTACGAGAGCCTGGATGTCGCGCTGCCCTGGTTCACCCAGTGGGTGCTCACCGCCGGGCTGGTGGTGCGCGAAGGCTGGGTCATCATGATCGTGGTGCCGGCCGTGATCGCGCTGGTAGTGGAACGGCGGCTGCGGCAACCGGCCGCGCGCCTGGCCGTGGATGGCTGGCTGCTGCAGCGCAAAGGCATCGGCCCGCTGCTGGGCAAGCTGGAGACCGCACGCCTGGCCCGCACGCTGGGCACGCTGCTGCGCAACGGCGTGCCACTGCTGTCCGGCCTGGGCATCGCGCGCAATGTGTTGAGCAACCGCGCGCTGGCTGCCGACGTGGATGCCGCCAGCGACGAGGTCAAGAATGGCAACGGGCTGTCGGCCTCGCTGTCGCGGGGCAAGCGGTTTCCGCGGCTGGCACTGCAGATGATCCAGGTCGGCGAGGAATCCGGTGCGCTGGATACGATGCTGCTCAAGACCGCCGATACGTTCGAGCAGGAAAGCGCGCGCGCGATCGACCGTCTGCTGTCGGCACTGGTGCCGGTGATCACCCTGGTGCTGGCCTCGGTGGTCGGCCTGGTGATCGTGGCCGTGCTGGTGCCGCTGTACGACCTGACCAATGCCATCGGCTGACCGGCCGCTGGTCAACACCTCTACGATTCGATGCAAGGAGCCTGCCACATGCAACGCCGCCGCCTGACCCGCTTCTCTTCCGCGCGCCACCAGTCCGGCATGAGCCTGCTGGAAATCATCATCGTCATCGTGCTGATCGGCGCGGTGCTGACCCTGGTCGGCAGCCGAGTGCTCGGCGGCGCCGACCGCGGCAAGGCCAACATCGCCAAGGCGCAGGTGCAGACCATGGCCGGCAAGATCGACAACTACCAGCTGGACACCGGCAAGCTGCCGGCCAAGCTGGAGGATCTGGTCACCCAGCCCAGCGGCAGTGCCGGCTGGCTCGGTCCGTACGCCAAGCCGGCCGATCTCAACGACCCGTGGGGCCACGCGCTGGAGTACCGCGTCCCGGGCGAAGGCCAGCCGTACGACCTGATCAGCCTGGGCAAGGATGGCAAGGTGGGCGGCAGCAGTTACGACGCGGACATCCGGTACGAGTAATCGGCATTGGGAGCACTGTGGTCCATGCCGAGCAGACCGCCGCGCCGCGTGCCCACGGGCATGCATGCGCGTGGCCTGTCGTTGCTGGAAATGCTGCTGGTGGTCGCGCTGATCGCCATCATCGGCGTGGTCACCGCCACCGCGATGAACGGCGGCATCGACGGCATGCGCCTGCGCAATGCCGGCAAGGAAATCGCCACCCAGCTGCGTTACACGCGTACCCAGGCGATCGCTACCGGGCAGACCCAGCGCTTCGTGATCGACCCGCGTGCGCGGACGTGGCAGGCGGCCAACGGCCGCCACGGGCAGATTCCGGCGGCGTTGGATGTACGGTTCCGTGGCGCCGGCCAGCTCGGTGCCGCACCCGGGCAGGGCGCGATCGCCTTCTTCGCCGACGGCGCCGCCAGTGGCGGCACCATCGAAGTGAGCACGCGGGGCGCAGCCTGGGACATCCACGTGGGCTGGATCACCGGCGAAGTGCGTGCCGGCCCGCGCCGGGAGGGCCGATGAGGCGCCAGCGTGGGTATTCGCTGCTGGAGGTGATCATCGCCTTCGCGCTGCTGGCGCTTGCGCTGACCCTGCTGCTGGGCAGCCTGTCCGGCGCGGCGCGCCAGGTCGGGCAGGCCGACGTGCGCAGCCGCGCGACACTGTATGCGCAATCATTGCTGGCCAGCACGGGGGTGGAAAGCCCCTTGCAGGAAGGCAGCACGCAGGGAGAGTGGGAGCAGGGCAGGTACCGCTGGCAACTGCAGGTGGCGCCCTACCAGGAGCCCCGCAGCGCTACCGGTCCGGTCACGGTGGACGTTGGCGGCCCGACCCTGGCACAGATCACCCTGCAGGTACGCTGGGGCGAGGGCAATGGCGAGCAGCTGCAATGGCGCAGCCTGCGCCTGTTGCCGCCGGTGCCGGGCGCACCACGATGACAGCACGCGCACGCCGGGCCGCCGGCTTCACCCTGATCGAAATCCTGCTGGCGACCGCCTTGCTCGTCGGCGGCCTGGCGTTGGCCTTCGCCACCGTGCGCTCGGCCATGGCGATCAGCCAACGCGGCGAGCGCATGGCCGCGCAGAACGAGCGCATGCGCGCGGTGGAAGGTTTCCTGCGGCGGCGCCTGTCCACCGCACTGGTGATCGCGACCACCCCGCCGGACCCGACCCGCGATCCGGTGTATTTCATGGGCGAGCCGCAGCGCATGCTGTTCGTCTCGGATCTGCCGGGCTATCTGGGTCGCGGCGGGCCGTATGCACACGAGCTGCAGGTCCGCCACGCCGCGGGCGCCGAGCAGCTGGAGGTCGCGCTGACCCTGCTGCAGAACGGCGAGGCGATCGAGGAAGATCCGCCACGCCCGCCGGAAATGCTGGCCGATCAGCTGCGCGAGGTGCGCTTCCGTTATCGCGGCACCGACCCGCGCACTGGTCAGTTGACGCCGTGGCTGGACCGCTGGGATGACACCCGCCGCCTGCCGTTGCTGGTCTCGATCGAGATCGTGCCGCTGCAGGGGCCGGCCTGGCCGCCGATGATCGCCGCGCTGCCACCGTCACGTGGGGATCGCCCATGAGGCCGGTACGTGGCGCCGCGCTCGTCCTGGTGTTGTGGCTGATCGCCCTGCTGACCGCGGTGGTCGGCGCGTTCGCCCTGAGCGCGCGCGTGGAGCACATGCAGCAGCGCGTGATCGGTGACGATGCCATCGGGCAGGAGTACGCGCGCGCAGGGCTGGAGTACGCGCTGCACCGCCTGCAGCCGCGCGCCGCCCAGCCGGCCTGGGTTGCCGATGGCCGCCGCTACCGGTGGACGTTCGATACGCGCCGGATCGATCTGACGATCCTCGATGAGAACGGCAAGATCAATCTGAACCTGGCCGACGTGAGCCTGCTCAACGCGTTCCTGCGTGCGATGGGGGAGGAGCCCGGGCGCGCCCAGCAGTTGGCCGGCGCCATCGTCGACTGGCGTGACGCGGACAGCCTCAAACAGCCCGGTGGCGGCGCGGAGACGCCCGATTACCTCGCCGCCGGGCTGCCCTACGGCGCACGCAACGCGCGCTATGAGACGGTCGGCGAGCTGCAGCGCGTGCTCGGCATGGAGGCGGACCTGTATGCGCGGATCGAGCCGATGCTGACCCTGTACAGCCGCCAGGCACGGCCTGACCCGCGCGTTGCCGCGGGCCCGGTGCTGACCGCACTGGGGCTGGATGCAGAGCGCCTGCTGGCCGAACGCGAACGCGCGGCCGCCGCTGATGAAGCTGGATTGCCGGTCGCGCCGCTTGCAGGTGGCAGTGGCACCTATAGTATCGAGAGTCGCGCCACGGACGAACGCGGCCGGGTATCGGTACTGCGCGCCGTGGTGCGGATGGGGTCGGCAGGCACGCCGGGAACGGCTTACACAGTACTTCGCTGGGAACAGGGAATGGCAGCAAGATGACGGCATGGCGTGACAGTCTGGTGCGGGCCCGCGGGCGCGTGTCGCCGGGCGTGGGCAGCAGCCTGCGCTGGTGGCGGCAGTCGTTGCTGGCCTGGCTGCCGGTGCGGTGGCAATGGGCGATGGGCTGGTCGCGTTCGCGCCTGCTGCTGCTGCGCGAGGGCGAGGTACTGCGCCTGCAGCGACAGACCGGCGAGCAGATCGACGCCATCGCGGAGCTGCCGTGGCCCGTCCCGCCCGCCGCGCTCGATGGCGTGCTCGATGCGCGCCTGCGCAGCCTGCCCCGGCACTGGTTGCTGCCGGTCGGGAGCGTGCTGCGCCGTCCGCTGCGCTTGCCGGCGGCCGCCGCCGAGCGGTTGCGCGATGTGGTCGGATTCGAAATCGATCGGCAGACCCCGTTCGATGCCAGCCAGGTCAGCTATGACGTGCGCGAGCTCGGCGCCTTGCCGGATGGCCAGCTGCAGGTCGAGCTGGTGGTGATCCCGCGCGCGCAGCTGGACCAGTGGGCGCAGCAGGCCGGGCCATGGGCACAGGCGGTGGCCGGCGTCGATGCAGTGGATGCCGCTGACCGGCCGCTCGACGTCAACCTGCTGCCGCTGGCGCAGCGGCAGCCCTATCGCGACCCGATGGCCCGCTGGAACTGGCTCCTGGCCGCGAGCACGATCGTGCTGCTCGCGCTGGCCGGCCACCAGCTGCTGGACAACCGCCAGGCCGCGGCGGACCAGCTGCGCGCACAGGTGGATGACGCCGCGCGTGATGCGCGCCGGGTCGCGGCCGAGCGCCAGCAGTTGCAGAGCCTGGTCGAAGGCGCCGCGTTCCTGGAAGGCCGGCGCGGCGAGCATGCCAGTACCGTGGAACTGTGGAACGAGCTGACCCGCCTGCTGCCCGATGGCACCTATCTGGAAAAACTCTCGATCGAAGGCAACACACTGCAGTTGATCGGGCTCAGCCGCGAAGCCTCGCAGTTGGTGCCGCTGCTGCAGGACTCGCCGCTGTGGCGCAAGGTCAACCTGACCGGCGTGCTGCAGGCCGATGGGGCAACCAGCGGCCACGACCGTTTCACGCTGACGGCCGAGCTGCAGCCGCTGCCCGGTGCGGCCCCGCCCGCGAAGGAGGTTGCCGATGGCAGCACAACCGACGCGCCGTGATCGCTGGCTCGCGCTTGGCCTGCTGCTGGCGGTGATCGCCGTGGCGTACCTGCTGCTCGTGCACCCGTGGTTGACCCGCCCCCTGCTGGCGATCAATGCCGACATCGCCGCCGTGCAGGAGCGCCAACAGCGCGTGGATGCGCAGCTGGCGCAGCGCGGGCAGATCGCCACCCAACTGCGCGAGGTGCAGGCCGCCCTCGAGGGCCGCCCTGGCTTCCTGCGCGAGGCCACTGCCGAATCGGCCGCCGCGGCGCTCTCCAGCCGCCTGCAGGATGCGGTGGCGTCGGCCAGCCCGGGCAACCGCAGCTGCACGATCAGCAATCGCACCCCGCTGCCCGATGCCAACCGCGAGGCTGCCTTCCCGCGTGTGGCCCTGCAGGTGCGCCTGCGCTGCGGCGTGCCGGAAATGGCGGCCGTGCTGCACACGCTGGAGACCGGCAGCCCGCGCCTGTTCGTGGAGAACCTCAACCTGCTCGCGCAGCGCTTCCAGCAGTCGCCCAGCGAAACCGGCACCGGCCTGGATGTGTCCTTCGAACTGGTCGGTCATCTGCGCCCGGGCGCAGCGCTGGAACCTGACGCGCCCGCGCCGGCCCCACTGCCACCGCCGTCCGGGCAGGACGGCGGGCAGGACGTTGGCCCGGATGCGGCCCCGCCCAGCGATGCAGCCGAGCCCGCGCCCGCACCGGACGCTGCCGGGGAGGCCCAGCATGAAGCTTGAAGCAGCTGGCCTGCGGACCTGGTGGCTGGGCGGCATCGCCCTGTGGGCGCTGGCGATCTGGATCGCCACGCTGTTCGGTCTGGGCCAGCGCATCGCGCCGGCCACGGACGGCGATATGGGCCCTGCGCCGCTGCCCCACCTGGCTCCCGCCGCGCCCGAGCGGATGAGCTCGGCCAGCACCTATGCCCAGATCGGCGCCCGCCCGCTGTTCGCCGAAGATCGCCAACCGCGCCCGTACCTGCTCGGTGGCACCGAACAGGGCACCGCCAGCAGCGTGTCACTGACCGGCGTGCTGCTTACACCGGGTTTCGGGATGGCGATCCTGACCACCGACCAGCGCCAGTCGCTGCGACTGCGCCTGAATGGTGAAGCGGTGAACGGCTGGCAGCTGCTCGCGCTGGAACCGCGTCGCGCCACCGTCAGTGGCCCCGGTGGCACGCAGGTCCTGGAATTGCCGGTGTTCAATGGGCAGGGCGGTGAACCACCGACGGTGCTGGGCGCTACGCCGCTCACCGCGGTTCCTCCGGCCGGTGCCGGCGCGCGCCCGATCAATGGCGCCGCAGCGATGCCCGCACCGGCGCCGGGCGCATCACCTGCGCCGCAGGCAGCGACGCCATCGAATGCGGGGGCCCCCCCGCAGAACGCGCAGGGTCCCAGCGAAGCCGACATGAAGGCGATCCGCGAGCGCATCCAGGCGCGTCGCCAGCAATTGCAGCAGCAACAGCAACAGCAACAGCAGCAGTCGCAGCAACCGCCCGCGGGCGGCTCCGGCCACAACCCTTAGAGTGACAGCATGACCCTGCGCCTTTTTCCCGTGTCTTTCCTTGTCGCCCTGCTGGTGGGCTGCACCACCGTGCCCGCGCCCGAGGTACGCCGCGATGCGGTGCTCGACAGCCACCAGGTGGTCGCCGGCGACGGATCCCGTGAAGGCGTCGAGGCCGAGCCGCTGGGCAGCGCCGGCACCCCGCAGGCGGTGATCCGCCGTGGCACCGGCACCATGATCAACCGCAGTGCCGCGGCCGCGCCGCAACCGTCGCTGGGCAATGCCTCCACCGGCAACGCCACCTTCAACTTCGAAGGCGAATCGGTGCACGCGGTGGTCAAGGCGATCCTCGGTGACTTCCTGGGCCAGAACTACGTGATCGCGCCGGGCGTGCAGGGCACCGTGACCCTGGCCACGCCCAAGCCGGTTTCCTCGGCGCAGGCGTTGAACCTGCTGGAAATGGTGCTGGGCTGGAACAACGCGCGCATGGTCTACAGCGCCGGCCGCTACAACATCGTGCCCGCCGACCAGGCACTGGCCGGTACGGTCTCGCCGAGCACGGCGTCGCCGGCCAATGCGCGCGGCTTCGAAGTGCGCGTGGTGCCGCTGCAGTACATCTCGGCCACCGAAATGAAGAAGGTGCTGGAGCCCTACGCGCGCCCGAATGCCATCGTCAACGTCGACAACGGCCGCAACGTGATCACCCTCGGCGGCACCCGCAGCGAGCTGGAGAACTACCTGCGCACGGTGGAGATCTTCGACGTGGACTGGCTCTCGGGCATGTCCGTGGGCGTGTTCCCGATCCAGTCCGGCAAGGCCGAACAGGTTGCCGCCGATCTGGAGAAAGTGTTCGGCGAGGAGAGCAAGACGCCCAGCGCCGGCATGTTCCGCTTCCTGCCGCTGGAGAATGCCAATGCGGTGTTGGTGATCACCCCGCAGGCGCGCTACCTGGACCAGATCCAGCAGTGGCTGGACCGCATCGATACCGCCGGCGGCAATGCGCGGCTGTTCTCCTATGAACTGCGTTACGTCAAGGCCAAGGACCTGGCCGAACGCCTGGCCGAAGCCTTCGCCAACGAGAATGGCCGCAGTGGCCGTGGCAGCAGTTCGTTGGCGCCGGGCGCCTCGCCGATGGATATCGGCAGCCGCGATGGCAACAACAACACCAACGGCAATTTTTCCAACACCGGCAGCAGCACGGGGAGCAGCCGCGGCGGGCTGGGCGATGGCACGATGAACCTGCCGCAGCGCCAGTCCGGCAACGCCAGCTTCAGCCTGGAAGTGCAGGGCGATACGGTCGGCGTCTCGGCGGTGGAGGAAACCAACACCCTGCTGGTGCGCTCCACCCCGCAGGCCTGGCGCTCGATCCGCGAAGTGATCGAGAAGCTCGACGTGATGCCGATGCAGGTGCACATCGAAGCGCAGGTCGCCGAGGTCGCGCTGACCGGCGACCTCAGCTACGGCGTGAACTGGTTCTTCGAACAGGCCGTGACCACCGGCAAGACCGAGAGTGGCATCGACCTGCCCAGTGCTCTGGGTCGCTCGATCTGGGGCAGCATCTCCGGCACCGTCGGCGATGGCGGGGTGGGCTGGACCTTCCTCGGCAAGAATGCCGCCGCCGTGGTCAGTGCACTGGACAAGGTCAGCAACCTGCGGCTGCTGCAGACGCCGTCGCTGTTCGTGCGCAACAACGCCGAAGCCACCCTCAACGTCGGCACCCAGATCCCGATCAACTCGGTCTCGGTCAATACCGGCATCGGCGGCGACAACACCTACAGCCAGGTCCAGTACCTGGACACCGGCGTGATCCTCAAGGTGCGCCCGCGCATCACCCGCGATGGCGTGGTGTTTCTGGATATCGTGCAGGAGGTGAGTTCGGCCGGCGCGATCCCGAGCGGCTGCGACCCGACCCGCACCACCTGCAACCCGCCGATCAATACCCGCAAGATCTCCACCGAAGCGGCCGTGCAGAGTGGCGACACCATCATGCTTGCCGGGCTGATCACCAACTCCGACGATGATGGCGCCAATGGTGTGCCTGGCCTGAGCAGGATCCCGGTCATCGGGGCGCTGTTCGGCAGCAAGACGAAGAAGTCCGGGCGTTCCGAAGTGATCGTGCTGCTGACCCCGACCATCGTGCGCAACGCGCAGGAGTCGCGCAACCTGACCGACGAGTACAGCAGCCGCTTCCGCGCGATGGAGCCGTTCCCCGAGCACAAGGGCAAGCGCTGAGTGCTGCCCGGCCCCGGCTGTCACCGCAGGGGCCGATCTTGCTACGCTGGCCCCGCCCAGGGGAGTCCGCGATGACACAGCGACACGGCGAAGACGGCAGTACGCAGAGGTCCGCATGAGCACGGTCGTCCTGCTGCCGATCGGGGTCGACGATGCCGCGCTGGACCGTTGCCTGGCCGCCCTGGATGCCGGTACCGCGCCGGGGACCGCCCTCTGGCTGGCCGATGATGGCCAGGCCGGGCCGCGCGCCCAGGCCGTGATCGAGCACTGGCTCACGCACACCCCGCTGCAGGCCGAGTACACCCGCCGTGCCCGCGCCATCGGCGAAGTGGCCCATCTGGATGAAATGCTGGCTGCCTGCGCCGGGGCCGATGTGGTGGTGCTGGCGCCGGACGCGATTCCGGCACCGGGATGGCTGCAGCAGCTGCAGGCCTGCCTGGCCCGCGATGCCTCGATCGGCTCGGCCACGCCGTGGTGCAACGCCGGCGAGACGGCGGCCTGGCCGCGCCTGGGGGAAATCAACCCATTACCGGATGACCTGGATCTGGCCCCGTTGGCGCAGGCCTGCGCGGCGATGCCGCCGCTGCATCCGGAGTTGCCGTGTGCCGTGACCCATGCAGTGCTGTTGCGCGGCAATGCGCGGCGCAGGGCCGGCGGACTGGACATGCACAGCTATGCCTCGTGGAATGCCGCGCTGATCGACCTGAGCCTGCGCATGGCCGGGCTCGGCTGGCGCAACGCGCTGTGCGAGACCGCCTTCGTCGCCCGCGTGGCCGAAGGCGTGACCGGCGAGGGCGACATGGACGCGCTCGCCACGCGCTGGCCCGGTTGGCCGCCGCGGTTGGCGGGCTTCCTGATGGCCGACCCACTGCAGCAGGCACGCCACGATCTGCAGCAGCATCACCGGCAGGCGATAATGCCCAAGGCGCAGGGCGATCTGTTCGCGCCGCCTGTCACTGCCGCCCCGGAGCCGCCCGTTTGAGTCCTGCCATCGCCGCCATCATCGTCAGCTACCAGAGCGCCAGCACGCTGGATGCCTGCCTGCTGCGCCTGCGCGAGGCGCGCGACATCGCCGAGATCCGCGTGGTCGACAACGATTCCACCGATGGCACCCTGGAGATCGTGCAGCGCCACGCCAGCGCCGATCCGCGGGTGCGCTTCATCGCCAACCCGGACAACCCCGGATTCGCCGCCGCCAACAACCAGGGCGTGGCCGACAGCCAGGCACCGTGGCTGGCCTTCATCAATCCGGACCTGATGGTCGGTCCCGATACCCTGGCCCTGTTGCGCGAACGCGCGCTGCCGCTGGGCGACTGCCTGCTGGGCGTGGAACAGGTCGACGAAGACGGCCGCCCGGACGATGCGGTGCGCCGCCGTGACCCGGATTTCGCCGCGATGCTGCGCCGCCCGGGGCAGGGCGGCAAGCTGGCGATCCCGGTCGATCGCCGCCAGCCGCTTCAGGTCGTGCCGGCCCTGTCCGGCGCGCTGCTGCTGATGCCGCGTGCGCTGTTCGAGCGGATCGGCGGCTGGGATGCCGGCTATCGCCTGCACGCCGAGGACCTGGACCTGTGCCGCCGCGCGCGTGAGGCCGGCGCGGTGATCGCGATCGCCAACGACCTGCAGGTCACCCATGTCCGCGGCGTCTCCAGCCGCTCGCGGCCATTCTTCGTGGAGTGGCACAAGCATCGCGGGTTGTGGCGGTACTTCCAGAAATTCGAGGCACCACAGCGTGCCTGGCCGGTGCGTTGCGCGGTGTGGGGCGCGATCTGGGCGCACGCGCTGGTGCAGGTCCCGCGCCTGCTGCGCCGCCGGTAGCGCCCGCGCACCGCATGCGCCCAGGCGCGATGCGTGCCGGTAACGCATTCCACCCCGAGGGGGCCGGGCGTTGGTCGGACCCCCTGGCAGGCGCATAATCCCCTGCATGATCATCCAGTCCCTGCTCGACACCGACCTGTACAAATTCACCATGATGCAGGCGGTGCTGCATCAGTACCCCGGCGCGCAGGTGCAGTACCGGTTCAAGTGCCGGACCCCGGGCATCGACCTGGCGCAGTTCATCGACCAGATCAACGCCGAGATCGACCACCTGTGCAGCCTGCGCTTCAGCCCCGAAGAGCTGGACTACGTGCGCGGCCTGCGTTTCGTCAAACCGGACTTCGCCGATTTCCTCGGCCTGTTCCACCTGGACCGCAAGTACATCGCGCTGCGCCCCTCGGCCACCGCACCGGGTGAGATCGAGCTGGACATCACCGGCCCCTGGCTGCACACCATCCTGTTCGAGGTGCCGCTGCTGGCGATCATCAACGAGGTCTGGTTCCGCAATACCACCGATTCGGACTTCAGCGAGGGCGAGCGCCGCCTGCAGGCCAAGACCGCGCTGCTGCGCGATACGCCCGGTTTCGAGCTGTGCCGGATCGCCGATTACGGCAGCCGCCGGCGCTACTCGCGCGAGTGGCACGGGCGCATGCTGCCGATGCTGCGCGATGCGCTGGGCGCGCAGTTCGTGGGCACCAGCAACGTGCACTTCGCCCGCCTGTACGGCATGACCCCGCACGGCACCATGGCCCACGAGTACCTGCAGGCCTTCCAGGCGCTCGGCCCGCGGCTGCGCGATTCGCAGGTGGCGGCGCTGGAGTCGTGGGCACGCGAGTACCGCGGTGACCTGGGCATCGCGCTGTCCGATGTGGTCGGCCTGGAGGCCTTCCTGCGCGACTTCGACATGTATTTCTGCAAGCTGTTCGATGGCGTCCGGCATGATTCCGGCGACCCCTTCACCTGGGGCGACCGCATGCTGGCGCACTTCCACAGCCGCCGCGTGGACCCGCGCAGCAAGGTGCTGGTCTTCAGCGACGGGCTGAACATCGAAAAGGTCATGCAGCTGTTCGATTACTTCCGCGGCCGCTGCCAGGTGGCCTTCGGGGTGGGCACCCACCTGACCAACGACCTGGGCCCGACTCCGCTCAACATCGTGATCAAGATGGTCCGCTGCAACGGCCAGCCGGTCGCCAAGCTGAGCGATTCGCCGGGCAAGAGCATGTGCGATGACCCGGGGTACCTGGCCTACCTGCGGCAGGTGTTCGAGCTGCCGGCCGAGGCCTGACCCCGGCACCGGCTGGCACCCTTGGCCGCCGTCCGGCTCCGGCGCCGGCGCGGCCCGGTACGCACATCCGTTCAGCGAAGCGGTGGCGGGTGACGCGGCGGGTCAGGAAGCGACGCAGGGCGCTCGCTATGCAGGAAAGCCAGATGTGCCACAATATTGTGAGGCGTAGTTCACACTTTTGACCGACATCGATGCCGGTAATTGCCCGTATACCGCCTCTGCATCGTGGTTCGTCTAGGCTTTCCACATGAAGTCATCAGCATTGCTCGATTACTACCGGACCCACGCGTGCTCACGCCAGTGGCGCGGCTTCCTGCTGGCGCTCTGCGAAGAGTTCGACAGTGCGTTGCCCGATGCCGAACTGTCGCGGTTGATGGCGAGTATCGGTGAGCGCTTCGGCCGTGACCATGCGCTGCCGGCGGTCGCCACACTGGATGAACTGCAGCAGGCGGCCAATGCGGTGTGGTCCTCGACGGAATGGGGGCAGGTCGTGTTCGAGGAAGCCCCCGAACAGGTCCGCATCCACCACGCCGCCTCGCCGCTGTCAGCCGTCCTCGGCGCCCGGGCCGGGTGGGACACTGGATTTCTGGAAGGTGTGTACCGCCAGTGGTTCCGGGCCGCCGGGATGATGTCGGTGCTGGATGTGCGCTATCTGCAGAGTGATCATCCCGATGTAGCTACCTACACGCTGTCGCGTGTGTTCTGACCCTCTCCCCCTTTCGATGGTGCCATGAGCAAGTTTCAGCAACCTGCCGATGCCGAGAGCCACGACGACGTGGCTGGTCTCTTCAACCGCCTGGGGGATCGCGATGACACGCGCGCTTACCGGGATTTCTCCCACAGCCAGTCCCGCGTGAGCACGGTGGCCAAGCCGCGCGATGAGGTGCCGCCGCCGATTCCGGCCGCGACGAACCTGCCGCCTGCGGTCACTCTCGCGCCGGTGACCACGCCGGCCCAGGCGATCCCCGTGGAGACGCCGGTCACGGCCGCACCGGGGCGCAAGACACCGCTGGAGCAGTTGTTCCAGCGCCTGGCGGAGGCACGTAGCGCCACGCCGGGGCACAGCCCGCTGAGCCGTCTGCGCCAGGGTTGAAACGTAGTCGGTGATCGTCCGTCGCGCCCAGCCGGGTGCGGCAACGGGACCGGCTGATGCAAGGGGATGCCGCGATCTGCGGCCGTGTTGGGGGAACATCATGAGCAAGTCATCCACCCCGAGAGGGGATGCCATTCTGGCCCGCCTGGCGCTGCTCGCGCTGGCGGTCGGCGGCGCCGTGCTGCTGGCCTTTGTGGTTACCGTCCCGATGGAGATCGGCCAGCAGTTCCTGTTCTCGGCCGTGGTGTTCCTGATCGCCCTGTGCCTGCGCAACCGCGAGAACCGGTTGATCCCGCTGGTGTTGATGGGGCTGTCGCTGGTGATGTCCACGCGCTACATGTACTGGCGCCTGACCGACACCATGGGCATGAGCAGCTTCGTTGACCTCACCCTGGGCCTGGGCCTGGTGGCCGCCGAGGTGTACTCCTTCATCGTGCTGGTGCTGGGCTACTTCCAGGTGGCATGGCCACTGCACCGCAAGCCGATGCCGCTGCCCGAAGACCAGTCGCTGTGGCCGAGCGTGGACGTATTGATCCCCACGTACAACGAGCCGCTTTCGGTGGTGCGTACCACCGTGCTCGCCGCGACCGTGCTGGACTGGCCGGCCGACAAGCTCAACATCTACCTGCTCGATGACGGCCGCCGCGACGAGTTCCGGGCGTTCTGCGAAGAAGTCGGGGTGCAATACATCACCCGTACCAACAACAACCACGCCAAGGCCGGCAACATCAATGCGGCGTTGAAGAAGACCAGTGGCGAGTACGTGGCGATCTTCGACTGCGACCACATGCCGACCCGCTCGTTCCTGCAGATGTCGATGGGCTGGTTCCTTCACGACGAGAAGATGGCGGTGGTGCAGACCCCGCACTACTTCTTCTCAGCCGATCCGTTCGAACGCAACCTGGGCAACTTCGGTCGCGTGCCCAACGAGGGCGAGCTGTTCTACGGCCTGCTGCAGGACGGCAACGACCAGTGGAATGCGACCTTCTTCTGCGGTTCCTGCGCCGTGATCAAGCGTGCCCCGCTGGAGGAAGTGGGCGGTGTGGCGATCGAGACGGTGACCGAGGATGCGCATACCGCCATCCGCCTGCACCGTGCCGGCTACCGCAGCGCCTACATCCCCGTGCCGCAGGCGGCCGGCCTGGCCACCGAGAGCCTGTCGGCGCACGTCGGCCAGCGCATCCGCTGGGCACGCGGCATGGCGCAGATCCTGCGGGTGGACAACCCGATGTTCGGCAAGGGCCTGAGCTTCGTGCAGCGGCTCTGCTACACCAACGCGATGCTGCACTTCTTCTACGGCTTGCCGCGGATCATCTTCCTGACCGCGCCACTGGCCTTCCTGTTCTTCGGTGCGCACGTCATCCACGCCTCGGCGCTGATGATCCTCGCCTACGCGCTGCCGCACATCGTGATGGCCAACCTGACCAACCTGCGCGTGCAGGGCAAGCACCGCCATCTGCTGTGGAACGAGGTATACGAGACCACGCTGGCCTGGTACATCCTGCGCCCCACCCTGATGGCCGTGATCAACCCCAAGTTGGGCAAGTTCAACGTCACCGCCAAGGGCGGCCTGGTGCAGCGCAGCTACTTCGATGCGCAGATCGCCCGCCCGTACCTGTTGCTGCTGCTGTTGAACCTGGCCGGCGTGATCGCCGGCATCGTGCGGATGGTGATGGCCCAGACCAGTGGCGAGGTCAATACGATCTGGTTGAACCTGGGGTGGACCGTCTACAACATGATCATGCTCGGGGCGGTGATCGCCACCTCCAGCGAGCAGCGCCAGATCCGCCGCGCGCACCGGGTGCCGCTCAACATGCGCGCCGTGCTGCACCTGCCTGATGGCCAGGCGCTGCCGTGCCGCACGCTGAACTTCTCCACCGGTGGCATGGCGATCCGCCTGGACCAGGCACAGCCGGTGCAGCCGGGCACGCGCGTGGAGGTCGAGCTGGCTCATCGCCAGCGCAGCCAGCGGCTGCCGGCCGAAGTGCGGCATGACCGCGACGACCAGGGCATCAGCATCCAGTTCGGTGAGCTGAGCCTGGAGCAGGAGCGCTGGCTGGTCACGTCCACCTTCGCCCGTGCCGACATCTGGGTGAAGCTGTGGGGCCGCCACGACCGCGACACCTTCCTGCGTTCCACCACTGACGTCCTCAAGGCCAGCATGCGCGGCTTCCACCGCCTGGGCCAGTTCGTTTTCGCGGGCGGCCGCAAGGATGCCCCCACGCCGCCGCGCACCGGAGATTCCGCATGACCCGTCGTCACCGTTCCCTGTTCCGCCCGGTGCGCCTGCCGCGCCCGTCCGCCGCAGCGGTGGCGTTCACCCTGACCCTGCTGTGCGGGGCGGTCTATGCGCAGAGCCCGCCCGTGCCCGCGACAGCGCCCGCTGCCGTGCCAGCGACCACCCCGGCAGACGCCGCGCCGATGATGCCCGCCACGCCGGCTGCAGGGACCCGGCAGAGCCGCTCCACGCTCAAGCAGCTCGGCATCGACTATGAGATCACCCTGCGCGGCATCCAGGGCACGGCCGGCGTGCCGTTCTCGATCCGCAACGACCAGGTCGTGGACCGCGCATCGCTGCATCTGAAATACAGCTATTCGCCAGCGCTGCTGCCAGACCTGTCGCACCTGAAGGTGACCGTCAATGACGTCACCGTGGCGACCCTGCCGACGCCGGTGGACCAGGCCGGCCGGATGATCGAGCGCGATATCGATATCGACCCGCGCATGATCATCGACTACAACCGCATCAACCTGCAGTTGATCGGCCACTACACACGCGAGTGCGAAGATCCCGATCACACCAGCCTGTGGGCCAACATCGACAGCGCCAGCTACCTGGAGCTGGGCTGGGCGCCGCTGCAGCTGACCAATGATCTGTCGCTGCTGCCGGTGCCGTTCTTCGACGCACGCGACACCAACCGGCTGGAACTTCCGTTCGTGTTCACCGGCCAGCCGGGGCAGGGCCTGCTGCAGTCGGCCGGCATCGTGTCGTCGTGGTTCGGTGCACTGGCCGGTTACCGTGGCGCGCTGTTCCCGGCCTCGATCGATACGGTGCCGATGGAAGGCAATGCGGTGGTCGTGGCCACCCCGCGCAATCCGCCGGCCGGCCTGGTGCTGCCCGACATCAGCGGGCCGACCCTGGCCGTGATCGCCAACCCCAACGATGCCAACGGCAAGCTGCTGCTGGTGCTGGGTCGCGATGATGCCGAACTGCGCATCGCCGCCACCGCGTTGACCTTGGGCGCGCCGCTGTCCGGCCCGACCGCAAGCATCGGGGACTTCAAGGAGATCGCGCCGCGCAAGCCGTACGACGCGCCGAACTGGATTCCCAGCGACCGGCCCGTGCGCGTGTCCGAACTGGTGCGGCAGACCAGCGAGTTGAACGTCGTCGGCTACCACCCGGACCTGATCCGCATCGGCCTGCAGCTGCCGCCGGATCTGTTCGTGTGGCGCCGCGACGGCATTCCACTGGACCTGCGTTACCGCTATACGCTGCCCGAAGGGGCGGACAAGTCGGCGCTGAACATCAGCATCAACGACGCCTTCGTTACCACCCTTCCGTTGAACGGTCGGCCGGCACCGCGCTCGGTCTCGGACATGGTGTGGAACAAGCTCAAGGCACCCGGCGCGATGCCGATCCAGCAGAAGGTGATGCTGCCGACCGGACCGTTCTCGTCCAACAGCCAGCTGCGCTTCCACTTCTTCTTCGACCGCCCGCAGGCAGCCGAGTGCAAGAACACCTTCCCGGATGTCTCCGCGGCGATCGATGGCGATACCAGCATCGACCTGAGCGGTTTCGACCATTACATGGCGATGCCCAACCTGGCCGCCTTCGGCAACGCCGGTTACCCGTTCACGCGCCTGGCCGATCTGTCCGAGACCGTGCTGGTACTGCCGGACAACCCCAACGCCGATGACGTCGGCAACGTGCTGACCCTGCTCGGCCGCATGGGTGCCTCGACCGGCTACCCGGCGCTGCGCAACCGCATCATCGCCGCGCGCCAGGTCGGCGAGCACGCCGACCAGGACCTGGTGGTGCTGGGCTCGCGCCGCAGCCAGCCGCTGTTCGGCGAATGGGCGGCGCACCTGCCGATCGGCGAGGCGGGGCAGTCGCGCCGCGTGCAGCTCTCGGACTGGGTGTTTGAACGCATGCCCTCGTTCCTGTCGCCGGATGCGCGCCGCACCGATCTGCCCACCACGGCCGAGGTCTCCGTGCGTCCCGATGCCGGCGACGTCGTGTTGATGGGCTTCGAGTCGCCCCTGCGCAAGGGCCGCAGTGTGATCGCGGTGATGGCCGATGACCCGGCCCAGGTCAACCGGCTGTTCGAAGCGTGGTTTGATCCGGACCGCCTGCGCGATTTCCAGGGCAGCGTGGTGCTGCTGCAGAAGGACAAGGTGCGCAGCCTGGCCGGCAACCAGAGTTACTACGTCGGCCACCTGCCGCCGCTGACCTGGCTGCGCTGGTACTTCTCGCAGAGCCCGTTGCTGCTCGGCGCCCTCGTCGGCCTGGCCTGCCTGTTGTTGGCGCTGATCGCGCGCTGGCTGCTCAAGCGCAACGCCAGGGCACGCATCGGGATGTCCGGCTGAGCATGCGCGACCCGTCCGTCCCCGCGCCGGCGCCTGCGCGCCGTCGCTTCCTGCAGGCGATGGCGGCCGCTGGTGCTGCCGCCGTGCTGCCGCTCGACGTTCTGGCACAGGCCTGCGGCACGCCGTGGCGTGAGTGGCGTGCGTTTGTCGATCGGCATATCGAGCCGGATGGCCGCGTAGTCGATCATCTCAATACCGACCTGCGCAGCACCTCCGAATCGCAGTCCTACGGATTGTTCTTCGCACTGGTGGACAACGATCCAGTGCTGTTCGACCGTATCCTGGCCTGGACCCGCCGCCACCTGTGCCGCGGCCGTGCCGACCTCAATCTGCCTGCGTGGTTGTGGGGGCGTGCCGCCGATGGCCAGTTCCGCGTGCTCGACCCCAACACCGCCGCTGACGGCGAGCTGTGGATCGCCTACGCGCTGCTTGAAGCGGGCCGCTTGTGGAAACGGCCGGGGCTGGTCGAAGCCGGCCGGCAGACGCTGGCGCTGATGCGCACGGCTGAAGTCGTCGAGCTGCCCGGCTTCGGCCCGATGCTGCTGCCCGGCAACCGCGGGTTCGTGCAGGCCGACCGCTGGACGCTCAACCCGAGTTACCTGCCGTTGTTCGTGCTGCGTCGTTTTGCCGCCGTCGATGCACGTGGCCCGTGGGCGCGGCTGGCCGAACGCAGCGTGGCGATGACGCGTGCCAGTGCGCCGGTCGGGTTCGCGCCGGACTGGATCGCCTGGAACGGCAAGGCCTTCGTAGCCGACCCGGGCAAGGGCGCGATCGGCAGCTACGATGCGATCCGCTGCTATCTGTGGGCAGGCATGACCGATCCGGCCGATCCGTTGCGGCGCACCTTGCTTGACGGCCTGTCTGGGCCGGCATCGATGTTGCGCGCGCAGAGCGGCTTTGCCGAAAAGATCGACACACGGCTTGGGGTGGGCACCGGTACGCCGTCACCGGGCTTTGCAGCCGCCCTGCTGCCGTATCTCAGTGCACTTGGCCAGCCCGCATTGGCCAAAGCGCAGCTGGCGCGGATTCCCGCCGCCGGCACCCTCAACTATTACGATCGTGCCTTGGTGCTGTTCGGCAAGGGCTGGATGGATCGCCGCTACCGTTTTTCTGCCGATGGGCGACTGCTGCCCGCGTGGAGTTCGCCATGTTCCGCAAGACCCTGACACCTCTTTGCCTGGTTGGCCTGTGCGTGCTGACCGTGCCGGCCTTCGCGCAGAACGCGTCGTCGACGCAGCAACTGGTCAGCCAAGGCAACTACTGGCAGGACCAGGGCCGCGAGGATCTGGCCGCCGATGCCTGGCGCAAGCTGCTGGCCACCGATCCCAACCAGGCCGATGCACTGCTCGGCCTGGGCCTGATCGACCTCAACCAGGGCCGCCGTGCCGAGGCGCAGAAGCGACTGCAGCAGCTGCAGGCGCGTCATCCGTCCTCGGCGCAGACCACGCGCCTGCGCATGGCGCTCGGCGGTGGCGGTGGCGGGAACCAGCTGCAGACCGCGCGTCGCGCGGCGGCGGCCGGTCGCTATGTCGAAGCGGTACGTGCCTATGACGAGGCCTTCGGCGCAGGCGGTCCGCCCAATGATCTGGCGCTGGAGTACTACCAGGTGCTGGCCGGTACGCCGGAAGGCTGGACGCGCGCGCGCGATGGCCTGCGCCGCATCGCCACCGGCAACAACAACCCGGCCAAGTTGGCGCTGGCTCAGGTGCTGACCTACCGCGAGCCCACCCGCCGCGAGGGCATCGCCCAGCTGCGTACGCTCAGCCAGGCCACCGATACCGCCGGCCCCGCGCGTGCGGCCTGGCGCCAGGCGCTGCTGTGGCTCAACGCCACCACCGCCGATGCACCGCTGTACCAGGCCTTCCTGGACGTGGTGCCGAACGATCGCGAGGTGGCGGCCAAGCAGGCGCAGCTGCGTGAACAGGCCATCGCCAACCGTCCGGTGCCGCAGGACCCGAACCAGCGGCTGCTGGGCGAGGGCTTCCGTGCCCTGGACAGCAACAACCTGGCCCAGGCCGAAGCCCGTTTCGCCCAGGTGCTGCGCGCGCGTCCGCGCGATGCCGAGGCACTCGGTGGCTTGGGCTCTGTGCGTCTGCGCCAGGAGCGCTTCGGCGAAGCCAATGAACTGCTGCGCCCGGCGGCTGCGATCAACGGCAAATGGCGCAGCGCGGCCGATGCCGCGCGCTACTGGCTGACCCTGCAGGAGGTGCGTCGCCAGCCCAGCGGCGATGCCATCGCCCGGGTGCAGCAGGTCATCGCGCTGCAGCCGAAGGAGCCTGCGGGTTACGTCGCGCTGGCCGACCTGCAGAGCGGGAGCGATCCGGCCGCGGCCGAACGCGGCTACCGCAAGGCACTGGAACTGGATGCCGGCAATGCCGGTGCGCTGCAGGGCCTGGTCGGCCTGCTTGGTCGTCTTGGCCGCGCCGATGAAGCGGCCGCACTGTTCGACCGGCTGACCCCGGCCCAGCAGGAAAGTGCCGGCGGCCAGTCGGTGCTGCGTGCCAACCTGGCGCGTGCCCGCGCGCAGCAGGCGCTGGCCGAGGGCAGCATCGAGATGGCGCAGATCGAGCTGGAAGATGCATTGCTGGTGCAGCCGCGTGACCCATGGCTGCGGTTGGAACTGGCGCGCCTGTACACGCGCGCGGGTCGTCCGGACCAGGCCAATGGTGTCATCGAAGGGCTGCGCGCGCTGGACGACAGCTCGGCGACCTCGCTGTATGCGCAGGCCCTGTTCGCTCAGGAGAACAGTGACTGGCCGCGCGCGTATGCGTTGCTGGAACGCATTCCCACCGCGTCGCGTGATTCGGAAATGACCGCGTTGCACGACACCGCGTGGGTGCAGGTGCAGGCCGCCCAGGCGCGCTCGCTCATGCAGCGCCAGCGCAGCGGCGAAGCGCAGCTGTTGCTGGCCCGCGCCGAAGCCGCACTCGGCGACCGGGTCAAGAACCCGGCCATCGTGGCCGCGTTGGCCGGTGCCTACGCCGACATCGGCAGCCAGCAGCGCGCCCTCGTGCTGGCGCAGCGCCTGATCGAAGGCGGTTCGCCCAGCGTCGACAACCGCCTGGAATATGCCTCGGTGCTGCTGCGCGCCGGTCGCGATGGCGAGGTCGCCGCGATCCTGCGCCAGCTCGCCGACGTGCCGCTCTCGGCCAGCCAGCAGACCCGCTTGAACGATCTGCGCAGCGGCTACGTGCTGCGCCAGGTCGATGCCCTGCGGGAGCTTGGCAATCTTGAAGGCGCGTACGCGGTGTTGGCCCCGGCATTGGCCGAGCGCCCGCAGGACCCGCGCAATATCGCGGCCCTGGCGCGCCTGTATGCCGCCGCAGGCGACAACGGCCAAGCCCTGGCGCTGTACCAGCAGCAGTTGCAGCTGGCACCGGGCGATCTGGATGCGATGGTTGCCGCCGCGGGCAGTGCCGCGGCGATGCGTGACATGGATCTGGCCGAACAGTATCTGGAGCGCGCGCTGAAGCAGGCGCCGGAGTCGCCGGATGTGTTGGCGGCGGCAGGGCGCGTGTATCGCGCGGCCGGCAAGAACCGCCGCGCCGAAAGCTACTTCCGCGCGTCGCTGGCCGCCGCCGCGAAGGGCAGCGGCCAACTCGACAATGGCTACCCGCAGGCCAGCACCGCGATGCTGGCCAGCGGTGGCAGCTTCAATCCGTTCGCCGGTCTCAACCGTGGCGGTGGCACCCGTACCGCAGCGCTGCGCGATGGTGGTCTGCCACTGCCGGCCGCGACTGCCCGCCTGGCTGCCCAACCCCTGCCGATGGACGCCGGCCCGGCGATGGGCATGAGCCTGGGCCCGGCAAGCGTCACTCCAGTAATCGATGCCGATGGCCTGCCGGAACCGGTCATGGCGACGGCTGCGGCCAGCGGCGGTGTCGCCCTGCCGTTGCCGGTGCCCGGCTCGCGCCAGGTGCCCAGCCAGGCGAGTGCGCCGCGCGCCTCGCGCAATACCGCGCTAGGTCCGCTGCCGCCAGCCACCACCGGCAACGGCGTGCTCGACGAACTGCGCGCGCTCAAGGCCGAGAACAGCAGCAGCCTGGCGGTCGGCGCGGCGTATCGCACCCGCGCTGGCGAAGCCGGCATGGGCCAGCTCGATGACCTGCAGGTGCCGCTGGAAGGGCAGTTCGCGGTCGGCGACGGCAAGCTCAAGGTGGCAATCACCCCGACCGTGCTCGATGCCGGGCGCCCCGATCCGGAATACACCAGTGCCAGCCGCTTCGGCGGTGGCCCGCAGGCCGCTTTGGCCGGTGCACTGGCCGCTGACCGCACACCGGTCGATGACCTGGTCGGCTCGTCGCTGTACCAGACGCTGCTGACCCGTGGCGAGAGCAACGCGACCCGCAATCTGATCTACGACCGCGCGCTGGACAACGGTCGTTACCAGGAACTGTTCAACCAGACCGACGGTTCGCTCACCCAGGCCGAACGGGCCGCTGCCGCACGTGCGCTGCTGTTCGCCGATCCGCTGCCGAGTTACATCCTCAGCCGCGATCTGGCCAATACCCCGATCAGCGACATCGCCACCCAGGTACTGGGCAATGCCGGCCTGGTGCGCGGGCTGAGCGCGGCCGAGCAGGCCCAGCTCAAGACGCTGGCCCAGGGCGGCGGTGGCTCACAGACACCGCAGGCGTTCCAGGACACTTTGTACGCGATGGTGGCCAATGCCGCCGGTGCCCGCCGCATGAGCTCCCAGGATGCCAGCGGCGCCGGTGTTTCGGTGGGCTATGAGCGGGGTGGCTTCCGCGCCGATGTCGGCAGCACGCCGCTCGGCTTCGATGACACCCAGATCGTCGGCGGCATCGGCTACCGCGGTCAGATCGGCGATGCGCTGACCTGGTCCGGTGAGGCCTCGCGCCGTGCGGTGACCGACAGCCTGCTGTCCTTCGCCGGCGTGGAAGACGGGCGCAACGGGCTGCGCTGGGGCGGGGTGACCGCGAGCGGCGCCAAGCTCGCCGCGACCGTCGACAACGGTCAGTTGGGCGGCTACGCCAGCGCGTCCTGGCATCGCCTGGAAGGCGAGAACGTGGCCGACAACGATCGCCAGGAAGTTGGCGTGGGCGTCTACGTGCACGCCCTGGAGACCGACAACCAGTCGCTGACCGCCGGCCTCAACCTGACCGCGATGCAGTACGACCGCAACCTCAGCGGCTTCACCTACGGACATGGCGGTTACTTCAGTCCGCAGCGCTATGTGGATGTCGGCTTCCCGGTGCACTGGAACGGGCGTACTTCCAGCGGCCGCGTGGCGTGGCAGCTGGATACCAGCGTCGGCGTACAGCACTTCAAGGAAGACGCTGCGCCGTACTTCCCGACCGATCCGGCGATGCAGCAGGCTGCTTACGAGGCCGCCTCGATGGCTGCGTTGCTGGGACTGACCACCGAGTACGTGGACCCGGTCTATACCGGCCAGACCAAGACCGGCGTGTCCTACAACCTCAGCGCCGCGGCCGAATGGCAGCTGTCTTCGCAGCTGTTCCTGGGCGGGCGCATGGAGTTCAACAACGCGCGTGACTACCGGCAGTTCGGTACCAGCCTGTACCTGCGCTTCCTGCTCGACCGCCTCGGCGCCGGGCTGGGCAAGCAGCCGCAGCCGCTGCGCTCGCCGTACGCGTCGGGTGAATGATTACCGTCATGCGTTGATGACCGGCCCGCTGCCAGGCTTTACCTGGCCGCGGGCGTCCCGCAGGCTTCCCAGGTCCCGCTGCGAAGAGGCTGATGTCCGTGACTGAATCCCCATCGTTCCATCGGATGCGCCGCCGCCTGCTGCAGGCGCTGGCCGTTACTCCGCTGCTGGCCTGCTCGGCCAACGGCCCGGCGCGCGGGCCCGGCCCGTGGACGGCGTGGCAGGTGATGCGTGCCTCCAGCGTGACTCCGGACGGGCGCATGGTCGACCACAACAACGCCGACCAGCGTTCGACCTCCGAAGGCCAGTCCTACGCGCTGTTTTTCGCGCTGGTGGACAACGATCAGCCGCTGTTCGATCGCCTCCTGCGCTGGACCGAGGACAACCTCGCCGGCGGCAGCATGGCCCAGCGCCTGCCCGCCTGGCTGTGGGGGCGCGACACCACGGCCAATGCATGGAAGGTGCTGGACGACAATCCCGCCAGCGACTCGGATGTCTGGCTCGCCTATACCCTGCACGAGGCAGCGCGGTTGTGGAAACGGCCGGCGCTGCGGCAGACCGCCGAAGCGATGCTGGCGGCGATCCAGGTGCAGGAGCTGGTCGATGTTCCGGGCCTGGGCACGATGTTGATGCCTGGGCCCAAAGGATTTGCGACGGAAGACACGTGGCGGTTCAACCCCAGCTACCTGCCGTTGCCGCTGCTGCGCCGCTTCGCCGCGCTTGATCCGAGCGGGCCGTGGACCACCGTGATCGGCAACAGCGTTCGCCTGCTGCGCGATACCGCACCCCACGGCTTTGCGCCGGACTGGACCGCGTGGCGCGACGGCGGCTTCATCGCTGATCCGGACAAGGGTCCGCTCGGCAGTTACGACGCCATCCGCTGCTATCTGTGGGCAGGCATGACCGCCGTGAACGATCCCAGTTTCCGCTCGGTTCTGGATGCGCTGCACGGCCCGCTGAGCACCCTGCGCGAGGGCCAGCCGATGCCGGAGAAGGTCAACACGCTCACCGGCATACGCGAAGGCACCGGCAACTACGGTTTCCAGGCGGCCCTGGTGCCGTACCTGCAGGCGCAGGGCGAGGCCGAACGCACCAAGGCAATGGTCGCTGCGCTGCCGACACCGGAGCAGCAGCGCGCCGCGCCGCCGCGCTATTACGAGCAGGTGCTCAGTCTGTTTGCCCTGGGCTGGTACGAAGGCCGCTATCGCTTTGCCGCCGACGGCCAACTGCGCCCAGCCTGGGCCTGACCAGCACCGGCACACGGCCGGTGCCCGTCGATCACTCCAGCGCGTAGCGCAGCACGAACAACCCGGCCACCAGCCACACCGCCGGATGCACGTCGCGCCAGCGCCCGGTGCCGGCCTTGAGCACCGCATATGCGATGAAGCCGAAGGCCAGGCCGTTGGCAATGGAATAGGTGAACGGCATCGCCAGCGCGCACAGCGCGGCCGGCACCGATTCGGTCAGGTCGCCCCAGTCCACATCGACCAGCTCGCGCAGCATCAACCCGGCCACGAACAGCAGGGCAGGGGCGGTGGCGTAGCCGGGCACCATCGCCGCCAGGGGCGAGAACAGCAGCGCCGCCAGGAACAATGCCGCCACCACCAGCGCGGTCAGACCGGTACGGCCACCGGCCTGCACGCCCGAGGCGCTTTCAGCGAAGGCGGTGGTGCTGCTGGTCCCGAGCAGCGAACCGGCGACGATCGCGGTGCTGTCGGCCAACAAGGCACGGCCGAACCGCTTCTGCGCGCCGGGCAGTTTCAACAGGCCCGCACGACCGACCACGCCGTACAGCGTGCCGGTGGCATCGAACACTTCCACCAGCACGAACACCAGCACCACCTGCAGCAGCACCGCGATCGGCGCGCCACCGTCGTGATGCAGCAGGCCCGGCAGGTCCAACTGCAGGAACGTCGGCGCCAGGCTCGGCGGCAGCGAGATCAGGCCATGGAACTGCACGTCTCCGAGCAGCCAGGCCGCCCCGGTCACCGCCAGGATGCCGATCAGGATTGCGCCGCGCACCTTGCGTGCCTCCAGGATCGCGATCAGCAGAAAGCCAGCCAGCGCCAGCAGCGGTGGGGCGGTATTGAGCGGCCCAAGCGCGACCAGGGTGTCGGTGTTGGCGATGATCACGCCGGATTTCTGCAGCGCGATGATCGCCAGGAACAGGCCGATGCCGGCCACGATCGCCGCGCGCAGCGAAGCGGGGATACCCGCCACCAGCCAGGCGCGTACGCCGGTCAGTGACAGCACCAGAAAGACCAGGCCGGAGATGAACACCGCCGCCAGCGCCTGCTGCCATGGCAGGCCGGCCGCGCCCACCACGGTGAAGGCGAAGAACGCATTCAAGCCCATGCCGGGCGCCATGCCGACCGGGAAGTTGGCCGCGAATGCCATTACCAGCGAGCCCAGCGCGGCGGCCAGGCAGGTGGCGACGAACACCGCGCCCGGGTCCATGCCGGTGGTGGCCAGGATGTCCGGGTTGACGAAGACGATGTAGGACATCGTCAGGAACGTGGTCAGGCCGGCCAGCAGTTCGGTGCGCACGGAGGTGCCGTGCTGCTGCAGCTGGAACAGGCGTTCGGGGAGGGACATCGCGAAATCTCAAACCGTTGGTGGTGGGTACCGACCGTTGGTCGGTACGCTTCAAAGCATCACCACCAACGGTGGTGACCTACCGAAATGAGAAAGGCCGCGCGAGCGCGGCCTTTCCGGTTGCCTTATTTCAGCGCCTTGAAGCGCAGGCGCTTCGGCGCAGCGTCGTCGCCCATGCGGCGGCGCTTGTCTTCTTCGTACTCGCGGTAGTTGCCCTGGAAGAACTCCACGTGCGAATCGCCTTCGAACGCCAGGATGTGGGTCGCGATGCGATCCAGGAACCAGCGGTCATGCGAAATCACGAAGGTGTTGCCCGGGAACTCCAGCAGCGCATCTTCCAGCGCACGCAGGGTTTCGATGTCCAGATCGTTGGACGGTTCATCGAGCAGCAGCACGTTGCCACCCTGCAGCAGGGTCTTGGCCATGTGCAGGCGGCCACGCTCACCACCGGACAGCGAACCGACCAGCTTCTGCTGATCCTGGCCCTTGAAGTTGAAGCGGCCGATGTAGGCGCGCGACTGGATCTCGATGCCGTTGATGTTGAGGATGTCCAGGCCGCCGGCGATTTCCTGGAAGACGTTGTGGTTGCCTTCCAGCGCGTCGCGGCTCTGGTCCACGTAGGACAGCTTGACGGTCGGGCCGACGGTGATTTCGCCCGAATCCGGCTTTTCCTGCCCGGTGATCATCTTGAACAGGGTCGACTTACCGGCACCGTTGGGGCCGATGATGCCCACGATCGCGCCGGCCGGCACCAGGAAGCTCAGTTCGTCGAACAGCAGGCGGTCGCCGAACTTCTTGGAGACGTTCTTGAACTCCATCACCGAGTTGCCCAGGCGCTCGCCCGGCGGGATGAAGATTTCATTGGTCTCGTTGCGCTTCTGGTAATCCACCGACTGCAGCTCTTCCAGGCGGGCCAGACGGGCCTTGCCCTTGGTGCGGCCACCCTTGGCGTTCTGGCGCGACCACTCCAGTTCCTTCTGGATCGCCTTCTGGCGGGATTTTTCCTGGTTGTCTTCCTGCTTCAGGCGCTCGTCCTTCTGCATCAGCCAATCGGTGTAGTTGCCCTTCCACGGAATGCCGCGGCCGCGATCCAGTTCCAGGATCCACTCGGCGGCGTTGTCCAGGAAGTAGCGATCATGGGTGACCGCCACGACGGTGCCGGTGTAGCGCGCCAGGAACTGTTCCAGCCACTCAACGGACTCGGCGTCCAGATGGTTGGTCGGTTCGTCGAGCAGCAGCATGTCCGGCTTCTGCAGCAGCAGGCGGCACAGGGCCACGCGGCGCTTTTCACCACCGGAGAGCTTGCCGATCACCGCATCCCACGGCGGCAGGCGCAGCGCATCGGCGGCCACGTCCAGCTGGTTTTCCAGGGTGTGCGCATCGCCGGCGGCGAGGATCGCCTCAAGGCGCTCCTGTTCCTTGGCCAGCTTGTCGAAGTCGGCGCCTTCCTCGGCATAGGCCAGGTAGACCGCGTCCAGCTGGGCCTGCGCCTGCAGCACTTCGCCGACGCCTTCCTCGACTGCTTCACGCACGGTCTTGGTCGGGTCCAGCTCCGGTTCCTGGGCCAGGTAGCCGACCTTGATGCCGGGCTGCGGGCGGGCTTCGCCCTCGAAATCGGTGTCCACGCCGGCCATGATCTTGAGCACCGTGGACTTGCCGGCACCGTTCAGGCCCAGCAGGCCGATCTTGGCACCCGGGAAGAACGACAGCGAGATGTCCTTGATGATCTGCCGCTTGGGCGGGACCACCTTGCTGACGCGGTTCATGGTGTAGATGTATTGCGAGGACATGAGCTCTCCGAAGGCGCAACCCTGCGCCCGTTCCGGACGGAACAGGAACAGAGGAAGAAAAGGATGCCCCGATTATAGCCGGAAGCGATCAATGCCGCCGGAAGCCAAGGGCGCCGGGGCTTGCCGCCGCCTGAATGCGGGGTCAAAGCCCTTGAATTGGAAACCGTTTCCAGCCGGAGACCGTTCAGATGGGGTGCGCATGATGGAGCCATCAACCCACCAAGCGAGGCCAGTCATGCGCATGAATCGATTTGTGGTCGGGGCCGTCGCCTCGCTGCTGGCCTTGGGCACCGTGGCCCGGCCTTCGCCGATGACCACCGTGGTCGCGGTCACGACCGCCGGGAGTGGCGTGATGACCGCCGCGACAGCCGCCACGATCGCCATGACCGGCACGATCGTCATGACCGTCGTGAGGTCCGCCATGACCGCCGTTACGACCATCGCTACGACAATCGTGGTTACTACCGTCCAGGCCCGCCGCCGCGTGTGGTCTATCGCCCGGCGCCGGGGTATGGCTCCTACGGCTGGGCGCGTGGCCACCGCTACCGTGAGTACTACGGCGGCCCGGTCTACGTGGTGGACGATTACAGCCGCTATTCGGTGCGCCGCCCGCCGCGCGACCATCACTGGATCCGCGATGACCGCGGCAACCTGCTGCTGGTCGCCATCGCCACCGGGATCATTGCCGACTACGTGATCAACAACCGGTAAGACCGGGTCCAATCGCGGCGGTACCTCACACGGACGGCGCCCTTCGGGGCGCCGTTCTGGTTTCCGCGGCGGGCCGCTGCGGCTGGCGCCCTGGGCAGCATGCGGTGGTGCCGGCGATCGGCGGCACAATTGGTCAGCCCCGCGCCCGGGGACTACAATCCAAGGCTCGCGCTGTACCCCCTCTGCCTGCCTGGAGTAACCGATGTTCCCGCGTGACGTCCGCATCGAAACCTACGATCCCGAACTGGCCAAGGCCATCGCCGCCGAAACCCAGCGCCAGGAAGACCATGTCGAGCTGATCGCCAGCGAGAACTACACCAGCCCGGCCGTGATGGAGGCCCAGGGCAGCCAGCTGACCAACAAGTACGCCGAGGGCTATCCGGGCAAGCGCTACTACGGTGGCTGCGAATATGTGGACGTCGCCGAACAGCTGGCGATCGACCGCCTCAAGCAGCTGTTCGACGCCGACTACGCCAACGTGCAGCCGCACAGCGGTTCGCAGGCCAACCAGGCGGTGTACTTCGCGCTGCTGCAGCCGGGCGACACCATCCTGGGCATGAGCCTGGCCCACGGCGGCCACCTGACCCACGGTGCCAAGGTCAATGCCTCGGGCAAGCTGTTCAACGCCATCCAGTACGGTGTCGACGAAGCCGGCCTGATCGACTATGACGAGGTCGAGCGCCTGGCCCTGGAGCACAAGCCGAAGATGGTCGTGGCCGGCTTCTCGGCCTACTCGCAGGTGGTGGACTGGGCACGCTTCCGCGCCATCGCCGACAAGGTCGGTGCCTACCTGTTCGTGGACATGGCGCACGTGGCCGGCCTGGTCGCCGCCGGCGTCTACCCGAGCCCGCTGCCGCACGCCCACGTGGTCACCTCGACCACCCACAAGACGCTGCGCGGCCCGCGTGGCGGCATCATCATCGCCAAGGGGGCAAGCGAAGAACTGCAGAAGAAGCTGCAGTCCATCGTGTTCCCGGGCATCCAGGGCGGCCCGCTGATGCACGTCATCGCCGGCAAGGCCGTGGCCTTCAAGGAGGCGCTGGAGCCGGGCTTCAAGGCCTACCAGCAGCAGGTGGTCAAGAACGCCCAGGCGATGGCCAACACGCTGATCGCGCGTGGCTACAAGATCGTGTCCGGCGGCACCCAGAACCACCTGATGCTGGTCGACATGATCGGCAAGGATGTCTCGGGCAAGGATGCCGAAGCCGCGCTCGGCCTGGCCCACATCACCGTCAACAAGAACTCGGTGCCCAACGACCCGCGTTCGCCGTTCGTGACCTCGGGCCTGCGCCTGGGCACCCCGGCGGTCACCACGCGCGGTTACGTGGAACAGGACTGCGTGGACCTGGCCAACTGGATCGCCGACGTGCTCGATGCCCCGGCTGACGAGGCCGTGATCGCCCGCGTGCGCGATGCGGTCAGCGCGCAGTGCCGCAAGTACCCGGTCTACGGTTGACATGGACGAGGGCCGGCAACGGCGTATCTACGCCGTGCTGGCCCTGGTCTGCGGCATCGTGGGGATGGCTGGCGGTGGCACCTTCGCCGCCATCGGGGTCTGGGTCGCATGGGTCGAGCCGGCCTATCTGGACCGGGCCTCGCGCCTGGTGATTGGCGGCTGGGGGGCGGCCGGCCTGATCGGGATCGTGGGCTGGCTGTGGTTGAGTGGCCGCTATCTCCGAAAGGGACGCACCGGCCTGCGCGATGCCGGGCCTTGGCCGTGGGCTGCATTGGGCCTTGGCGTCCTTGCCGCCCTGGCGGTGGTCGGCATTGCATTCTGGCAGGCCGTCGCGAGTCCGATGGCACTGGTTCTGCTGCTGGCCGGGCCGCCGATGCTCTCCTGTGCGGCGCACCTGCTGTGGCTGCGCCGGCAGCCGGCCTAGGCTGGGCTGGCCTCTGCCCCCAGCCATTTGCTGTTGCCTGTCTCTCTCAGGTACCGTTGCGACGCTGCCGTGACCACGGCATGACGTTTTCCCGATGCAAGGCGTTCCATGTACTGTCCGTTCTGCCAGCATGCCGATACCCGTGTGATCGACTCGCGCGTCTCTGAAGACGGCGCGACGATCCGGCGTCGCCGCGAGTGCGAGGCCTGCAACGAGCGCTTCAGCACCTTGGAAACCATCGAACTGAAACTGCCGGCGATCGTGAAAAGCGACGGCAGCCGCGAGGCGTTCGATGCGCGCAAGGTCCGCAGCGGCTTTGATCGCGCGCTGCAGAAGCGTCCGGTACCCGAAGACAAGATCGAGCTGGCGGTGCGCGCGGTGATGCAGCAGGCGCGCATCTGTGGCGAACGCGAAATCCCCTCGATCAAGGTCGGCGAGTTCGTGATGAACGAACTGCGCAAGCTGGACCACGTGGGTTACGTGCGCTTTGCGTCGGTGTACCGCAGCTTCGAAGACGTGGCCGATTTCCGCGAAGAGATCGAGAAGCTCGAACGCGAGCTGCCCTCCAGCACCGAGCAGTTGCAGTTGCTCGGCGATGTGATCGCGCTGACCAAGAAGAAAAAGGGCTGAGCCCTTGCCGCATCGCGGCCACCCCGGCTGGGCTACCATCGCGGCTGCACGCCGCCAGATGATCCCCGCCATGACCGATTTCTCCGCTCTCGACCATCAGCACATGGCGCACGCGCTGCGCCTGGCCGAACGTGCCGCGTACACCGCGCGGCCCAATCCCATGGTGGGGTGCGTGATTGCCCGCGATGGGGTCGTGGTGGGCGAGGGCTGGCACCAGCGCACCGGCGGCCCGCACGCCGAAGTGTTCGCGCTGCGCCAGGCCGGTGAGCAGGCCCGCGGCGCCACCGCCTACGTCACCCTGGAGCCCTGCGCGCACCACGGGCGCACACCGCCGTGTGCACTGGCCCTGATCGACGCCGGTGTCAGCCGCGTGGTGGCCGCGATGCGTGATCCCTTCCCGAAGGTCGACGGGGGCGGCTTCGTGCTGCTGCGCGAGGCCGGCATCGAGGTGGCCGAAGGCCTGATGGCCACGCAGGCGCGCGAGCTCAACAGGGGCTTCCTGTCGCGCATCGAGCGCGGCCGTCCGTGGCTGCGGGTGAAGCTGGCCGCCAGCCTGGATGGCCGCACCGCGATGGCCGACGGGACATCGAAATGGATCACCGGCGCGGCCGCGCGCGAGGATGTGCAGCACTGGCGCGCGCGGGCCGGCGCCATCCTTACCGGTGCGGCCACCGTGCTGGCTGACGATCCGATGTTGACCGTGCGCCTGGCCGATACCGACGTGCTGCCGCCGCTGCGCGTGGTGCTCGATGCACGCCTGCGTTCGCTGGAATGTAGTCGCGTACGCGAGGGTGGGGCGCCGACGTTGTACGTGCACGACGCCGCCGTCAGCCCACCGGATGTGGCTGATGCCGAATTCGCCAGCGTGCCCAGCCGCGATGGCCGCCTGGACCTGGGCGCGGTGCTGGCCCTGCTCGCCGAACGCGGCATCAATGAAGTGCACACCGAAGCCGGTGCGACGCTGGCCGGTGCATTGCTGGCCGGCGGTTGGGTCGACGAACTGCTGCTCTACCAGGCGCCCACGCTGCTCGGCGAACATGGCCGGCCGCTGCTGTCCGGCCTGGGCATCCACGCGATGGAGCAGCAGCGTCGGCTGCGGGTGGTGGACCAGCGGCAGGTGGGGGCAGACGTGAGGCTGTTGATGCGCCCATAAAAAACGGGCCCCTTGCGGGACCCGTTCGATCATGGCGCGGCGCGGACGCTGCAGCTCGATCAGTAACCGACGTGTGCGCCGTCATATCCACGCGGCGCAGCACTCAGTCGCGTAGCTTAACACTTATTTAACTTAAAGCCTCCAGTCAGGGTGCCCTGTTACACTAGCCGGGCCGGTTCGCCGGTACATAAACGTCTTCAGGGCGGGGTGCGATTCCCCACCGGCGGTAGGTGCGCAAGCACGAGCCCGCGAGCGCTTCCCGGCCCCCGGGAAGGTCAGCAGATCCGGTCCAATGCCGGAGCCGACGGTATAGTCCGGATGAAAGAAGACGGTGCGGCCGGGCCTTGTGCCCGGCGTGCACCTATATGCCTTGCGGCGTTTTTCGCTCACTTTCCGCGGAGAACGTTACGTGTTTACTGGAATCATCGAAGGCGTCGGCCGTCTGGCCGCACGCGAGTCCCTTGGCGGCGATGTCCGCTTCACCTTCAACGTGGGCACCCTGCCGTTCGAGAACGTGCAGATGGGCGAGAGCATCGCCATCAACGGGGTCTGCCTCACCGTCATCGCATTCGACGCCAGCAGCTTCCAGGCTGACGCCTCGACCGAGACCCTGGGCCTGACCACGCTGGGTCGGCTGGCCGACGGCGCCGTCATCAACCTCGAACGCGCGATGCGCCCGACCGACCGCCTCGGCGGCCATCTGGTCAGTGGCCATGTCGATGGCCTGGGCCAGGTGTTGTCGGTGCATGACGACGCGCGTGCCCAGCGCTGGCGTTTCGCCGCGCCGGCCGCGTTGCTGCGCTACATCGCCAAGAAGGGCTCGATCTGCGTGGACGGGGTCAGCCTGACCGTCAACGAGGTGGACGAGCAGGGCTTCGAGGTCGCGCTCATTCCGCACACCGTCGCCAACACCGCCTTCGCTGCCACCGCCGTGGGCAGTGCGGTCAATCTTGAAATCGATCTGGTCGCCCGCTACGTCGAACGTTTGCTGGGTGCAGGAGCACGCGCATGAATTTCGCCCCGATTCCCGAGATCCTCGAGGACATCCGCCTCGGCCGCATGGTCGTCATCGTCGATGACGAAGACCGCGAGAACGAAGGCGACCTGATCATGGCCGCCGAGCTGGTCAAGCCGTCGGATATCAACTTCATGGTCACCCATGGCCGTGGCCTGGTGTGCCTGCCGCTGACCCGCGAGCGCGCTGCCGATCTCGGCCTGGCGCCGATGGTCCAGGCCAACACCGCGCAGTTCCAGACCAACTTCACGGTCAGCATCGAGGCCGCCGAGGGTGTCACCACCGGCATCTCGGCCTACGACCGCGCGCACACCATCCGCACCGCGGTGAAGCCGGACGCCAAGCCGGCCGACCTGCACCAGCCGGGCCACATCTTCCCGCTGATCGCCCAGCCGGGCGGCGTACTCACCCGCGCCGGGCATACCGAGGCGGGCGTGGACCTGGCCATGCTGGCCGGGCTGGAACCGGCCGGCGTGCTGGTGGAGATCCTGAATCCGGACGGCAGCATGGCGCGCCGCCCGGAGCTGGAGGTGTTCGCCCGCGAGCACGGCCTGAAGATGGGTTCCATCGCCGACCTGATCGCCTACCGCCTGGCCACCGAGAAGACCGTCGAGCGGGTGGACGAGCGTGAGATCGAGACCGAGTTCGGCCCGTTCACGCTGGTCACCTACCGCGACCGGATCGCCCACGACCTGCACTTCGCGCTGGTCCGCGGCACCCCCGATACCGAGCCGACCCTGGTCCGGGTGCAGGTCGAAAACCCGCTGGCCGATCTGCTGCACTGGCGTCGCGACGATTTCGGGGTGGCCTCCACCGATGCGCTGCGCGCGATCGCGGCTGCCGAGCGTGGCGTGATGGTGGTGCTGTCGGCCCCGCGCGACACCAACAGCCTGCTGGCCCGCCTGCGCCAGCAGCCGCAGCCGGTGGTGCCGGGCAAGGACAAGGATGTGAGCCAGTGGCGCCGCAACGGCGCCGGGGCCCAGATCCTGTCCGATCTGGGCCTGGGCAAGCTGCGCGTGCTGGGCACCCCCCGCCGCCAGATCGGTCTGGCCGGGTATGGCCTGGAAGTGGTCGAGACGGTGGGGAACACGTCATCGCATTCGCGCTGACGCCCCACGATCTGCTGTGCAAACCGCGGGTCCTTCCTGGCCTCATCCAGACTCCCGCCGCTTCGCGGCAGCCCCCTGACCCAGGGGGGCTGCTGCACCCGACCCGTCCCGTAACGCGCAGCGGCCCGGCTACACGCGGCCATGCGCTAGAATATTCACCTATTAAATGGACCCCACGCCGAACATGAGCCATTACGAAGGCGACCTCCGTACTCCGGAAAAGGCCCGTTTCGCCATCCTCGCCAGCCGCTGGAATGCCCGCATCACCGACGTGCTGGTGGCCGGTGCGCGGCAGAGCCTGGCCGGCAATGGGATCGACGAGTCCGCCATCGACGTGATCCGCGTGCCCGGCGCGTGGGAACTGCCGCTGGTCGCCGCGCGCCTGGCCGCCGCCCATCAGCATGCCGCGATCATCACCCTGGGCTGCGTTATCCGGGGCGATACCCGTCATTACGAACACGTCGCCGACCGCTGCGCGGAAGGCCTGATGCGCGTGCAGCTGGATTTCGGCGTGCCGGTGCTCAATGGCGTGCTGGCGGTGGAGCGGGTCGAGGATGCCGAAGCCCGCGCGGGTGGCAGCCACGGCAACAAGGGTGAGGAAGCCGCACTGACGGCGTTGGAAATGGTCAATCTTCTGGAGCAGCTGCCATGAACAAGTCAAACCCGGGCAAGCCCTCCGGTAAGCCCGTCCGCCGTGATGGCGTCGATCCGGTGCTGCGTTCGCGCGCCCGCCGTCGTGCGCTGCAGGCAATCTATGCGTGGCAGATCTCGGGGGGCAACGCGCAGAGCGTGATCGCCCAGTTCGCCCACGAACAGGCCCGCGAGATCGCGGACCTGGCCTACTTCGAAGCGCTCGTGCACGGCGTGCTCGACAACCGCAAGGACCTGGACGCGGCGATCGATCCGTACCTGGACCGCGGCATCGAGGAAGTGGATGCGATCGAACGCGCCGCGCTGCGCGTGGCCGCCTATGAAATGCGTTACCGCCTGGACGTGCCGTACCGCGTCGTGATCAACGAAGCGATCGAATCGGCCAAGCGCTTCGGTTCCGAGCACGGCCACACCTACGTCAACGGGGTGTTGGATCGCGCCGCCGTGGAATGGCGCAAGGTCGAAAACGGGGGCTGATCGGCCCCATGTCCCTGGCTGAATTCGCCCTCATCGACCGCATCCGGGCGCGCACCGTCGAGCGCGACGACATCGTGCTCGGCATCGGCGATGACGCTGCACTGCTGCAGCCGCGCCCGAACGAACAACTGGTGGTCACCGCCGACACCCTCAACAGCGGGGTGCATTTTCCGGCGGAGACCCCGGCGTTCGACATTGGCTGGAAGACGCTGGCCGTCAACCTGTCCGACCTCGCCGCGATGGGCGCACGCCCGGCCTGGTGCACGCTGGCGCTGTCGCTGCCCGAGGCCAGCGAAGACTGGATCGATGCGTTTGCCGATGGCTTCTTCGCCCTGGCCGACCAGCACGACATCGCGCTGATCGGCGGCGACACCACGCGTGGCCCGCTGTCACTGTCCGTCACTGCGATGGGGCAGGTGTCACGCGGCCAGGCACTGCGCCGCGACCGCGCACAGGTGGGCGATGACATCTGGGTGAGCGGCACACTCGGCGATGCCGCCGGTGCGCTGCGCCTGTGGCAGCAGGGCGCATTGAACGTGGCCACCGCCACCTTGCTGGCCGACTACGAATGCCTGCGCCTGCGCCTGCTGCGGCCCACCCCGCGCGTCACCCTGGGCCTGCGCCTGCGTGCATTCGCGCACGCAGCCGTGGATATCTCCGATGGGTTGCTGGCCGATCTGGGCCACATCGCGGCGCGCAGCGGTGTCCGCGCCGACGTCGATGCCGATACGCTGCCCATCTCACCGGCGTTGCGTGAACTGCTGGGCCGCGACGCGGCCCGCGAGTGCGCGCTGCGCGGCGGCGATGATTACGAACTGTGTTTCACCGCCGCCGCCGACCAGCGCGACGCGCTGCACTTCGTGGCCGAATCGCTGGACCTGCCGATCACCCGCATCGGCCGTATCGCCGAGGGGCAGGGCGTACACACCGAAGGCCACGACGGCCCGAGCGGATACGAGCACTTCGCCTAAGTGCGGCAGGGATTGGTGTCCTGCCGGTACGCGGCTGCGGGCAAGGGGCCATGGTGGCCGGCCATGCTGGCAGCACGGGCGATGAGCATTTAGGAATTCTCCGAATTCGCCGCTGCGCGCTTCGGCTTACAACTATTTTCATAGCCGTGCGTTTGACGCGACGACACACTTCACGCTCCTGAAAACGAGCGGTCCCATGTCACGTGTCGTCCATGTCCTGCTGCTGTGTGCGCTGGCGTTCCCCAGTCACGCCAGCGCACCGCAGATCAATGTCGGCGTCCTCTTCGACTACCTGCAGCCCGGCAGCAGCAACCTGCTCAAACGCATCCGCAATACCGGCGCCGGCACCGCCTACGTCCGGGTGGAAGTGGCAGAGATCGTTTTCGATGCCGATGACAAGCCCGTCGAAGTTCCGGTGGATGCGCCATCGTTGGTGCGCAACGCGCCTGGGGCGCATGGGGTCATCGCCAGTCCCAGTCGCCTGATCATCGCAGGCAACGGCCAGCAGGCCACACGACTGGTGTATCGGGGCCTGCGCGACGAGGAACGCTACTACCGCCTGCGCTTCGTGCCGGTGGCGCCGAGTGCCGAGGAATTCTCGCTCAGCGAGGAACAGGCACAGCAGGCCGCAGAGCTTTCCTCGGCCATCCGCGTGTTCACCGGCTTCGGCACCGTGCTGTTCATCGCGCCACAACACCCGCGCTATGACACCCGCATCGAGTCCGGCCAGATCCACAACCACGGCAACGCCACCATTGTTCTGGAAAACCTGCGCCAGTGCGAGCGGGCCAAGGTCGACGCCTGTACGCCCGGAATCATCGTGCACGTACGCCCCGGTCGCTCTCACGTGCTGGCGTCTGACGATACGCATTTCATCCGTTACGACCTGAAGGAGGGCGAACGCCAGCGCAGCATCGACAGCCGCCGCTGACCGTCCGTCCCCCACCAACGCCATTGTCCCGCCCGGGCCCGCCAGGAGTCCGATGGGACAGCTTTGCCCTTGTCCTGGCTTTTGTACCCATTCACCCAGGAGTATCTGAATGTCCTTCTTGAAACACGCGATGGCGGCTGCGGCAGTCCTGCTCATCACCCCGGCCGTCAGCTTTGCGGCTACCGAAACCAAATCGATCACCGTCAATGTGTCGGCTGACGTGCCCAACGTTGCCGGCCTGCAGGTGTCCACGCCGGACGGCTGGGAAGGCCTGCCGCAGAATCTGCCGTGGGATACCGCACGCCAAGTGCTCGGCGAACTGACCGGTCGCGTGATCAACGTGAAGTCGCCGGCTGCCATCACCGCCTATCTGTCCGCCCCGGCGCAGATGGCCTCGGCCGCGGACGTCGTGGATCTGGTGGTGAAACTGGACAACGTGGTCGTGCCGGCAACGGCCGCCGCCAAGATCACCGTTGCCAACGCAGCCCAGGCCGCATCCGGCAAGTCTCTGGCCTTCGCCATCGCGCCTACCGAACCGGGCGGCGGTTACAAGCAGGGTAATTACGGCGGTCAGTTCCACATGATCTTCGAAAGCGACATCTGACGCCTGCCGAGCTCTGTGCCTTCCTGCCCCACCGCGCGTGCGGCAGGAAGGCCAATGTCATCTATGCGCCTTTCACACCTACCTCCGCGACCGGTTCCGATGCGACTGGCGGTTGCCATTGCCGCCATGCTTGCTGCTGCCTCGGCGCAGGCGACCGCAGGCGCGCCAGACGCACAGGTCAGCCTGCTGGAGCAGCGCGACCGCATGCCTGCGGAGTTCCGCGAGCATCTGTTCGGCAATCCGCTGACCGTGCGCGTGGAACTGGACGGGCAGTACTTGGGCGACGCCGAAGTACTGCTGCATGAAGACAACCGCGTACAGCTGATCGGCTTCGTCGAAAGCATCGACAGCCCATGGCCGCAGAGCGAGCGCACGCGCTGGGCCGAGCAGCTGGCCGAACCGCTGCCGCTTGGCATATGCGCGCCGCAGTGCCGTGGCCTGGCCGCGCTGCACTACAGTCTGGCCAATTCGCTGCTGAGCCTGTTGACGCCGGCAACTGCCAGTGCGGAACAACGCAACACTGCCCTGCCGGCGTCCGGCAGCCACGGCTTGATCGTACGTAACAGCCTGGCCGTGCATGGCGGCCAGGACCAGCCGGCCAGCGCACGCTACAGCGCTGAACTGAGTGGCAGCATCGGTCTGTGGAGCACGGTTGGCAGCTACCAGTACTACGCCCAACCCGGCAGCACGGAGCACTATCTCAGTGCGTTGTATGCACAACGCGAGCTCGGCGATCATTTCGTCCGCGCGGGCTATTTCCTGCCCACGTTCGAGGGCATCATCCGCCAGCCACGCGCGCCGGGTACGCAGAATGACACCGCGCTGGGGGTGATGTTCGGTTCGTCGGATGTGCTGCTGGCCGACACGCGCAGCGCCAGCGTCTATCCGGTGTACGTCACCGCCAACCGCGACGGTGTGGTGGAGATTCTGCGCGACGGCAACCTGCTGGCCACACAGGCCGTGAAGCCCGGCGTGCAGGAGATCGACACACGTCGCCTGCCAGGCGGCATCTACGACGTGGTGCTGCGGGTCATTGAAGACGGCCAGGAGGCCTCGCGCGAAACCGCCTCGATCCACAAACCCAGCCGTTGGCGCGATCCCACCCGGCGCTGGCGCTACAGCGCGTTCGCCGGCCAGCAGCGCAGCCTGCTCGACAGCGATCATTCAATGCAGGAAGGCGAGATCGCCGCCGGTGCGGTGGTCAACTACCTGTTGCACCCGCGCGCAGTGGCCGGTGCCACCGTGCAGCAGATCGGCACGCGCCGCGCCACCGGCCTGTCGATGGACTGGCAGGCCAGTGATCGCTTCAGCGCCTACACCAATTTCTACACCTCCAGCGATGCCGGGCGCGGCGTGGAACTGCAGGGACTGTATCGCTACCGTGCCGGTTCGGTGGTCGCCAACCACGCGCGCAGCTGGGCAGAGCAGCGTCATCGGCTGCCCGCCAGCGAGGGTGCGCCGCCACGTTGGGAAACCCGGGGAGGCTGGCAGGACATCACGGCCGTATCGATCACCCATCGCTTCAGTCACCGCGACAATGCGAGCCTGCGCGTGGCCCGCAGTTCCGGCTTCACCCGTGGCACCGGCATCGACGTTTCCTACGGTCGCCGCGAAACCCTGTTCGGCAGGCATGACGTAAACTGGCGTGTCTCGGCCTACGACCGTCCGGGCAGCCGCTTCACCCACTATCGCCGCCAGCGCGGCATCGATCTGACCGTCAGTGTGTCACTCGGCAGCGAACGCCGCAGCTACAGCGGCAGCCTGGGCAGCCGGACCGGCGAAGCCGGCCAGCGCGACGGCTACGTCACCGCGGTCGCCACCCAGCGTGTGGATGGGAAGATCCTGCGCAGCGTCAATGGCATGGTCACAGCTGAACGCAGCGGCATTGGCGCCGGCGCCGGCGCCTATCTGCAGAGCCCACTGCTGGAAGGCGATGTGCAGCTGTATCGCGGTGCCGGTTCTGGCCACGTTGGCGGCAGCGCCAACCTGGACAGCACCGTGGTGATCGGGGGAGGACATGCTGCCGTGCTGGGCCAGGGACGCAGCGGCAGCGTGGACACCGGCATCATCGTCGACGTGCGCAGTGACTTCCCCGATGTCACGTTGCGTGCCGACGACAGTCGTGGCGGTGGCGTGCAGCTGCGCCCGGGACGCAACTTCGTTCCGGTCACCGCCTATCGTGCGGGACAGGTGCAGTTCGACTTCCACGGCCGGCACGCACCTGCGGCGGCGCTGCAGCCGTCGACCATCAGCTACCACCTCAACAAGGGCGGCGTGGTTCACACCACGGTGGATGTACTGCGCACCTTCACCGTGATGGGTCAGGTACTGGATGCCGATGGCAACGGCATGCGCGGTGTGCAGGTGATCAACCACGCCGGCCGCAGCGTCAGCCAGGAAGAAGGCTTCTTCACCCTTGAACTCAGCGCACGCGCGCCGGTGGTGGAGCTGCGCTACCCGAACCGGATCAGCTGTGTGCTGACCATGGAAGAGGGCCGTCACCCCCGCGAAGGCGATGTACTGATGGTGGGCGGCATCGGTTGTCCGCCGTCGGTGGTCGCGCACTAGCCCATTGTTCCGACGAACCAGGCAGGTCTAAAGCATGACTATTGGCATCCGGCTGTTCCCGTTGCTGGCCGTAATGGCGGCGTTGCCTGCCACCGCACAGGTGGTGGACGTCAACGTCACCGGCGAATTCAGGCCCAACGCCCTGGATCCGGGCGATACCGCATTCCGCAACACGACACCCCGGGGCAGCTTCTGCAACTGGAGGCCGGCCGAATGCGATAGAAACGGGGCCTATATCTTCGATCTCGGCAACCGTGAGTACTGGCGCAAGGAGGGGCCGAGCGACGACACATCAAGGCGTGATACCACCTACATCCGCTTCCCGCCGCCGCGTACGATCACCCTGCAGGAGGTGTCGAGCGGACGCACCTTCGAGGCGACCATCAGCTTTGCGGCGCTGTCCATGCGCATCAACTTCGGTGGTGGCGCCGATCCCTGGTACTACGGCGTCAGTGGAGGTTGCACGGCCATCCGCGGCGCCGGTGGGCGTGGATGGTCGCTGGGCGGTTGGGCGGTACGGACGCCAGCCAGCCCCACCGAGTGCTACAGCACCAACACGCGGTATGCCCGCAGCTACTCCTACAGGAACGTGGGGCTCGGCATCCACGTTACCCTGCCCAATGCAATGACGCTGCAGGATGGCCGTTACATGGCCCAGGAAACCTGGACCACCGGCGGCGCCGGGGCCGACATCGATCTGGGCGACAACATCACCGGTGTCGAGGCCGTGCGCATGAACTTCGTGTTCGATGTGATCCACGATTTCCAGGTGCGCTTCGCCACCGAAGCGCCGCGCGTACAGTTGGCGCCCGAAGGGGGCTGGTCGCCCTGGATCGATCATGGCACTGCTCCGGCGAGGCTGCGCCAGGAGCTGCCGTTTCATCTGACCACGTCGATGGACTTCAGCATGAAGCTGCGCTGCCAGCACCACGTCGGCGACCAGTGCGGCATTCATGATCCGCAGGCGGACAAGCAGGTGCCGGTGGAGGTGGACGTCACCCTTCCGGGCATGAACAACCTGCGCGATGGCCGTCCGGCGCAGAACACCGTGCTGCTGGCCGATGACGGTCAGGCACCGCGCTTCACGCCCGATGGTTACCTGATGCAGCGCCGTTCGACCCTGCGCTTCACCGCCGGGCGTGACGCGGTGCTGGAGATGGTGAAGACACCGGGCTCGCGCTGGGAAGGAGACATGACCGTGCTGTTCGACGCCAATCCCTGAGCCAGGGACAGGGATTGGCGTGGCCGAGGTGCCGCGGAAGCTGGCTACGCCACCCGCAACTGCACATCCACATACTCGGCCAGCCCACGGCAGGCCAGCAGCAACCCTTCGCGCACGTCATCGCCCACCTGCTGGTCGGCATCGCCGTCCACGCGTACGCGCTCGATGGCGTGCAGCAGTTCCAGCAGCAAGGTGAGCCCGGCATTGGCGCGGTCGATGCGTGCCATCGCGAAGCCAAGCGCTGCTTGCGTCCTTTGCCCGGCCACGGCTGGCCATCGGTGGCGTCCACGTGGCGGATGCGCTGCAGGCAGCCGAGCAGGGTGATGCCTTCGTCGGCGTGGGCGCGCATCGTGCTGCCCAATGTGGTTTCCAGTGCTTTGGCCAGGTCATCCGGCAGGCGTTCGACGGCGTCGCCCAGTGTGGCGAACAGATAGGGATAGAGCGAAGAAGTCATGGCGGCGTCCTTGAGTGCGAAGCAAGGGGCCGCCCTCGCGCTGGGCGAGGGCGGCGGACGGTGCGTGGTTGCAATACCGGGGACCAACGCGTGTTAGCCGGCGGGCGCAAGGCCCCACGCACCGCCCGCCATAGGGCACGGACGGATTGCCTGCCGAGGCCGCCCAACAGGAAGGAGCGACGCCGGCAGACAAGCGTAAACAACGCGATAGTCCTACGGGATTGCAAGCCCGTGCCACCCGTTGTCGGTGGCGCGCCATGATGTGCACGCAGGTGCTGTTACACCAATCAGAAAACTTTCAAATTCGAAAACGTTGCAGATGCGTGTCGCATGCGCTGCGCTGAACCGGGCGCACATGCGCGTGCCAGTTGCGACATTTCCTGCATGGCAGATGTCGAACGCATGCCCGGCTGCGTTCAACGCGCGACTGCGGCCTCGGCATCGCGCGGGGTACCGTAATCGTCCAGCCACTGGAACGTCACCGACGACGGCATCGCCGCACCGCTCGGCAGCGGCAGCCGCACCTCGGCCCCCGGCGCGATCATGTCCGCCTCCACCTTGCGGCCATCGGGCAGCGTCAACGTACTGATGGTCACGTGGTAGGCGCTGGGGTTGCTCACCTGCAGAGCGCCGCCCTGTGCTCGCCACTGCAGCTGGCCTGCTGCATCACGGGCATTGCCGGGCAGGCCAGCCGGGCGATGGAACAGCTTCACCCGGGTGCGCACGGCGAACTGCAGCAGGTTCTTGCCGGCGGCATCGGTAGGCTTGGGGGGAATATCCAGCAGATTGAAATAGAACACCGATTCGCGATCGGTGGGCAGCGGCGCTTCCGACGGCCGCGGCGCGTACGTCACGCGGTAGGCCTGGCCCTGGTGTGCCTGGAGCAGGCGCGGGTCGGCCGGGGTCAACCGGAAGGGGGTGCGCACATTTTCCGGCCGCGCATGGCTGTCGCCATCGTCGATCCAGATCTGCACCATGGCGGGCTGATCACCGCTGTTGGTCGCCTTTACGGTCACGTCGCGTCCCTTGCCGGCGTCATGCACGATACGCGTGCCCTGCAGGGTCACCGCCGCCGATGCGGGCAGCGCCACTGCGCCAGCCAGCAGCGCGGTCATCCACGTCATTGCACGAATCTTCATCGTCATTCCTCATCGGGTGGGAAAGTGCCGGCCTGGTATCGGGCCGGCACGGCAGGACTCAGTCGTACAGAACGACAAAGTCGCCAGTGGCGTTGGCGGAACCGGCAGTGGCGTTGCGGCCCGGCGACGAATACCAGGCGCTGTAGTCCAGCTGGCCCGTGCCGGCGGCCGGAATGTCGACCCACTGCAGCGGGTCTTCGCCCAGCTTCTGCTGGTTGCCGCTGGCGTCATACAGTGCAACGCCCACATTGGTGGCAACAGACGTCGCATCCAAGGCCAGGTTGCCGGTGCTGCCATCAGGGGTGCCGCCGAAGCGCACGCCCACCTTCTGGGCTGCGCCGGAACCGGTGCAGTCGAGCAGGATGCTGAAATTCTTCATGCCGGCGCGGTCGGCGGCATTGACCGACGCCACATCCACCTTGCCCATCGGCACGGTGACGGTGCCGCCGGTGGCATCCACGGAACAGGTGCTGGTCATCAGTTCACCGGTGATCTCAAGCTTTTCGGCGAAGGCGGCGGGGGAAACAGCCAGTGCGAGCGCACTGGCAACGAGCAGATTCAATCGGTTCGACATGGGAATGTCCTTGGTTGGGTAAACAGGAGATCCGCACCGGCCGGGCCGGCGGATGCGCACAGTGTTCCCGGGCATGCCCGGCGGGAACATGCAATTAGTTGCAAGGTGCTTGTGCGATGCGTCGGTTCGTGCTTGCGGTAAAGCGCGCGGTCAGGAAACGACATATCGCCCTGCGACAGCCGGTTGCAGGCAATCGGTGCGACAACCGCAACACATTCGATTGACTGTCTTTGCGCCGTGAAAACAAGCCTGAATTGCCCTGAAACAGTCAGTGCATGGAAAGTCGCGTCGTTTCGTGCTTCGGTGTCGCTTTGCAACAAATTGCATGGGAAGGCGGAGGGGGGCTGTCTACGCTTCGGCCCACTTCGACTACGAGCGATGTCGGCTTCGGCCTCATCGAATGACGTTTTCCATGCAGAAGCGCCCTCTCCATCACCGCACACAGCGTCCTTTCATCAGCCGTCCGCTGGGAGCGGCCATCGCCCTTGCCATGGCGATGACGCTCAGCAGCTACGCCCATGCTGAGGCCGGCGAGCCACTCCAGTTCAGCGAAGGGTTCCTGATCGGCGGCAAGTCCATCGACATGCAGCGGTATGCACAGGGCAACCCGATGGAGCCGGGCCTCTATCCGCTGGACGTGGTGGTGAATGGCCAGTTCCTGGAGAACCGCGACATCCGCTTTGTCGAAGCCCCCGCACCGGTGGGCGCCACGCCATGCCTGCCCGTGGCCCTGTTGCGTCGATTGAATCTGAAAGACAGCTACCTGGCGGATCTGGAGCAGGACGACGATGCCTGCATTGCATTGGCTGCGCTGGTGGAGGGCGCAACGGTGGAGTACGACGCGGGCAACCTGCAGTTGCTGGTGAACGTGCCGCAGGCCGCACAGGCGCGCAATGCGCGCGGCTACGTGGCACCGGACCAGCGCGACCATGGCGTCACCGCGGCGTTCTTCGACTACAACATCAACCACAACCGTGCGCAGGGCCAGAACGCCACGTACCTGGGCTTGAACACGGGCGTGAACCTCGGCGCCTGGCGCCTGCGCCATCGTTCCTCCTTCAGCCAGAGCAGCTACGGCTCGCGCCACGACGTCATCAGCAGCTACCTGCAGCGCGACCTGCCGGCGTGGAACAGCCAGCTGCTGCTGGGGCAGGGCAACACGGGCGGCGAGCTGTTCGAGTCGCTCTCGTTCACCGGCGTGCGCGTGGCCAGCGATGAACGCATGCTGCCTGATTCGCTGCGCGGCTTCGCGCCGGTGGTGCAGGGCATCGCCGAAGGCAACGCGATGGTGACCATCCGCCAGAACGGCAACATCATCCATGAAGTCAGCGTGGCCCCCGGCCCGTTCTCCATTGAAGACCTGTACCCGACCAACTTCGGCGGCGACCTCGATGTCACCGTCACCGAAGCCGACGGTCGCCAGCAGACGTTCACGGTGAACTTCTCCGCCGTGCCGCAGGCCCTGCGACCGGGGGCCAGTCGCTTCAGTGCCACGGCCGGTGAACTGCGCGATGCCCGTGGCGTGCGCGAATCGCTGCGCTTTGCCGAAGGTACCTATGCGCGTGGCATCAGCAACCACTTCACCGCCCTGGGCGGCATGCAGGTGGCAGGGGATTTCCAGTCTGCACTGTTCGGTGGGGCCATCAACACGCCGCTGGGCGCGTTCGGTGCCGACGTCACCCACTCGCGCGCACGCCTGGCCAATGGCGAGCAGATCACCGGCAACAGCTTCCGGCTGAACTACCAGCGCTACGTTGCGGCCACCGGCACCAACTTCGGCCTGGCCGCGCACCGCTACAGTACCCGCGGCTACCTCTCGCTCAATGACTTCGCGCAGGCGCGTGCGGATGATTGGGGCTACAGCAGCCGCGCCCGGCAGCGCTTCCAGGTGAATTTCTCCCAGCGCATGGGCGAGCGCAGCACGCTGTCGCTCAGTGGTGGCCACGTCCGCTACTGGGATGGCACTGCAACACAGAACGACCTGCAGCTGCGCTTCCAGAGCACGCTCGGCCGCGCCAACTACAGCCTCTCGGCAATGCGCTACCGGCAGGGTGATGGCCGCCAGGACACCCGCTACTCGGCCACCTTCAGCATTCCGCTTGGCAAGGCGCCCAGCGCACCCCGCCTGAGCACGCAGCTGGCACAGTCGGCCCGCGGCGAGCAGGCACAGCTGGGCGTGAGCGGCACGCTGGGTGCAGACCAGCAGCTGAACTACAACGTGTCCGCCAACGCTGCCAGCGAGGGAGCGAGCGGCGCCAGCGCCTATGCCTCCTACCGCGGTGGGCATGGCACCGTCACCGCCGGCTACAGCCGTTCGGGTGACTACAACGCTTTCAACGCCAGTGCGGCCGGCAGTGTGGTGCTGCATCGCGATGGCATCAACTTTGGTGCGCCGGTGGGCGATGGCTTCGCCCTGATCCAGGCCGACGGTGCGCAGGGCGCGCGCATCGGTTATGGCAGCGATGTGCGCATCGGCCGCAACGGCTACGCGCTGCTGCCGCATGTCAGCCCCTACCGCTGGAACCAGATCGAGCTGGATCCGTCCGGCCTGTCGATGGACGTGGAGCTGCTGCGGACCTCGCAGCGGGTGGCACCGACCGCAGGCAGCATCGTGCGCGTGGCCTTCAACGCCACGCGGGAGCGCACGCTGTTCATCGATGCCACCGATGCGCTGGGCCAACCACTGCCGTTTGCCGCGCGCATCGAAGATGAGACCGGCCGCAGCTATGGCGCGGTGGGCCAGGGCGGTGTGATCCAGTTGCGCGGCGCCCCGGAACAGGGCGGGTTGATCGTCGACCCCGATGGCGCGCAGCGATGCCGCCTCGAATACACCACCCCCGCTGCACCGGATGCCTACGGGCTGTCCTGGAGCCAGGCGGTGTGCACGCCCTTGCCGCCGCCCAGCCCCGGGTTGCAGGCCGCCTTGACTGCGGTCGATGCCACCTCGCTCTGAATCCTTTCCCTTACGTCACTTGCAGGAGTTTTCCATGAAGCTGTTCAACCGCATCGCCCTTTCTACCGCTCTGCTGGCCGCTGCGCCGGTGGCCCTGGCCGACAGCGCCACCCTCACCATCACCGGGCGCGTGCTGCCCGGCACCTGCACGCTCAATGACGCGCTGATCGACCTGGACCCGGTGAAGGCCAGCGACCTCACCCCCGGCGCGGACAGCCAGATCAAGGCCGGCGCCCTGGAGTTCACTGGCTGCGTGGGCGTGAACAAGGCCGTGCTCTCGTTCGCCGGCACGGCCGCCGATGGCGATGCCGAGCGCTGGAAGAACACCGCCACCACCGATGAGGCCAGCGGTGTGTCGATCTCGCTGCTGGCCGGCACCACCGGCAACACCTACCTGAAGGATGGCGACACCGGCATCGATGTGCCGGTGACCGGCGCCACCGCGCGCTACGACCTGCGCGCGGCGTACCACGTGCCCACCGGTGCGGTGCTGCGCGCCGGTGACGTGTCCACCGAGATTGTGGTTACCGCTGACTACGAGTGAGTTCTCTCACCCCCAAGCGAACTGGAGACAGCTGATGAGGTTCATCGACAAGCAGAAAGCAATATCCCGCCGTAGCCATTGGTGGCAGGCCCGCGCCATCGCGCTGCTGGCGGCACTGGGCATGGCCGGCGCAGCACAGGCCTGCGTGGAGGAATGGCACCCAACACGCGCCGAGCACAAGGTCATCGATACCTATCCGACCGATCGCGAGCGCTATATGGGCCAGTTGGCCTGGGCGTTCGAGTTCGTAGGGTGCGTGCAGCATGACGCCTTCGACGTGGACGTGAGGCTTGAGATGCCCGGAATGACGTACGTGGGCGAGATCACCTTCGACGGAATGACCTATCCCGCGTTTGAGGCGAATTCCGAAGCGCCATTGATGATCTTTCTGTTCCAGCGGGTTGTTGGATTCCCAGAGTTGCCGATGCGGCCGGGAGTTACTTACCCTTACCGGGTCGATGCCATGTCGCCCAACCCCACTTACATCGCGACCTTCAACTTTCGTCCCCAGTACTTCTCACGTGGTGGACGCATGCGTTCCTACGCCAACACCGGTCGGGTGGTCTGGAATGTCGCCAGGTTCCCACACCTGGATGGTGAGCTAACCCTGGATCACAGTTTCACCTTCCCTGCAGTCACCTGCCCCCTGCAGGACAGGGCCGAAACCCTGCAGGACGTGCAGACGGCGGAGCTTGCCGTCCCCGGTTCCACCGCGAAAGAGAAGCTGGTCGCGATACGCATGGACTGCGGCGTGGATCCGCCGCGTGCGCGCATGACCCTCAGTGACGCCGGCGATGCGGGCAACACCGGCAGCCAGCTGACCCCCACCGCCGATTCCGATGCCGAAGGCGTGCGCGTGCAGTTGCTGCGCGGTGGCGCCGAAGTGCAGTTCGGCCAGACCTGGGATTTCGATCCGGGCGTGGGTGGCGTGCACGATCACCAGTTCACCGCGCGCTACATCCGCACCAACGATGCGCTGGTACCCGGAACCATCAAGGGCGAGGCCGTGCTGAACGTTGATTACTGGTGACGTTGAAGTGGCTGCACTGCGTCCCCCCTGCACCTGCGCCGGGCAGCTGGGCGTTCGCGTAGCGCGGTAGTGGGCGCTGCCCAGGCGCACTGCGGCCCCTTGCCTCGCGAGGTCGCTGCCATACCGCTAGCGAGATTACAACTAATTGGATGGTGGGTGCGCAACGCGACATCCACCATGCCGCTCCCGACAAAAAGAGACCCCCACATGCGACCCCATCACATTCACTACTCAGCGCTGGCCATGGCCCTCGCCGTCGCGCTTGCCGCTGCAATTCCTGTCCGCGCACACGCACAGCAGGTCATCGCCGACGGTGATGAACAAACCCCTGCAGCGGGTGATTACAGCGCAGCCGGCGTGGGCAATCATGCCTTCCATGCGCTCAACGGCGGCAGCATCGTGCCGCTGGGTGCGGTCAACGTGAGCGCCAGCGGCGGTGGCGCATCCGCCGCCCGTGCCGAAGGAACTGGCAGCCGTATTGAACTGAACGGCTCGACCTTGGTCACCACTGGCTTTGGTGCCACCACGGCGCTGGCGACGACCGGCGGTGAACTGCATCTGACGGCGACCGACGTCATCAACAAAGGCACAGGCATGGGCGTTGTGGCGCATACCGGCAGCCAGGCCACGCTGCAGGATGTAAACATCCGCATGGAGGGTGTGTCGTCGGTCGGCCTTGCCGGTGGCGGTGACATCACCATGACCGGTGGCTCGATCTCGGCGATGGGGCTGGGTAGCCGCGCGGTGTCGGCCACCGGTGCGAACATGGTGTTGTCCGATGTGGCGATCGAAGGTGAATCGGGTATCTGGCTGCAGGACAACAACCAGCTTGAACTTGCAGGAAGCACGGTGAGTGCCAAGGGCATCGCGCTGGACATCAATGGTCGCGGCAACACGGTCATCGTGGCCGACTCCACACTGCACAGCACCGGCAACGGGGTTGGAACCGTGGTCATGTTTGCCGATTCGACACTGGCGATGTCAGGCAGTGCGATCATCAGCGAGGGAGATCGTGCGGTCGGCATCGATGTGCGAGCCGGCACCGCGGATCTGGAACGCGTGGATGTGACCACATCCGGCGAGAGCAGTCATGGGCTGTATGCCGACTTCACCGCCTTCGGCGCGAGGGCGACCATCAACGCACGCGCTGCCCAGGTCCACACCTCTGGTACCGGTGCGATTGGCGCGGTGGCGCGCCAGGGCGGCAGCCTCCACCTGCAGGACAGTGTCATCCTCACTGAAGGACAGCAGGCGCACGGCGTACTGACCGGTGGCGGCGGTGGGATGACATTGACCAACACGCACGTCCGCACCGAAGGCGAAGGCGCGTGGGCCGCGGTGATCAACGACAGCGGCAGTCTGGGCATCGACGGTGGTTCGCTGGCAAGCGCGCAGCATGGCGGCGTGTGGGTGCGCAGCAGCCGTGATGCAGGGCTGACCCTGGCCAACGGTGCATACGTATCGGGTGGCAACGGCATTGCCATCGCGCTGGATGCAGCAGTGGCCGGGCGTTTCGACGTGGTGTTGGATGGTCACTCGCAGATGGTGGGCGACATCGTCATCACGCCCGAGGACGAGGACGCCGGCCTGGTGCCGCAGTCCGATGTGCACGTGCGCCTGGCTGACGGATCGCTGTGGCAGGGGTCTTCCGACCTGGTGCAGACGATGGCGATCGAAAGCGGCAGCCAGTGGACGCTGACCAGCGACGCCACGGTGGGTGAACTGCAGGTGCTCAACAGTGGCGTGGCGTTGTCCGACGGCAGTGGTCGATTCAACACGCTCACCGTGGACGGTGATCTGCACAGCGAGGACGCGACGTTCCTGTTCCAGGGGGCCTTGGGCGGTGACGACAGCGCCTTTGATCGCCTGCATGTGCGTGGCGATACCTCGGGAGACGCGAGGATCGCGGTGAAGAACATTGGTGGTGTCGGCGGCCAGACGACCGACGGCATCCAGCTGATCGAGGTGGACGGCGCATCGCTGGCGACCTATGCGCTGGCCGGGCGTGCAGTGGGTGGTTCCCATGAGTACTTCCTGTTCCAGGGCGGGCTTGCCGATCCTTCCGATGGCAACTGGTACCTGCGCTCGCAGTGGTTCGATGTCTGCAAGGACGATCCGGGTGCGCCGGGCTGCGCGGTCGATCCTGGCCCGGGGCCGGGGCCTGACCCGGGTGAAGGCGGCGAAGAAGGTGAGGGCGGCGAAGAAGGCGAAGGTGGCGACACCCCGGTGATACCGCCGCCGGTGCTGCGCCCGGAGGCAGGTGCCTACCTGGCCAATCAGTCGGCCGCCATCAACATGTTTGCCCATCGCCTGAACGACCGTATTGGCGCGGTGTCGCTACAGGACGGTCCCACGGCATGGGCACGCGTGGGCCGCCAACAGGCGGATTTCAGCGCGGTCGGCGGTCAGCTGTCGGTGGATGGCAATACGTCGGTACTGCAGATTGGCAGCGACGTGTTGCGTCGGGGTAACGCGGCCTTTGGCGTGATGCTAGGCAGCGGCCGCACCGACAGCACGGTAGTGTCCGGGCTGACCGGCTACAGCGCCAAGGGGCGTGTGCGCGGCAATGCGATGGGGGTGTACGGCACCTGGATGCGGGATGCCGATGGCACGCAGGGTGCCTACGTCGATGCAAACCTGCAGTACGGCCGTTTCGACAACCGGGTGCAGGGCATCGGCCTGGAGCCGGAGCACTATGATTCGCGGGTGGCCAGTGCCTCGCTGGAGACCGGCTACACTTTCAATGTGTGGCAGGACGCCGCCAGTGCGCTGTATGTGCAGCCGCAGTTGCAGCTGACGTATGCAGACTACCGCGCCGACCGCCATGTGGAGAGCAACGGTACAGTGATCGACCGTGCCGAAGCCGGTGGCCTGAGCGGGCGTTTGGGCGCGCGCGTGTTCGGCCATGGCACCGCAGCCGGCAACATCGTGCAGCCGTACCTGGGCGTCAACTGGCTGCGTGGCAGTGGTACCAGCACGCTGCAGTTCAACGGTGACACGCTGGGCGCGGAGGTACCGCGCAACCGCTACGAGGTGCAGGCCGGTGCCGAGTTGAAGCTGGGCCAGCGCTGGGGCGCATGGGGTGGCATGACCGTGCAGCGCGGCGACCACGGCTACCGCAACGTGGGTGGCCAGGTGGGTCTGCGCATGGCCTGGTAAGCAGTGTGGGTGGGGTCGGATCCCAGTGCTTGGCAGTGGGATCCGACGCCGGGCAATCGGTAGCGCCGGGCCATGCCCGGCGGATCGTTAAGCCGGCGGCAGCACCTTGCCCGGGTTGAGGATGCCATCCGGGTCCAGCGCGGCCTTGATCGCGCGCATCGCCGCCAGCGTTTCCGCGGTGAACGCCTTGGCCATGAAGTCGCGCTTGGCCAGGCCGATGCCATGCTCGCCCGACAGCGTGCCGCCCAACGCCAGCGTCAGTTCGAAGATCTTCGGCAGCGCGGCATGCGCGCGTGCGTTCTCGTCGGCGTCGTCGGGGTGGTAGAGGATGTTGACGTGCAGGTTGCCGTTGCCGGCATGACCGAAGGTGACGATGGTCAGCGTGTACTCGTGCGCTAGTGCCTGCACGCCGGCCACCAGCTCCGGAATGCGCGATACCGGCACCACCACGTCTTCGTTGATCTTGCCCGGGGCGATGCTGCGCAGCGCGGGCGACAGCGCCTTGCGTGCAGCCCACAGTTTTTCGCGCGCGGCCCCTTCCATGGCCACGTCCAGCGCGATCATGCCGTCACCCTCGGCAGCAGCAGCCAGCGCCTGCAGCAGATAGGGCAGGGTGTCGTGGTCGCCATCGGCCTCGACCAGCAGCATCGCACCGGCCTCTGGCACGTCGGCGCCATTGAGCCGCAGCAGTTCAAGGCTGCGCGCGTCCATGAATTCCAAGCGCGTGGGAACGACCGGCTGCGACATCAGGCGTGACACGGCAGCGGCGGCCGCGTCGGCATCGCGGTACAGCACACGCAGCCCGGCTTGGCTGACCGGCAACGGGGTCAGCTTCAGCGTGGCTTCCACGATCAGCGCCAGCGTGCCTTCGCTGCCGACCAGAAGATGAGTCAGGTCGTAGCCGGTGGCGTCCTTGGTGTAGGCGCCACCGCAGCGGATCACGTCGCCGGCACCGGTCACCGCCACCAGGCCCAGCACGTTGTCGCGGCTGGTGCCGTACTTCACCGCGCGCGGACCACCGGCATTGCACGCCAAGTTGCCGCCGATGCTGCAGATCTCGGCGCTGGAAGGATCCGGTGCCCAGAACAGGCCGTGCGGTGCCAGTGCCTGCTGCAGCGTTCCGTTGAGCACGCCCGGCTGCACCACCGCGCAGCGGTCACCGGCGCGGATCTCGACGATGCGGTCCATGCGGGTGAACGACAGCACGATGCTGCCGGGCAACGGCACCGCAGCGCCGGTGGTGCCGGTACCCGCGCCGCGCGCGACCAGGGCCACGCCATGCACGCGGCAGGCACGCACCAGCGCCTGCACCTGTTCGATGTCTGACGGCAGTGCCACCGCAGCCGGGCGCTGGTGCCGCCAGGAGTTGTCCTGCGCATGTGCGTCCAGTGCGCTGTCATCGGTGCGCCAGCCGTCCTCGCCAAGCAGGGCATGCAGGGTGGCAGCGAACGCAGCGGGCAGGGCGGTGGTCATCATCGGGTCCGGGTATCGGCTGGGGCACATCGGCGCGGCGCACCACGACGGCGGTGGAATGAGGCGTGGGTAACGCTCGCCGGCATCAGCAGTCTTCCAGCCGGAACGCGTCGCGCAGCCAGTTCAGCTGCGGCGGCTCGCCACTGGCTTCAACCACGTCGAAGCGGCAGGGCTGCTCGGCCAGCCAGGGATGCGATTGCAGGAACAACTGCGCGGCGATCACCAGCTTGCGTCGCTTGCGCAGGTCCACCGAGGCCGCGCCGCCGCCAAAGCGGGCATTGGCGCGGTAGCGCACTTCCACGAACACGACGACATCGCCGTCGCGCATGATCAGGTCGATTTCACCGCGGCGATAACGCGCGTTGGTGGTGACCGGGCGCAGCCCGGCCTCACGGAGATGGTGCTGCGCGGCGGCTTCCACCGCCGCGCCACGTAGCGCGCGCCCTGTCGGCACGCCGATCAGTTGCTGCTGGCGATCGGCATCGGCCGGCCGCCGCTGAAGGTCGACCATGCCGGTACCCGCAGCACGTTGCCGTTGCTGTCCAGGAACAGGGTGCCGGTGGCGCCGGCCAGGCCGCCTTCGGTGGCGACCTTGTCCAGGTAGGCGCTGATCTTCCAGGCGTCGAAACCAAACGCGAACAGCCGACCGGAGGCGCCACGTGCCGAGGGCAGGATCTGCCCGGCGGTGGATGCGGCTGGCAGGCCGGGCACGCCGCGCACGTTCCAGGCTTCGTTCGGGTAGACGATGCCGTCCAGCGCCATGTCTTCTTCGGGCTTGCCGGCGCCGACGGTGAGCTGGGAGGTGCCGACGCGGGTGGCGCCGCCCGCACCGGCCAGTGCGAGTTGCGGCGTCAGCGCACGCGCCTGCGGTGCCTTGACCGCCAGCAGCACGCCGTCGATGGCACCGGCGGCACGCACCTGCGCGCCGATATCACCGACGGTGTCGCTGACGCCGATCGTCGCCACCACCTGGCCACCACGCTGCGCGAAGCGCTCGCGGAAGGCGGCAGCCGCACGGCGGCCGTTGTCATCGTTGCTGTGGATCACCAGCACCTTGCTGCGTTCGCGGCCGCGAAGATACTCGGCGGCGATGATGCCGTCGTCTTCCGGGGCCAGCGAGAAACCGGCGCTGCCGGCCGGCGGGGTGTCCTTGCCGCGGTTCAGCGCCAGCACCGGCACCGGAAGCTCGCGGCGGCCGAACACGGCATCCACTTCGTCGCGGCCGAGCGGGCCGACGATGAAATCGGCGCCGGCGGTCACGGCCTTGTCGTAGGCCGCCACGGCCCCGGCCGCGGTGCCGGCGGTATCGATGAACTGGATGTCCGGGCGGCGGCGGGTTTCACCGTAGTAACCGCTGAGCAGGCCATCGCGGACCGGCTGCGCGGCGGTGGCCAGGCGGCCGCTGAGCGGCAGCAGCACGGCCATCTTCACCGGCGGGCGGTAGCCATCGCTCATGGCCGGCGGGCGCTTGCTGGTATCGAACTGCGAGGCGGCTTCGCGATCGAACGGACGCGGCAGAGGCAGGCCGCGGGCGATCAGCGCACGGCCGGCGAAGTTGTACAGCGGCTCATTGGCCGGCAGGGCGGCGGCGCGGGCGCGCAGGGTGGCATCGTCCAGCGTGCCGAGCAGCCCGGCGATGGCCTGCTGGTTGTCGCTGCGCGCCTTGCCGGTCAGTGCGGCGTGCGCACGGGCGCGCTCAAGCGCGGCACCGAGGTTGTCACCCGTGGCCTGCAGCGCGTTGGCGCGGGCCAGCTGCCAGCGCGTGCGCAGCGAGGGGGTGACCGCATCGGCCGAATCCTTCAGCGCGGCCAGCGCCTGCGCCGGCTGCTTGTCGGCCAGCGCCAGTTCGGCGGTGGACAGCTGGTAGCGCTGCAGGCTGGCGCCGCTGAGCTGGCGCGCGGTGACCTGGGCCAGCAGGGTGCGGGCACGGGTGGCATCGCCGGCTTCGTGCCAGGCAAAGGCGGCATCGGCCAAGGCAGCGCTGCGGGCACTGCCGCGCAGGGTGTTGGCCAGCGCTTCCAGCTGGAGCGCCGCATCGCGCGGCTTGCCCTGCTCGATCAAGGCCAGGGCCTGGCTCTGGGCCGGCGATTCCGGCGCGCTGGTGAAGCTGGTCGTGGCGCAGCCGGCAAGCAGCATCAGCGACAACGAAAGGGCGGAGATCCTTACGACGGGCTTGTTCATGATCAGGTCCATTCGATGGGGGCAGCGGCCGTGGCCGGGGAACGGTACGATTCTACCCTTGACCACGGAAGAGCCGCTGATGAGTGCTGTCCCCACGCTGTATGTCGTTGCCACCCCGATCGGCAACCTCGCCGATCTGGCCCCGCGGGCACAGGACGTGCTGCGTTCGGTGGCCGCGATCTGCGCCGAGGACACCCGCCGCAGCGGCCAGCTGCTGGCCCACTTCGGCATCCAGCAGCCACTGGTGGCGCTGCACGATCACAATGAGGAAGCGCTGTCGCAGCGGATCGTGGCGCGCCTGCTGGCCGGTGAGTCGCTGGCGCTGGTCAGCGACGCCGGCACCCCGCTGGTGAGCGATCCGGGCTACCGCCTGGTCCGCGCCGCGCGCGAAGCCGGGATCAAGGTCAGCCCGGTGCCCGGCGCCTGCGCCGCGATTGCCGCACTGAGCGTGGCCGGGCTGCCCAGCGACCGCTTCACCTTCGAAGGGTTCCTGCCGGCCAAGGCCTCCGGCCGCCGCGAGCGCCTCAACGCGCTGGCCGGTGAGACCCGCACCCTGGTGTTCTACGAATCCTCGCACCGGATCACCGAATCGCTGGCGGACATGATGGCTGCGTTCGGGCCCGAGCGGCCCGCGGTGCTGGCGCGCGAACTGACCAAGCTGTTCGAAACCGTGCTGGACGGCGACCTGGCCTCGCTGCTGCAGCAGGTCGAGGCGGATGACAACCAGCGCAAGGGCGAGTTCGTGGTGATGGTGCAGGGCGCGGCCGACGATGAGGAGGCTCAGTTGGCCGCCGGCCGCCGCATGTACGCCAAGCTCAGCGAACACCTCCCGCCGTCCACCGCAGCCAAGCTCGCCGCCGAACTCACCGGTGCCCCCAGAAAAGCCCTGTACGGCGGTTGATCGGCCGGTCGCGCCACCCCACGGGTGGCTGCACGCGGTGCCAAAGAAGGTAGAGCCACCCCATGGGTGGCTGCACGCGGTGCCAAAGAAGGTAGAGCCACCCCATGGGTGGCTGCACGCGGTGCCAAAGAAGGTAGAGCCACCCCATGGGTGGCTGCACGCGGTGCCAGAACGTGAGGCAGCCACCCATGGGGTGGCTCTACCGCGCGGGCAGATTGAATGCCGGCCCACGCCAACCGTCTGGATGCACAGCCCCCTTTAGTAAAGGGGGGCGCGGCGACAGCCGCGGGGAATGGGGCGCTGGTGGCCCGGGGCCCCAGGTTTGCGCTGCAAACCTTGGGGCTTTTTCGTCATGACGAAAAAAGCGGCGGAGCCGGCCGATAAGCCGGGTTTTGTCGTGGACAGTCATTCTTCTAGGCGCTGCGTCACCGCAGCGCTCAAGCAACCTACCCGGACCCGACGCGGGCCACGCCATTAGGTCCCTATTTGGTCTTGCTCCAGGTGGGGTTTGCCGTGCCGGTCTGTTACCAGACTCGCGGTGCGCTCTTACCGCACCATTTCACCCTTACCGGCTTCCCGAAGGAAACGTAGGCGGTATCTTTCTGTTGCACTTTCCGTCGGCTCGCGCCGCCCAGGCGTTACCTGGCACCTTGCCCTGTGGAGCCCGGACTTTCCTCGGCATCCGCAAGGGATGACGCGACTGTCTGGCCGACTCCGCCGCGCGCATTGTCCCACATTCACGTCACCTCGGCGCAGACAGCCGCGTGGTCGTCAGCCGGGTCTCGCCGATGCAGTCACACTCCGCATCGAACCGGCGCTCGGCGATGAAGCCGTGGCCATTGGCGCCCAGCGCGATGATCGTGCTGGCGCGGGTGCCGTACTCGGGGCTGCGGATGAAGGCGGAGGACAGCCAGCGCTCGCGCGCCAGGCCGATGCCGGTGTCGGGCAGGGCGCTGTCGTCGGCGCGGGTCTCATCGCGCAGGGCGTCCCACAGCGGGGTCAGGTCCTCGCTGCCGGCGTCCACCCACGCGCGCAGCGCTGCGTTCAATGTCACGGTTTTCGGCCACGGCGCGTCCAGCGGCCCGTTGGACACGCCATGGATGCCCGGGGCCAGCGGTTGGCGGTGCAGGGGATGGTTGCCCAGGAACTGGCAGCTGTCGCGGTCGGCCAGCACCAGGTTGAAGGGGGCGAATTCCACCGCGCGCGCGGCGAGCTGGTCGGCGAAGACGGCGGCCGGCGCGTCGTCGCGCAGGTAGCCGGCCACCAGGGCGCCGCGCGAGGGGCCGGTCTGCCGGGCCAGCGGGTCGCGGACGTTGGTCACCACCGCCATCCGGCCCTGCCCGCCGATCCCGGCCCAGGTCCCGCCCGAGCGCAGGTCGCGGCCGGCGGCCACGGCCTCATCCGGCGGAGACCAGCGCGCCAGCGCGGCGGTGGGCCGCGCGTGGAATTCATCGCGGTTGCCGGCCATCACCAGCTGCCAGAGGGGGTGTGTTTTCCATGCGAGGGCGAGCAGACACATGCCTCACATTGTGCCGGTTCTGCGCAGCGGCGAGACGATGCCGACCGCGTCAGGACTGAATACGCGGCGATGTTTCACGCGGTCTCCACAGGCCTGAACTTCGGCGAAATCTCAAAAAATGAGACGAAACAGCAACTTTTGGATAAGCCTTGAACAAGTCTCTAAACATTGCTGCAAGCCCTTGATGTTCAAAGTGATTTCCCCTTCGCAAAGTTGTTGACAACCCAATCGGCACTGCTAAGGTGGGCATCAGAGGGGAAACCGGGTTTTTTGTGGTTTTTCGTGGTTCAATGTTTCACCAGGCGAAGGAAAGGTGAAAACGTCGTGTTTCAAGGCGAGACGGCCATCACTGTTGACGACAAAGGGCGCATGGCGGTTCCGACCGCGCATCGCGACCTTGTCGCGCGTGTGAGCAACAACCGTCTGGTCCTGACCTACAACCCGTTCGAGTCCGGCTGCCTCTGGCTGTACGCCGAACAGGAATGGGAACGCGTCCGTGATGACGTCATGTCCAAGCCCAACACACAGCGCGTCGTGCGCCTCCTGCAACAGAAGCTGGTCGGTTCGGCCGCGCATCTGGAGCTGGACGGCAACGGCCGCATCAGTATTCCCGCCAGCCACCGTGGTGCCGTTGGCATTGAAAAGAAGGCGGTGCTGCTCGGTATGGGCGACAAATTCGAATTGTGGAGCGAGCAGGCTCATCGCGCGTTGATCCAGCAGACGTTGTCTGACGAGGATCTCGGCGATGGGTTGCTCGACCTGAAGTTGTGAGCCGGGGTGCCCGGATGCGCGGAGCAGCGCAGACCGGTCACCTTCCGGTGTCGCAGTCGCCGGCAGGCCACCTGCCGGTCCTGTACACGCAGGTCCTGGATGGCCTGAAGGTGATCGAAAACGGAGTGTATCTCGATGGCACGTTCGGTCGTGGCGGTCACGCCCGCGGCGTGCTCGAGCAACTCGGTCCCGGAGGCCGGCTGCTGGTCATGGACAAGGATCCCGAGGCGATTGCGGTAGCCGAGCGTGATTTCGCGCCGGACCCGCGCGTCTCGATCTTCCGTGGCAGCTTCGCCGATCTGCTGCACTGGGATGCCACCGCGCAGGGCCTGGATGGCGTGCTGTTCGACCTGGGCGTGTCCTCGCCCCAGCTGGATGTCGCCGAGCGTGGCTTCAGCTTCGGCAAGGACGGCCCGCTGGACATGCGCATGGACCCGGACAGCGGCGAAAGCGCGGCGCAGTGGCTCAACCGTGCCGAAGAGCGCGAAATCGCCGATATCCTGTGGACCTATGGCGAAGAGCGCCAGAGCCGGCGCATCGCCCGCGCGCTGGTGGCCCGCCGCGAGAAGCAGCCGTTCAGCCGCACCGCCGAACTGGCCGATGCCATCGCCGCCGTGATGCCGCGTGGCAAGGACAAGATCAACCCGGCCACGCGCAGCTTCCAGGCGATCCGCATCCACATCAACCGCGAACTGGCCGACCTCGAGGCCGGCCTGGATGCCGCCCTGGCGCGCCTCAAGCCCGGTGGCCGCCTGGCCGTGATCAGCTTCCATTCGCTGGAAGACCGCATCGTCAAGCAGTTCATGAACCGCCATGCCAAGGCCCCGCCGAGCAACCGCCGGTTGCCCGAGGCGCAGCCGTTCGTGCCGACCCTGGTGCTGCACGGCGGCGCCATCAAGGCCGACGATGACGAGCTGGCGGTCAATCCGCGCTCGCGCAGCGCCGTGCTGCGCGTCGCCGAGAAGTGCGAGGTGGCCGGATGAGCCGCCTGCTGTTGATCGTGCTGCTGGCCTGCACCGTCGCCTCGGCGATCGGCGTGGTGTTCATGCGCCATCGCCACCGCCAGACCTTCGTGGAGCTGTCCCGGGTCGAGCGGGCGCGCGATGAGATCAACATCGAGTTCGGTCGCCTGCAGCTCGAGCAGGCCACCCTGGCCGAGGCCACCCGGGTCGACCGCGTCGCCCGCGAGCGCCTGGGCATGAAGTTCCCCGAAGCGGCCGATGTCGTGGTGATCCGGCCATGAACAAGTCCGGGCGCAACCGTGCGCGCAACAGCTTCAACCTCCGCCAGCGCCTGAAGTGGGTGGGGCTGGCGCTGGGCTTGTGCTCGGTCTCGCTGGTTGGTCGCGCTGCCTACGTGCAGATCATCAACAGCGAGTTCTACCAGCGCCAGGGCGAAGCCCGTTACCTGCGCGAGCTGCCGATCAATACCTCGCGCGGCATGATCACCGACCGCAACGGCGAGCCGGTGGCGGTCTCCACGCCGGTCGCCTCGATCTGGGTCAACCCGCAGGAACTGCTGCGCGCGCCGGACCGCATCCCGGAGCTGGCCACCGCGCTGGGCATGCCGCTGGACGAGCTGACCTCCAAGCTCTCGCAGAAGGCGGACAAGGAATTCATGTACCTGCGCCGCCGGATCAATCCGGACGACGCGGAGAAGGTGGTCGCGCTGAAGATCCCGGGCGTGGCCTCGCAGCGCGAGTTCCGTCGCTTCTACCCGCAGGGTGAGGCGATGGCGCACGTGCTGGGCTTCACCAATATCGACGACCGCGGCCAGGAAGGGCTGGAACTGGCCTTCGACGAATGGCTGCGCGGCAAGGCCGGTGCCAAGCGCGTGATCCGCAACCGCAAGGGCGACACTGTCGAAAGCGATCTGCTGCGCGCCGCCGAGCCGGGCAAGGACCTTACCCTCAGCATCGACCGCCGCATCCAGTTCCTGGCCTTCAAGGAGCTGCGCAACGCGCTGATCGCCAACAAGGCGGCCGGCGGCTCGATGGTGATCATGGATGTGGCCACCGGTGAAGTGCTGGCCATGGTCAACCTGCCGACCTACAACCCCAACGCCGTCGGCGGCGCGGCACCGGACACCCGTCGCAACCGCGCGGTGACCGATCTGGTCGAGCCCGGCTCGACCATGAAGCCGCTGACCATCGCCTCGGCGCTGCAGTCCGGCGTGGTCACCAAGGACACCACGGTGGATACCAACCCGGGCTACATGGCCGTGGGCCGGTTCACCATCAAGGACGTGCCGCGCAACAACGGCGTGCTCAACGTCACCGGCGTGATCACCCGCAGCTCGAACATCGGCGCGGCCAAGATCGCGGCCAAGATGCCGGACCAGGTCTTCTACGACCACGTGCACAGCTTCGGCTACGGCGTGTCGCCGCACAGCGGCTTCCCCGGCGAATCGGCCGGCGTGCTGCCGCGCCCGGCACGCTGGAGCGGCTCGTCCAAGACCACCATGTCCTACGGCTACGGCCTGAATGTCACCCCGCTGCAGATCGCCACGGCGTACTCGGCGCTGGGCAACGGCGGCAAGTTGATCGCGCCGACCTTCGTCAAGGGCCAGCGCAACGAAGGCAAGCAGATCATCGATGAGAACATCGCCAAGGAAGTGGTGGCGATGATGGAAACCGTGGTCACCCAGGGCGGCGCCAAGCAGGCCGCGGTGCTGGGCTACCACGTGGCCGGCAAGACCGGTACGGCCCGAAAGGCCGGCCCGGGCGGGTACGAGCGCGGGCATTACAACGCGCTGTTCGCCGGCGTGGTGCCGGCCACCAACCCGCGCTTTGCCACGGTGATCGTCATCAACGACCCACAGGCCGGCAAGTACTACGGCGGCCTGGTGTCCGCACCGGTGTTCCACAACGTCATGGAAGGCGCCCTGCGCCTGATGGACGTGCCGCCGGATGACATCGAGTCGTGGCTGGCCGCGCAGCAGTCCGGAAAGATGGGCCACTCGGCCTCGGTGCTGCCGATGCCGCCGCCGGAAACGGTGATCGCCCCCGACGCCGCCGCAGAATTCGATGCCGCGCTGCCCAGCGCGCACGCCACGGTGCCGCCCGCGCAGGGAGGCACCCAATGAGCCAGACGATGTTGCTTTCGCAATTGCTTCCCGATGTGGCACTGAGCCACGATCCGACCCTCACCGGCCTGGTGCTGGACAGCCGCGCGGTGCGCCCGGGCAACGCCTTCGTGGCGATCGCCGGTTTCGGCGCGCACGGGCTGGGGTTTGTCGACCAGGCGCGCGCCAATGGCGCTGCAGCGATTCTGTTCGACCCGCCGGCCCCGGCCGAACTGCCGGCGCCGGCCGATGCGATCGCCGTGCCGGGCCTGCGCAACCGCATGGGTGCGATGGCCGACCAGTTCCACGGCCATCCCTCGCGCGCGATGACGATGGTCGGAGTGACCGGCACCAACGGCAAGACCTCCACCGTGCAGCTGCTGGCCCAGGCCTGGCACCTGCTCGGCACCGCCAGTGGCAGCATCGGCACGCTGGGCGTGGGTCTGTACGGCGACGTCGTGCCGACCGGGTTCACCACGCCGCTGGTGCTGCAGATGCATGAGGTGCTGGCGCAGCTGCGCGATGCCGGCGCCCAGGCCGTGGCGATGGAAGTCAGCTCGCACGCGCTCGACCAGGGCCGCGTGGACGCCGTGCATTACGACGTGGCGGTGTTCACCAATCTCACCCGCGACCATCTCGACTATCACGGTGACATGGCGCAGTACGGTGCGGCCAAGGCCAGGCTGTTCCACCGCGATGGCCTGAAGGCTGCCGTGGTCAACCTCGATGACAGCTTCGGCAGCGAGCTGCTGCGCACCGTCGGCGAGAGCGTCCGCCCGATCGGCGTCAGCTCGCGCGGTGCCGCACAGGCCACCCTGCGTGCCGATTCGCTCACCCTGGATGGGCGCGGCATCGCCTTCGACCTGGTGGTCGACGGCCAGCGCCATCCGGTGCAGTCGCCGCTGCTCGGCCGTTTCAACGTGGACAACCTGCTGGCCGTGGCCGGTGCGCTGTATGCACTGGACCATGCCCCGGCCGCGATCGCCGCGCTGCTCTCGCAGCTGCAGCCGATTGCCGGCCGCATGAACCGCCTGGGCGGCGAGGGTGGGCTGCCCACCGTGGTGGTCGATTACGCCCACACCCCGGATGCGCTGGAACAGGCCTTGACCAGCGTGCAGGGCCATCTGGCCGGCCGCCTGGTCTGCGTGTTCGGCTGCGGCGGCGAGCGCGATACCGGCAAGCGCCCGCAGATGGCCGCCATCGCCGAACAGCATGCCGACGTGGTGATCGTCACCGACGACAATCCGCGCGGCGAAGACGGCGACGTGATCGTGGCCGACATCCTCAAGGGATTTGACGCACCCGCGGCGGTCACCGTGCAGCGCGATCGTGCCGCCGCGATTGCTGCTGCGATCGGCCAGGCCGGCGCGGGCGACATCGTGCTGATCGCCGGCAAGGGACATGAGCCCTACCAGGAGATCCACGGGGTCAAGCACGCCTTCGACGACACCGAGGTGGCCGGCCGAGTGCTGGCCGCGCGTGTGGACAACGCGGGCACGCTGCGCAGGGAGGCCCCATGAAGCGCACGCCGCTGTCGCTGATCGCCCATTGGGCCGGTGGCGAGATCCATGGCGAAGACACCGCCATCGATGCCATCAGCAATGACACCCGCACGCTTGCCCCGGGCAGCCTGTACGTGGCGCTGCGCGGCGAGCGTTTCGATGGTCATGATTTCGCAGCCGACGCCCTGGCGCGCGGTGCTTCGGCGATGCTGGTCGAGCGCCTGCTGGATGTGGCCCTGCCGCAGATCGTGGTTGCCGACAGTGAGCACGCCCTGGGCCGCATCGCCGCCGGCATGCAGCGCGACCGCGGCACCGAGGTGTTCGCGATCACCGGCAGCAACGGCAAGACCAGCGTCAAGAGCCTGCTGCTGGCGATCCTGGAGCAGGTGGCACGGGACGACCGCAAGGTGGTCTACGCCAACCCGGGCAACCGCAACAACGAGATCGGCCTGCCGCTGGCCGTGCTCGATGCGCCGGAAGATGCCGACTACGCCGTCTACGAGATGGGCGCCGGCAAGCCGGGCGATATCGCCTATCTCACCGAGATCGTGCGCCCGCACTACGCGCTGGTGAACAACATCGCGCCGGCGCATCTGGAGCGCATGGGCAGCCTGCAGGGCGTGGCCACCACCAAGGGCGCGATCTACGCGGCGCTGCCCTCCGATGGCGTGGCTGTGATCAATGCCGATGACGCCTTCGGGATCTGGTTCGAACAGCACATCGTCGGCCAGCCGCCGCGCTGCCGCGTGCTGCGCTACGGCCTGGACCACAGCGCCGATGTCACCGCGCGTGCGATCCGTCCGGCCGCGCAGGGCAGCCAGTTCGTGCTGTCCACGCCGCAGGGCGATGCAGAGATCACGCTGGGCCTGCCGGGCCGGCACAACATCAGCAATGCCCTGGCCGCTGCCTCGCTGGCGTTGGCCGCAGGCCTTCCGGTGGCGCAGATCGCCGCCGGCCTGGCCCGCGCCGAGCCGGTCCCGGGCCGCCAGATCGCGCACCAGCTGCCCAACGGCGCGGTGCTGATCGATGACAGTTACAACGCCAACCCCGGCTCGTTGGCCGCGGCCATCGATGCCCTGGCAGGCGTGAAGGAAGAAGGCTGGCTGGTGCTCGGCGACATGCGCGAACTCGGCCCGGACGGCGAGGCGCTGCATGCGCAGGCCGGCCGCCGTGCGCGCGAGGCTGGCCTGGCGCGGCTGTATACGCTCGGTCCGCTGAGCGCCGCCGCCTCGACCGCCTTCGGTGAAGGCGGCCAGCATTTCCAGAGCCACCAGGCCCTGGCCGCCGCGCTCGCCACCGAACTGCATGCCGGCGTGCGCTGCCTGGTCAAGGGCTCGCGTGGCAGCGCCATGGACACGATCGTCAAAGCGCTGCTCGCGCAAGGAGAGGAAACCCCCAATGTTGCTTGAACTGGCCCGATGGCTGCAGCAGTTGGAGAGCCTGTTCGGGCTGTTCGGCTACCTGACCCTGCGCGGCATCCTCGCGGCGCTGACCGCCCTGTTCCTGTCGCTGTGGCTCGGCCCGGCGATGATCCGCAAGCTTGCCCAGTTCAAGGGCGGCCAGCCGATCCGCAAGGACGGGCCGCAGACCCATTTCTCCAAGGCCGGCACGCCGACCATGGGCGGTTCGCTGATCCTGCTGACGATCACGCTGTCGGTGCTGCTGTGGGCCGACCTGCGCAACCGCTATGTCTGGCTGGTGCTGGCGGTGATGCTGTGCTTCGGTGCGATCGGCTGGTACGACGACTGGATCAAGATCGTCCGTCGTGATCCCAACGGCCTGAAGTCGCGCTGGAAGTACCTGCTGCAGTCGATCTTCGGCCTCGCGGCGGGTCTGTTCCTGTTCTACACCGCCGATGTCCCGGCGGCGATGACGTTCTACATCCCGATGTTCAAGTCGATCGCGTTGCCGCTGGCCGGCATCAGCTTCGTGGCCATCGCCTACTTCTGGATCGTCGGCTTCTCCAACGCGGTCAACCTGACCGACGGCCTGGACGGGCTGGCGATCATGCCGACCGTGCTGGTCGCCTGCGCGCTGGGCGTGTTCGCCTACGCCTCGGGCAACGTGGTGTTCTCCAGCTACCTGCAGATCCCGCAGATCCCGGGCGCCGGTGAGCTGGTCATCATCTGCGCGGCGATCGCCGGCGCAGGGCTGGGCTTCCTCTGGTTCAACACCTATCCGGCCATGGTCTTCATGGGCGACATCGGCGCGCTGGCGCTGGGCGCGGTGCTGGGCACGATCGCGGTGATCACCCGCCAGGAACTGGTGCTGGTGGTGATGGGTGGCGTGTTCGTGATCGAGACGCTGTCGGTGATGATCCAGGTCGCCTCGTTCAAGCTGACCGGCAAGCGCGTGTTCCGCATGGCGCCGATCCACCACCACTTCGAACTGAAGGGCTGGCCGGAGCCGCGCGTGATCGTGCGCTTCTGGATCATCTCGGTCGTGCTGGTCCTGATCGGCCTGGCCACGTTGAAGGTCCGCTGATGAACGACCTCTCGCGCCAAGCCACCCGCCTTGAAGCCATCGGAGGCCACTTCGACAAGTGGCTGCTGGGCGCGATCATCGCGCTCACCGGGCTGGGCGTGGTGATGGTCGCGTCGAGCTCGATCGCGCTGATGAGCAGCCCGTTCTACTACCTCAACCGCCACCTGATCTTCCTGGCGGTGGGTATCGGCCTGGCGATCATCGCCATGCGCACCGAGCTCAAGAGCATCGAGCAGTACAACCAGATCCTGCTGCTGGGCTGCTTCGCGCTGCTGGTGGTGGTGTTCATCCCGGGCCTGGGCAGCAGCGTCAACGGTGCCCGCCGCTGGATCAACCTGGGCATCTCCAAGTTCCAGACCGTCGAAGCGGTCAAGGTGCTCTACATCGTGTGGCTGTCCAGCTACCTGGTCCGCTTCCGCGATGAGGTCAATGCCACCTGGCCGGCGATGCTCAAGCCGCTCGGCGTGGCCGGCGCGCTGGTGGTGCTGCTGCTGCTGCAGCCGGACTTCGGTTCGTCCACGCTGCTGCTGGCCATCACCGCCGGCATGCTGGTGCTGGGCGGGGTCAACATGCCGCGCATGTCCATGCCGGTGATCATCGGCATGGTCGGCATGAGCGCGCTGGCGATCATCGAGCCGTACCGCATGCGCCGCATCACCTCCTTCCTGGACCCGTGGGCCGACCAGCAGGGCGATGGCTACCAGCTGTCCAACGCGCTGATGGCCGTGGGCCGCGGCGAGTGGACCGGCGTGGGCCTGGGCAACTCGGTGCAGAAGCTCTATTACCTGCCCGAAGCGCATACCGACTTCATCTTCTCGGTCACCGCCGAAGAGCTGGGCTTCCTCGGCACCTGCCTGATCATCGCGCTGTACGCACTGCTGGTTGGCCGCACCTTCTGGCTGGGCATGCGCTGCGTGGAAATGAAGCGCCACTTCTCCGGCTACATCGCCTTCGGCATCGGGCTGTGGATCAGCATGCAGAGCTTCGTCTCGATCGGGGTCAACCTGGGCATCCTGCCGACCAAGGGGCTGACCCTGCCGCTGATTTCCTCGGGCGGCTCGAGCGTGCTGATGACCTGCGTGGCGATGGGCCTGCTGCTGCGCGTCTCCTACGAACTGGATCGCGCCGAGCGCCGCCAGGCCGTGCGCATGGGTGCCGACCAGGAGGGGCCGCTGCCGGGGGATACGCCCAGGGCCGAGAGCGCCAGTGCGGTCGCTGCCGCGATGCAGGACAGCGGCAACCGTGATGCGGCACCGCGTGACAGCTCCACCCGTGGCACCAGCCGCATGCAGCAGCGCATCGAGCCGACGCTGGGGAGGATGGGATGAGCACGCCTCGCCTCGATCCGTCCCGTCGCCCGGTCATGATCATGGCCGGTGGTACCGGGGGGCACATCTTCCCGGGCCTGGCCGTGGCCAAGGTGCTGCGCGAGCGCGGCGTGCCGGTGACCTGGCTGGGTGCCGATGGCGCGATGGAAACGCGCCTGGTGCCGCAGCACGACATCCCCATCGACACGCTCGCCATCGGCGGCCTGCGCGGCAAGGGCAAGCTGGCCCTGCTCGGCGCGCCGCTGCGGCTGCTGCGTGCGATCCGCGCGGCCGGCTTCCTGATCCGCGATCGCCAGCCGCGTGCGGTGATCGCCTTCGGTGGCTTCGCCTCCGGCCCCGGCGGCATCGCCGCGCGCCTGCATGGCCTGCCGCTGCTGGTGCACGAACAGAACCGCGCCCCGGGCATGACCAACCGCGTGCTGTCGCGCGTCGCGCGCCGCGTGCTGGCCGGTTTCCCGGGCAGCTTCGCCAAGCGCGAGGAAGCGGTCGGCAATCCGGTGCGTGCCGAGATCGCCGCGATCACGCCGCCGGATCTGCGCCTGGCCAATCGCCAGGGCCCGTTGCACCTGCTGGTGCTCGGTGGCAGCCAGGGCGCACGCGTGCTCAACAACGCGGTGCCCAAGGCGCTGGCTGCACTGGGCGCCGGCATGCCGGTGCAGGTGCGTCACCAGAGCGGCGAGAAGCTGCATGCCGAAGCGCTGCAGGCCTATGCCGATGCCGGCGTGCAGGCAAGCGTGGAACCCTTCATCGCCGATATGGCCGAGGCGTTCGCCTGGGCCGATCTGGTCGTGTGCCGCTCCGGTGCCTCCACCCTGGCCGAGCTCTGCGCGGTCGGTGTGGGCAGTGTGCTGGTGCCGTTCGCGGCGGCCGTCGACGATCACCAGACCCGCAATGCGGAGTATCTGGTCGAGCGCGGCGCGGCCGTGTTGCTGAAGCAGGATGAAACGCTGGCGACGCAGTTGGAAGGCGTGCTGCGCGATCTGTCCGAAAATTCCGCCCGACGCATGCAGATGGCCAACGCCGCGCGTGCCCTGGCCAAGGTCGATGCCGCTGAGCGCATCGCCGACATCATTCTCGAGGAATCCAAATGAACACCGCTACGCGCGCCAGCCTGGCGCGAGGCCGCGCATGATCCGCCGCCTCCACGACACCAACGACCTGGTACGTGCGTTCCCGCGCGTGCACTTCGTCGGCATCGGCGGCACCGGCATGAGCGGCATCGCCGAAGTGATGCTGACGCTGGGCTATGAAGTGTCCGGTTCGGACAACGCCGACAACGCCGCGACCCGTCGCCTGGCCGGCCTGGGTGCGCGCGTGATGCGTGGCCATTCGGCTGCCAACGTGCTCGGCACCGACTGCGTGGTGGTCTCCAGCGCGATCCGCGATGACAACCCCGAGCTGATGGAAGCGCGCAGCCAGCGCATTCCGATCATGCCGCGCGCGGCGATGCTGGCCGAACTGATGCGCTTCCGCCGCGGCATCGCGGTGGCCGGCACGCACGGCAAGACCACCACCACCAGCCTGACCGCCGCGGTGCTGAGCGAAGGCGGGCTGGACCCGACCTTCGTGATCGGCGGCCAGCTGCTCGCTGCCGGTGCCAACGCCAAGCTCGGCAGTGGCCAGTGGCTGGTGGCCGAAGCCGATGAAAGCGATGGCAGCTTCCTGCGCCTGAACCCGCTGGTCTCGGTGATCACCAACATCGATTCGGACCACCTGGAAAACTACGGCAACGATTTCGCCCGGGTCCAGGCTGCGTTCGCCGAGTTCCTGCAGCGCCTGCCGTTCTACGGCCTGGCGGTGCTGTGCATCGATGATCCGGAAGTGGCCGCGCTGGCCGCGCAGACGCCGCGCCATGTCATGAGCTATGGCATGAGCAGCAACGCCGACGTGCGCGCCGAGGATGTGGTCCAGGATGGCCCGCGCATGCGCTTCACCCTGCGCCTGCCCGAAGGCAGCAGCCACCCGGTGACGCTGGCCCTGCCGGGCGCACACAACGTACTCAACGCCCTGGCCGCCGCGGCCGTGGGCTGGCAGCTGGGCGTGGCGCCGGAGGCGATCGCACGCGCGCTGGAAAGCTTTGCCGGCATCGGCCGCCGCTTCAACGATCTGGGCATCGTCACCACGCACACCGGTGCCAAGGTGCGTGTGATCGATGATTACGGTCACCACCCGCGCGAACTGGCCGCCGTGTTCGCCGCCGCCCGCGGCGGCTGGCCGAGCCAGCGCCTGGTCGTGGCGTTCCAGCCACACCGTTACAGCCGTACCCGCGATCAGTTCGACGCCTTCGCGGCGGTCCTCTCCGAAGTGGACGCACTGGTGCTGAGCGAGGTCTATCCGGCCGGCGAGGCGCCGATCCCGGGGGCCGATTCGCGTTCGCTGGCGCGCGCCATCCGCGCGCGTGGCCGCAGCGAGCCGGTCGTGGTCGGCAACGCCGCCGAACTGGCGCACGTGCTGCCCGACGTCCTGCAGGACGGTGACCTGCTGCTGATGATGGGCGCAGGCGACATCGGCTACATCGCCCAGCAGATCGCCGGCGAAGGCTTCCAGGAGGCCCCGGCGGCATGAACGCGCTGACCTTCCCGCCCCTGCGCCTCACCGATCCGGCCATGTTCGGCCGCGTCGCCGTGCTGCTGGGTGGCACCTCCAGCGAGCGCAACGTCTCGCTGGATTCGGGCCGCAACGTGATCGAAGCGCTGCGCGCGCGCGGCGTCGATGCGATCGCCGTCGATGGCATCCCGGCCCTGGCGCTGGCGCTGGTCGAGAAGCGTTTCGACCGCGTCTTCAACATCCTCCACGGCCACAACGGCGGTGGTGAGGACGGCATCGTGCAGGGCCTGATGGAGGCCTTCGGAGTGCCGTACACCGGCTCGGACGTGCTCGGCTCGGCGCTGAGCATGGACAAGATCCGCACCAAGCAGGTGTGGATCTCGCACGGCCTGCCGACCCCGCGCTTCATCGCGCTGGACCAGGCCTCCGATGTCCACGCCGCCGCAGCCGAGCTCGGCCTGCCGGTGGTGGTCAAGCCGGCCAACGAAGGCTCCAGCGTCGGCATCAGCCGCGTGGTGGAAGAGGCCGGCCTGGATGAGGCGGTCGCACTGGCAGTGCGCTATGACGGCCAGCTGCTGATGGAGCAGATGGTGGTCGGCGACGAGTTGACCGTGGCGATCCTGGGCGACCAGGCGCTGCCGTCGATCCGCATCGTGCCCAAGGGCCAGTGGTACGACTACAACGCCAAGTACATCGCCGAGGACACCCAGTACCTGTGCCCGGGGCTGGAAGGCGAGGACGAGATCGAGATCCGCCGCCTTGCACTGGCCGCGTTCCGCGCTGCCGGTTGCCGCGGCTGGGGCCGGGTGGACGTGATGCGCGACCGCAGCACGGGCCGCTTCTACCTGCTGGAAGTGAACACCGCGCCGGGCATGACCAGCCATTCGCTGGTGCCCAAGTCGGCCAGCCAGGCCGGGATCGGCTTTGAAGAGCTGGTCTGGCGCGTACTGGAACAGACCCTGCCGGGTCACGCAGCGCAGGAGAACCGCCACGCATGAACGCGGTGCTGCGCATCTTCGTCTGGTTGCTGGCCCTGTCGGTCGTGGCACTGCCCGTGGTGGCGGTGCTCAACGGCTGGGTCGGTGCCGAGCGGTGGCCCTTGGCCAAGCTGCGTGTGCACGGTGAGTTCAAGCGGGTGCCGGCCGAGCAGCTGCAGCAGGTGGTGCTGCCGTATGCGAAGTCCGGCTTCTTCGCGGTCAAGCTGCAGGATGCGCAGGACGCCATCGAAACGCTGCCGTGGGTGGAAAGCGCGCAGGTCCGCAAGCAGTGGCCCGACGTGCTGGAAATCACCCTGGTCGAGCACAAGCCGTTCGCGCGCTGGGGCCATGACCGCCTGCTCTCCGAGCAGGGCAAGCTGTTCGCCACGCCCAAGAAACTGCAGGACCTGGAACTGCCCGACCTGGATGGTCCGGACAGCCAGACCGAAGAAGTGGTGGCGCTCTACAACGATGCGCGCGCGCTGTTCGCGCCGGCCGGGGTGGACGTCAAGCGGGTCACCATGGACGCACGCGGCAGCTGGTCGCTGGTGCTGAGCAACGGCACCGAAGTGGTCGTCGGCCGCGACGATGCCCGCTCGCGCCTGCAGCGCTTCGTGCGCGTGCTGCCGCAGCTGGCCAACCAGGCGGCGCCGATCGAGCGCGCCGACCTCCGATATACCAATGGTTTCACACTGAGCTGGGGTACCCCGGCTCCGGCGACGCCGGCCGCACCGGCCGCGCCGGCCAATGTGGCGCACAGGACGCAGGACAGGACATGAATCGCAAGGGTGACAAATCACTGATCGTCGGTCTGGATATCGGCACCTCCAAGGTGGTGGCGCTGGTCGGCGAGTATTCGCCGGGCAATCCGATCGAGGTCATCGGCATCGGCTCGCACGAATCGCGCGGTCTCAAGCGCGGCGTGGTGGTGGATATCGAATCGACCGTGCAGTCCATCCAGCGTGCGGTCGAAGAGGCCGAGCTGATGGCCGGCTGCGAGATCCGCTCGGTGTACGCCTCGATCTCCGGCAACCACGTGCAGTGCAAGAACTCGCCCGGCATCGTGCCGATCCGCGACGGCGAAGTGACCTGGGGCGACCTGGACCGCGTGCTGGACGCAGCCAAGGCGGTGGCCATCCCGGCCGATCAGAAGATCCTGCATGCGATCCCGCGTGAGTACGTGCTGGATGATTCGCAGGAAGGCATCCGCAACCCGGTCGGCATGACCGGCGTGCGCCTGGAAGTGCACGCCCACCTGGTGGTGTGCGCACAGTCGGCCGCCGCCAACATCTCCAAGTGCGTGCAGCGCTGCGGCCTGCAGGTCGATGACCTGGTGCTGTCCTCGCTGGCCTCCAGCGTGGCCGTGCTGACCGCCGACGAGCGCGAGCTGGGCGTGGTGCTGGTCGACATGGGCGCGGGTACCACCGACCTGGCCGTGTTCGTGCAGGGCGCGATCTGCCACACCGCCTCGCTGCCGATCGCCGGCGACCACGTCACCAACGACATCGCGCACATGCTGCGCACGCCGACCCCGGAAGCCGAGCAGATCAAGGTGCGCTACGCCTGCGCCCTGGCCCAGCTGGCCACCGCCGAGGAAAGCATCCAGGTGCCCAGCGTCGGTGATCGTCCACCGCGCCGGATGCCGCGCCATGCACTCGCCCAGGCGGTGCAGGGCCGCTACGAAGAGATCTTCGAGATGGTGCAGGCCGAACTGCGCCGCTCCGGTTTCGAGGAACTGGTGCGCGCCGGCATGGTGCTCACCGGCGGCGCTTCGAAGATGGAAGGCGTGGTCGAACTGGCCGAGGAAATGCTGCAGATGCCGGTACGCGTGGGCATCCCGCAGCACGTCACCGGCCTGGGCGAAGTAGTGGGCAACCCGGTGCATGCCACCGGCGTGGGCCTGCTGCTGATGGGCAGCCAGATCGAACACCCGCGTCGCCCGTCGCTGCCGACCGGCCGCGCCGGCAGCATGTTCAAGAAGCTCAAAACTTGGTTCCGCGGCGAGTTCTGATCGCGGCCCGCAACAGGCAGTACACATGCAATAAGCGATAAGCAGTTCCCGAAAAATCCACACACCGTCCACGCAACGCCGCAACACCCCGCATCACGACGTACACAGCAAGCGCATTACCCGGCCACCTGGCCGACCATTGAAGCAGGCAACACCGTCGCGGTTGGCTCTATCCAGCCCGGCATACCAACTACAACTCGCCGGCACGACGGTGGGGAGGACAGGAGAAGGATTCTCCGAAGCCCCCGTCCCGCGTAAACGGCAACACGAGGACACGGACATGGCGCATTTCGAACTGATTGAAAAGATGGCACCCAATGCGGTGATCAAGGTGATCGGCGTGGGCGGCGGCGGCGGTAACGCCGTGGCGCACATGGTCAGCACCAGTGTGGACGGCGTGGAATTCATCACCGCCAACACCGATTCGCAGGCCATCAAGAATTGCGGTGCCAAGCTGCAGCTGCAGCTGGGTACCAACGTCACCAAGGGCCTGGGCGCAGGCGCGAACCCGGAAGTCGGCCGCCAGGCCGCGCTGGAAGACCGTGAGCGCATCATGGATGCCCTGCAGGGTGCGGACATGGTGTTCATCACCGCCGGCATGGGCGGCGGCACCGGCACCGGTGCAGCCCCGGTCGTGGCGCAGCTGGCCAAGGAGATGGGCATCCTGACCGTCGCCGTGGTCACCAAGCCGTTCCCGTTCGAAGGCCGTCGCCGCATGCAGGTCGCGCTGAAGGGCATCGAAGAGCTGAGCCAGCATTGCGATTCGCTGATCACGATCCCGAACGAAAAGCTGATCACCGTGCTGGGCCGCAACGCCACCATGATCCAGGCCTTCCGTGCCGCCAACGACGTGCTGCAGGGCGCCGTGCAGGGCATCGCCGATCTGATCGTGCGTCCGGGCCTGATCAACGTCGACTTCGCCGACGTGCGCACCGTCATGTCCGAAATGGGCCTGGCGATGATGGGTACCGGCACCGCGCGTGGCGATGACCGCGCCCAGGCCGCGGCTGAAGCCGCCATCCAGAACCCGCTGCTGGACGATGTGAACCTGGCCGGTGCCAACGGCATCCTGGTCAACATCACCGCCGGCGCCGACTTCACGATGGCCGAGTTCGACGAGATCGGCCGCACCATCGATGGCTTCGCCTCCGAAGATGCCACCGTGGTCGTGGGTACCGTGCTGGACCCGGACATGCAGGACGAAGTCCGCGTGACCGTGGTCGCCACCGGCCTGAATCGTGCCGTCACCGCCAAGACCCAGCGTCCGGGCGAGCGCGCACCGATCAAGCTGGTCCGCAACGCCACCACCGGCCAGCCGGAGTTCGGCGAATTCGACAACGGCGGCGATGCGGTCTCCAAGGCCGTCGGCGGGATGGGCATGGGCATGGGCCTGCGTCGTCCCAGTGCCGACACCGTGGCACCGTCGGCTCCGAGCGCTTCGGGTCCGGCCGCCGCTGAACTGCCCAACGATTACCTGGACATCCCGGCGTTCCTGCGCCGCCAGGCGGACTGAGTAACGCTGGCCGGGGTCTTGTCCTCCCCGGTAAGCACCTCCATGTCCCATGCTGCCGGGCCAGGATCGGCCCGGCAGTCTGACCGCCGTCGTGCATCGCGCACGTCCGGGCAGTGCTGTCGACGCACCACGGTTCACGGAAGGGACAGCGGTAGTGCGTGTTATTCTTGTTTGTCACAGCCGCGCTGACCGCGCGCTTTCTGGTCCTGCCCCCGATGATCCCGCAACGCACCCTCAAGAACACGATCCGCGCCACCGGCGTCGGCCTTCACAGCGGTGACAAGGTCTACATGACCCTGCGCCCGGCCCCGGTCAACCATGGCATCGTGTTCCGCCGCGTCGATATGGACCCGGTGGTGGAAGTGCCCGCGCGTGCGGACCTGGTCACCGAAGTCACGCTGTGCACCGGCCTGACCTACCACGAGGCCAAGATCCAGACCGTCGAACACCTGATGTCGGCCCTGGCCGGCCTGGGTGTGGACAACATCATCGTGGAGCTGTCCTCGGCCGAGCTGCCGATCATGGACGGTTCCTCCGGCCCGTTCGTGTTCCTGCTGCAGTCAGCGGGCATCGCCGAACAGGACGCGCCGAAACGCTTCATCCGCATTCTCAAGACGGTGGAAGTCACCGATGGCGACAAGGTCGCCCGCTTCGAGCCGTACGAAGGCTACAAGCTCGGCTTCACCATCCAGTTCAACCACCCGATGATCCCGGCCAAGCAGTCGCGCGCGGAAATCGAGTTCTCGACCCTGGCCTACACCAAGGAAATCTCCCGCGCCCGGACCTTCGGCTTCATGCGGGATCTGGAATACATGCGCGAGCGCAACCTGGGCCTGGGCGGTTCGATGGACAACGCCATCGTGCTCGACGAGTTCCGCGTGCTCAACGACGACGGCCTGCGCTACGCCGACGAGTTCGTGCGCCACAAGATCCTCGACGCGATCGGCGATCTGTACCTGGCCGGTGGCCAGGTGCTCGGCGCTTACGAGGGCTTCAAGTCCGGCCATGCGCTCAACAACAAGCTGGTACGCGCCCTGCTGGCCGATGCCAGCGCGTGGGAGTGGGTCAGCTACGAGTCGCCTGCGGTCGAGGCCCCCGTCGTCTATGGTCTGCCGGCCTACGCCTGAGCCAAGTGCTGGCCAACCCATTGATCTGAAAGAAAATAGAACGGCGCCCAAGGCGCCGTTTCTGTTTCAGGGGGTCAGGACGGGCTCAACACCGCGTGATCTTGACGTCAATGAACCGTAGGGGTGCACAGCGCACAGATTTGTGAACCTCATCAAGGTTTGTGCCGAATTTAACGTTAATTTAATAAAACACTAACGACTGGCGGCACCGACGCCGCTACAGTGCAGACCGGCTCCCAGCCAAAGTTCACGTGATCGTGACGCGGCCGGGAAGGGGCGGGATGCCCCGATGGCTTCACGACTTGGAGGAATCCACGTCGCGCAGACAAGCCAACGCGTCGCGTAGCCCTTTGTGCGTGGCGGCTGAAACAGCGTGGGGGCCATTCCTGTTGTCGATCGCTGGGGAGCGTGGGGGAGGGGCGGACGCTGTTTTGACGGTCACCTTGGTGACCTTCAGCCCGATGGACCGGGCCGCGTCGATCAACTGTGCTTCGGCAAGCCGGACCTTGGCGTGCCACACGGGAGATTCGACGAGAAAAACGAGGTGCTCGCCGTTTACATTCGCCAGCCGGCAACGGGTGGCCAGTGCAGGCGGCAAATGGGGGCGCAATTGACGGTCCAGCGCGTCGAGCCACAAGGCACGACGCAGCGGGTTACCGGCTTTGTCCGCCATGACCGCATCCAGCGCCGGCTTCGGCGTGGATGGGGAACGGGCACTGGATTTCGGCTCAGACATGAAAACTCACTGATGGCATTCAAAAAGATCGTAATCAAAACGCGTGAAGGACAGGCCAAGACGCCGCTGGCGCGTTTGCGTTTCTACTTCGAAGATTCCCCCCGTGCCCTGCTGGGCAGTGTGCTGGGGGTGGGCTGCCTGATCGGCTTCGGTGCCGGTATCGGTGGCAGCATGTTCAACGATTCCCGGCTCCACGCCAAGGTCGCACAGCAGGAACGCGAACTGGCGCAGGCTCAGAAGGACGCTCAGACCCAGGTCAACGCGCTGGCAGCGCGGATGGGCGAGCTGCAGGCGCAGGCCACCCGTCTCAACGCCCTGGGCGAACGACTCACCCAGATGGGCAAACTGGAAGACGGCGAATTCGACTTCAACGAGACCCCCGGCCTCGGTGAAGGCGAGCCCGGCCCGACCCAGGACATCCCGGTCAGCGCGGTCAACGCCGACTTACAGGTGCTGGAGCAGCGCTTTGCTGCTTCAGGCCGCCAGCTGTCGGTGATGGAATCGCTGATGTTCGACCACCAGCTCGAACAGAATGCCGTGCCCTCGCGCATGCCGATCCGCAACACCTACATCACCTCCAACTTCGGTACCCGCAGCGATCCGTTCGGTCGCGGTGCGGCCACCCACAAGGGCATGGATTTCCACGCCAAGGTTGGTGACCCGGTGATGTCGGTGGCCGATGGCGTGGTCAGCTTCGCCGGCGTGAAGGGCGGTTACGGCAACGTGGTCGATGTGGACCATGGCAACGGCTATGTGACCCGCTATGCGCACAATTCGCGCCTGGTGGTGAAGCCGGGCGATCTGGTCCGGGCCGGCCAGGAAGTGGCCAAGGCCGGTTCCACGGGCCGTTCCACCGGTGCCCACGTGCACTTCGAGGTCTGGGAACGCGGCCAGGTGGTCAATCCGCGCAAGTTCCTCGGTGATGGCGGCAACACCCCGGTCGGCCGCGTTTCGCGGGGCTGATCACGGTAACGAACTTGAACGGGGGTGCTTGAAACGCCGGACCCCCGTCCCAAGCTACAATGGGTGTTGCCATAGACAGGGCGCGGTGCGCCCTGTTTCGTTTGCGGCGTGCGCATCCCCCGGGGAGAGCGCCGCCGTTGGGGCGTCTCATTCCAACCGGTTCCTTCAATGATCAACAGCCTGCTTACCCGCGTCTTCGGCAGTCGTAATGAACGACAGCTGCGCCAGCTCAACCGCATCGTCGCCAAGGTCAATGCGTTGGAGCCGGAAATCGAAAAGCTCTCCGACGAGCAGCTCAAGGCCAAGACCCCGGAGTTCAAGCAGCGCATCGCTGACGGTGAAGCCCTGGACAAGGTGCTGCCCGAAGCGTTCGCGGTCTGCCGTGAAGCCAGCCGCCGCGTGCTCGGCATGCGCCATTACGACGTCCAGCTGATCGGCGGCATGGTCCTGCACCTGGGCAAGATCGCCGAAATGCGCACCGGTGAAGGCAAGACCCTGGTCGCCACGCTGCCGGTCTACCTCAACGCGCTGGAAGGCAAGGGCGTCCACGTGGTCACCGTGAACGACTACCTGGCCCGCCGTGACTCGGCGCAGATGGGCAAGCTCTACAACTGGCTGGGCCTGAGCGTGGGCGTGGTCTACCCGGGCATGCCGCACGGCGACAAGCGCGAGGCGTACGCCAGCGACATCACCTACGGCACCAACAACGAATTCGGCTTCGATTACCTGCGCGACAACATGGCGCTGTCCCGTGCGGACCGCTACCAGCGCGGCCTGCACTACGCCATCGTCGACGAAGTCGACTCCATCCTGATCGATGAAGCCCGTACCCCGCTGATCATCTCCGGCCCGGCCGATGACTCCCCGGAGCTGTACATCCGCGTCAACCGCGTCGTCCCGCACCTGATCAAGCAGGATGCCGAGGAAGGCGAGGGCGATTTCTGGGTGGACGAGAAGGGCAAGCAGGTCCATCTGTCCGAAGCGGGCATGGAGCATGCCGAGGCGCTGCTGGTCGAAGCCGGCATCCTCAATGCCGAAACCGAAGGCCTGTACGCCGCGCAGAACCTGACGGTGGTGCATCACCTCAATGCCGCCCTGCGCGCGCATGCCATCTACCAGCGCGACGTGGATTACATCGTGCGCGATGGCGAAGTGGTGATCGTCGATGAATTCACCGGCCGTACCCTGGCCGGCCGCCGCTGGTCCGATGGCCTGCACCAGGCGGTGGAAGCGAAGGAAGGCGTGCCGGTCCAGCGCGAGAACCAGACCCTGGCGAGCATCACCTTCCAGAACCTGTTCCGCATGTACAAGAAGCTGTCCGGCATGACCGGTACGGCCGATACGGAAGCCTACGAATTCCAGAGCATCTACAACCTGGAAGTGGTGGTGATCCCGACCAACCGCCCGACCATCCGCAAGGACGGTTCGGACCAGGTGTTCCTCAACCGCAACGGCAAGTTCAACGCCGTGCTGGCCGATATCCAGGCCTGCAACGAGCGCGGCCAGCCGGTGCTGGTGGGTACCACCTCGATCGAAACCTCGGAGATGCTGTCCGAGCACCTGACCAAGGCCGGTGTGCACCACGAAGTGCTCAACGCCAAGCAGCACGACCGCGAAGCGACCATCATCGCCAACGCCGGCATGCCGGGCGCGGTGACCATCGCCACCAACATGGCCGGCCGTGGTACCGATATCGTGCTCGGTGGTTCGCTGGAAGCGCAGCTGCATGAGCTGGGCGAAGACGCCACCGACGAGCAGCGCGCCCAGGTCAAGGCCGAGTGGCAGAAGCGCCATGACGCGGTCAAGGCGGCCGGTGGCCTGCACATCGTCGGTACCGAGCGCCACGAATCACGCCGTATCGACAACCAGCTGCGTGGCCGTTCGGGCCGCCAGGGCGATCCGGGTTCGTCCCGTTTCTACCTGTCGCTGGAAGACAACCTGATGCGCATCTTCGCCTCGGACTGGGTCCAGAAGGCGATGCGCATGATGGGCATGAAGGAAGACGACGTCATCGAGGATCGTCTGGTCAGCCGCCAGATCGAGAAGGCGCAGCGCAAGGTCGAAGCGCACAACTTCGACATCCGCAAGAACCTGCTGGACTTCGACGACGTCAACAACGATCAGCGCAAGGTGATCTATAGCCAGCGCGACGAACTGCTGGATGCGGAGTCGGTGAAGGAGAACGTCGATGGCATCCGCGGCGACGTGATCTTCGATGTGGTGGCGCGCTTCGTGCCGCCGAACTCGATCGATGAGCAGTGGGACCTGCAGGGTCTGGAAGCGACGCTGGCCTCGGACTTCGGCATCGACATGTCGCTGACCGAGCTGGTCAAGGCGCACGAGGAACTGGACGCCGAAGGCATCGCCGAGAAGGTGCAGGCCAAGGTGGACGAGCACTTCGCCGCGAAGGAAGCCGGCGTGGGCGACGAGACCATGCGCGCGCTGGAGAAGCACGTGATGCTGACCGTGCTGGACCAGAGCTGGAAGGAGCACCTGGCGCGCATGGATTACCTGCGCCAGGGCATCTACCTGCGCGGTTATGCGCAGAAGCAGCCGAAGCAGGAGTACAAGAAGGAAGCCTTCGAGCTGTTCTCG